>CALXNP010000053.1 GCA_944389785.1 uncultured Anaerobiospirillum sp.
TGTTATACAGATAAAAAACTACCAGGGCAAGGGAGTTATGATGTGATAGTTATAAAATGGACGGGGATTTAGGTTAATAGGTATTTTTAAATAAAAAAGATAGGCTGTATAGAATAGGCATTTTTTGATTAGTTTGTTCTTATATGAATAATTAAAGAAGCAATAGCTATTTAAAGATTGTTTAATAGTAGGTATTAAATCGAATCAAGAATTATTTAAATTTTTTGTAGAGTTAGACAAAAACATAGTTTTATATGTACTATTCAAATTTTTTTGAAAATTAAAATAGGGGCTGAAATATATATAAAGGATATTAAAAGTAATTACATTTATGAGTTATAAAAATATTTAACTTTCTGTTAGAGCATTTTTTATAAAACATCAATGAATAAATATATATATGATTATTCAAGTGCGCTAATTAAATAATCAAAGTATAGGTTTATTTTAAAGTTTTATTTTTTTTATTCAACAATAGCGTATGAACTCACTAATAGTAATATTAATAACATAAAAAAATATATATTTTTTTAATTATTAATATTATTATATAACTAACAAATTGTGGGAAACTTATAAATTTTTAATAAAATCAAATTGTTATTTGAAAACATAGTTTAGGCAAACTTTTTATTTAATAGTAAAAAAACTGTTGGAAAATATGAGTTTTCCAACAGATATTAAAATTATACTTATTTATCACAAGGTTATAAAAGCTATTTTAAAGTTTTTTTAAATAGATTCCCTAAGTTTTTCAACAAAACAAAATTGTTTAAGTCATATAAAACTTTATTTTTTACAGTCATTTTTAATAAAAATATATGTAAATTTCTATAAAAATAAGTTAAGTATTAACTAAAAATATAAAAAGTTGTAGAAAACTAAATTTTTCCCAATGAAAGCTAGATAATTACAATGATAATAAAAGAGCAAGATAAGGAAGGATTAAAGTAAAAGATTAAGATTATTATTAATTATATAAATTAAATAGATAATAAAAAGATTTATATATACTCCAACTATGGACTTTAGAGTAAATTTAGATAGGAGTTATTATAATTAAAAATTTTTACAGATGATGCTTGTAGAGAAAACACAAAATTATAGAAGGCTTATCAAGATTAATAGGATTTAATTAAAGCAGCATAAAAATAAAAAGATATACATCACTAAATTTGAAGAATAGCAGAAGCTACCTGTAGCTAAAATCAAAATATCTAAAGTTAGTTATTATTGTATGTAAGCTTAGAGCATTACTTAATAAATAACATATAAAATTTCTTATTAACCTTAAAATCTCATGGCAAGATTATTCAAACGCGCTAAATAAAATAATCAAGCTACAAATTTATTTTAGAGTTTTATTTTTTTTATTCAAGTTTTAATTTTAACTTAACAATAATAATATTAATAACATAAAAAAAAATATATTTTTTTTTAATTATTATTATTATAAAAACATAAAATGTGGGAAACTAAAAAAAATACTTTAAAATCAAGTTATTAGTTTTTGGAAAACTTAGGGAAACTTTTTAGATCTAGTAGTATAAAATGTGGGAAACTATATATTTTTATAACAACTATAATTTTATTATCTATTTTCCTTATATTTTACATAAAGCTTTTAAATACTTTTAAACAAAAAAACCAAGTTTTTCCATATGATTAATATATTAATATTATCTAAAAACTGAAATATTTACATATAAAAATAGTAAAAATGTAGGTAAATTCCAACAAAATATTAATTTTAGTTACTTATCCTATAAAGGATTTGAGAAAATTATTTTGAATAAGAAGTGTTAGATTTAAATTTAATTGTGGGTAATTTGAAAAAATAGAATTTATGCCTGTGGGTAATTTTTAATATCTTTTATATTTTTATAAATAAAAACCTATAATTGTGGGAAACTTTTTTAATATACTTATATATCAATTAGTTATTTGTTGGAAAATCATTTGGAAAATATTTATTTAGCTTTTAGTATCATTTGGGAAAAAATGATTTACCCTAATTTTAGTTAAGGATTATTTAAGTTTCCCAATACTAACAATATGGTTATACTAAGGTTTATAAAAATTTTCCAAACTTTTTCCAACAGACTATTTATTATAACAATTCAAGAATTTATGAAAATAAATCAATGTAAATAACAAATAATTTTAATAAAAAAAATTTATGTACTTATTTTAGTTGTGGGAAATTTTTTTTGACAGCTGTGAATATATTAGTTAGCGTTGGGAAACTAGAAAAAATTATTGATAAATCATAATTATATTGGGAATTTAATAGATACTTGATAAATATCTATTTTAATCTGTGGGAAAGTCCTTAAATTGTGGAAAACTTTATTTTTTTAGGTACATCATAAAGATGATTGTGGGTATTTTTAAATAACATTCTGTTGGAAAATTTAATAAGAATTTTGGTATTTTTTCAAAAATGTGGGAAACTTTTTTTTTATATTTTAAATCAATATGTTATTTTTTGGAAAACTTAGGGAAACTTTTTGTTTATTGTTTTATAAGTGGTTGGAAACTAATTTTAGTTAACTTATTTATAAGGTAAAAATAAATTGAGCCCTCAACAGAGGGCCCAGTTTTAAAGTTTATAATTAAACTCTCTTTTTAAACTCATTGGTACGAGTATCAATTTCAATCTTATCACCAATGTTTACAAAATCAGGAACTTGAATTTCAAAACCAGTACCAGCTAAGCGAGCAGGTTTTGTTACCTTACCAGAGGTATCACCACGTACTGCAGGTTCTGTATATTCTACCTCTCTTACAATAGTAATTGGTAGTTCTACGCTAATAGCTTTACCATTGTAGAATGTTACTTGACATACATCTTCCATGCCATCAACGATGTAGTTTAAAACATCACCTAGATTATCTTTTTCTACATCATATTGATTAAATTCTTCATCCATAAATACATATAAAGGGTCATTGAAATATGAATATGTGCAATCTTTACGATCTAAGATTAAATCATCTAGACGGTCATCAGCACGGAATACAGTCTCAGTACCACCTTCTGATAAAAGGTTCTTTAACTTCATCTTTACAACAGCTGCATTACGACCTGACTTGTTGTATTCAGTCTTTTGTACAACCATTGGGTTGCCGTTTAGCATAATTACATTACCAGCACGAATTTCTTGAGCTATCTTCATTTATATACCTTTTTAAAGTAAAAATAAACTAATGAGTACTGTTATTACTAGAGTGTAATAACAATTGTTCTCTTGCTCATACAAGCAAGATGATTTGTCCGTCTATGGATAAATAGTTTGTGAACTACTCTTAAGCTAATCTAAAGATTAGATTTGAGTTTCTTGGTGAACTTAGTAAGTTTACCAATTCTAATACGGTAAGCGAGCTCCGTATCGGTTGGTACACACAACCGCTATCGAATAGTTCTTTTACAAGAACGTTTTTCGAAATCTGTTTAATAATATTTTATCTATATTAATAATTAACATGGAATTCATGTAGATAATTAAGATAGATCTACGTAATTTTGAGTAAGCTTTAAGAACCTTACTTTTTAACCTATAATTAAAATCATATACAGGTGAAATTACGCCTATTTTAACTTATAAGATGTTAATTTTAGCCTAAACTAGAAAAAAATAATATGTGTAGTTTTGTATTTTAAACAAATTTTTTTATCTTTAATAGTTATGTTATAGCTTTTCTTTTATAAAAGTGAGTAAATTATCACTCAAAGATCCTAAAGATAATAAATGTTGTTGCATCTTTACACTTAATTTAAAAAACTCATTTTCAATATCATCATAATTTGTTAATGTAGTTAAAAAATTTGATCTATTGTTATAAGAAATAAAAAGAGCTCTTATTTTGTTAATAAAATCACTATCAGAGCTAAAAATATCTATAAATCTGTCAAAGAAGTTATTAAGCTTAATAATATGAATATCATCTTGCTGTTCATATATTTGCCATAAAAAAGGTCTGCCACATAATATTGCTCTAATGATAGAATCTTCTCCACGCACTAAATTTAAATCTGAGGCTAATAGTAAATTATCATATTCTTTTTGAGAGACCATTTTTGATGCATACAATGTAATATTATCAAATCTGTAGCTTTGATTTGCTTTTAAATTAATTTTAAGTAATTTATTGATATTATTTAAAGCTAAGCCTTCAAAAACAAGTATGTTATTATGTTTTTTAGATTTACTCAAAAGCTTTAGTAGATCTAAAACTTTAATATTAGCATATGAAAATAAAGTTATATCTCTAGCATCTGTTTTTGGTTTTTTAGGATAAAATTTAGCTTTAAATTCTTTTTCAATTAATACTCCACCTGTGTTTTGATTGAATCCTGGAAAAAAGTAATAACAGTTTAAACCAAGATAAGGTGATGGTAGTTTATGACAAGACTCAACCCATTTTTCAGCACTTAAATATTCTAAATTAATAATTAAGTTGTGGTTTTGTTTAAGCTTAACCGCTATATCTTCACTAAAATTGTAGGAAAAACCATTTATAATAATGTCATATTTATTAAAATTAAAGCTTTTAAGCTCTAAAAAAGAATATTTTTCTATAGTATCATTTGCGTTTATAATTGTATTTAACACCTTAAGGTCAGAGCAAAAAATTCTGACTCTATAGCCTTTTTGTATAAGATCATTTCCTAATCTAAGACATACTCCAGCATCACCATAATTATCAACTACATAACAGAATATATTAAATATAAATTTATCTAGCATTAAATAAACCTTATGTTGATTAATATAAATCACTTGTGGTTAAGTTTAGCCTAAATTAATGTTTTTAACAAATATAACTAAAAATATTAGGTTAATTTATATTAAAATATATAATGAATTTTTATTATAATAAATAATATTAAGTTGAATAAGATAAATTTTATTAAAAAGGTTATAATAACGCACTAGTTTAATTCTACTAAGTTAAATAGGATTAATTGTTGTTTGTATTTTTAATTTTTTAAGGTGTAGGCTTGTTTATGTACAGATATATTGTCAAAAGAGATGGACGAAAGGTATCTTTTAATCAGCAAAAAATTTATGATGCTATAAAAAAGGCTTTAATATCTGTACATCCTGATGATCAAAATAGTGTTGATAAAGAACTAGTATCTAAGCTTACACAAGAAGTTGTTGATCTTATTAATTTAGAAGTAGATCAAGAGCCAACTGTTGAGCATACTCAAGATATTATAGAAAAAGTTTTGATTAAACATGATTTAGCAACTGAAGCTAAAAATTTTATTCTTTATAGACAGCGCAGAACTAATGCTAGAAATTATAATGCTGAATTAACTAAAATTTACAGAGACTTAACCTCTAAGTCTACTGATGATATGGATTTAAAGAGAGAAAATGCTAATATTGATGCTAATGCTCCTATGGGCATGATGCTAAAATTTGGTTCAGAAGGTGCTAAAGACTTTATAAAAAAATATGTGCTTAAAATGGAGCACAGTTTAGCTCATACTCAAGGTTTAATTCATATTCATGATCTAGATTTTTACTTATTAACTATTAATTGTTGTCAAATTAGTTTATCTAAACTATTTAAAAAAGGTTTTTCAACAGGACATGGTTTTTTAAGAGAGCCAAATTCTATTATTTCAGCTGCAGCTCTTTGCTGTATTGCTATTCAGTCAAATCAAAACGATATGCATGGTGGTCAATCTATCCCTATGTTTGAGTATGATTTAGCACCATATGTTGTATGTAGTTATATTAAGAATTTAAGCAGAGTAGTGCATATTGCTCTTAGAGATGATAGTTTTGATTTAAGTAAGCTTGAGCAATATTGTCGTGATTTATATATAAAGCATAACACAGTATTATCAGAGCAAATACAAACTTTAATTAGAACTTCTTTACAGGAGCTTGTTCCAAACTTTAATGATAAAGATTTAACTTATATTATAGATGAAGCTTTAAGTCTTACTCAAAGAGATTGCTATCAAGCAATGGAAGCTTTAATACATAATTTAAACTCTATGCAATCAAGAGCAGGTGCTCAAGTTCCTTTTTCTTCTATTAACTATGGTACAGGTCAAACAGCAGAGCAAAGGATGATTATCAAAAATATACTTCTTGCTACTGATGCTGGTTTGGGTGGGGGTGAAACACCTATTTTCCCTGTACAAATCTTTAAAGTTAAAGATGGAGTTAATACTAAAGAGGGGGATATAAACTATGATCTGTTCAAATTAGCTTGTAAAGTTTCTGCTAAAAGATTATTTCCTAATTTCTCATTTTTAGATGCACCATATAACAAGCAGTATTATGTTGAAGGTCATCCTGAAACAGAAGTTGCTTTGATGGGATGTAGAACACGTGTGTTTGGTAATGATTATGATAAGACTAAACAGATAATACCTGGTCGTGGTAACTTATCATTTACTACAGTAAATTTACCTAGATTAGCTATTGAGTCTAAGGGGAATTTAGATGTGTTTTACAAAAAGTTAGATGAAACTATTTATATGGTTTTTGACCAATTATTAGATAGATTTAATTTGATAGCACAAAAGCATGTTTATAATTATCCATTTTTAATGGGGCAGGGAGTTTGGATAGACTCAGAAAAATTAGCTTTTGATGATTGTATTAGTGAAGTTATTAAAAATGGCTCATTATCTGTAGGCTTCATTGGCTTGGCAGAATGTTTAGTTGCTCTTATTGGTGAGCATCATGGACAAAGTCAAAGAGCTCAACAGCTTGGTTTAGAAATTGTTTCTCATATGCGTAAGCTTACTGATGAAAAAACAGCTCAAACTAATTTAAATTTCTCTTTATTTTCTACACCAGCTGAGGGTTTATCAGGTAGATTTGTTGCTTTAGATAAGAAAAAATATGGAGAAATCAAGGGAGTTACTGATAGAGCTTATTATACTAATTCTTTCCATGTGCCAGTGCATTATAATATACAATTGTCATCTAAGATTGAAATAGAAGGTCCTTATCATGAGCTTTGTAATGCTGGTGCTATTTCATATGTTGAGTTAGATGGCGATTTAAGCAAGAATATTGAAGCTTTTGAAAAAATTATCCTTTATATGAAGGATAATGGTATTGGTTATGGATCAATCAATCACCCTGTAGATCGTTGCCCTGTTTGTGGTTTTGTAGGGGTTATAAATGATCATTGTCCTAAGTGTGGCAGAAAAGAATGTGAGGCTGTTAGCATTGAAAAGTTAGCAGCTTTAGGTGTTTCTTGTAGTTTATGTTAGTTGCTGAGGGAGTTTAAAATGACTAATAAGTTACATGTAAAAAATGGCATGGTTGGTGAAGGTATAAAGTTTGAAAGAATAAGAAGAGTTACTGGTTATTTAGTAGGTACAATTGATAGATTTAATAATGCTAAAAGAGCAGAGGAAAAGGATAGAGTAAAGCATGCTCATATCTAAGCAAGATAAGACTAGTTTTTTAGAAAATACTAGTCTTAGGATAGCAGGTGCTATCAATGACTCTATTGTTGATGGCACTGGTATAAGATATACCATTTTTACTCAAGGTTGTTTGTTAAATTGTAAGGGCTGCCAAAATCCTCAAACTCACTGTTTAGATGGTGGTATTAGTGTAAGACTAAAGGATTTATATACTGAGATTAAAAATAATCCACTATTAAGTGGAGTTACCTTTTCAGGAGGTGAGCCTTTTTTACATTCTGTAGTTTTAGCTCAATTTGCTAATATTTTAAAGCAAGATGGCTATAATATCTGGTGTTACTCAGGTTACGTTTTTGAAAAGCTTATACTTAATGTTGATCATAGACGTTTACTTGAGAATATAGATGTATTAGTAGATGGTCCTTATATAGAAAAACTAAGATCTTTAGAACTTGATTTTAGGGGTTCAAGTAATCAACGTATTATTGATGTAGCAAGATCATTGACTAATAATACTGTTATAATCTATCCTACAAACATTTAAATTCTAAAGGCTGTTTATTTATACTGTATTAAACAGCTTTTCTAATTGTAGATCATAAGTTAAAATGCAAGATTTTAGTTACACCATATGTAAATCATGTGACCATATTATAGCATTACCTCCTTTTGTAAAAGGTGTTAAATGTGTTTGTCCTCATTGCGGTACTACCTTAAGGAGTGCTTATGATTTTAATATGCAATTATGTGCAAGTAGTGCATTATCTGCAATAGTATTATTCTTACTAGTAATTTTTGAGCCTTTTTTATCTCTATCTGTTTTTGGTATCAATCGTATCATTTCTCTATCTGATATTTTTTTTGTACTAAAAGGCAATTGGACTTTACTATTATCAATTTTTTTATTTTTTACTTTTATTTTCCCTATTGTAATGTTGTCATTACAAGTTATAGTTGGTTTATTTAAATATAAGCCTTCTGTTATAGTAGCAATTATTTATAGTATAGCTCATAAATATTGTTTTATAGATGTGTTTATTCTTGGAGTATTAGTAAGTTTAGTCAAACTTGTAGCACTAGTAGATGTTGTATTTTATTATGGCTTTTACTTAATGTTTTTATTTTCTTTTATCAGTATTTGGTGTTCAATTTATTTTAAACCTTCATTATTTTGGTCTTTAGTTGAGAATTATAATAATGAACCAAGTTTACAAGAATATTTAAAAAGTAATTTAGGTAAAAGAGCTATTGATGTAGGATTAGTATATTGTCATCACTGTGAATGTATTCATCATGCAAATACTTTAGAGCAATGTCCTCGTTGTCATAGACACAGTAATTTTAGAATTAAATCTAGTATTGAGAGCACTTGTGCTTTTTTAATTGCTGCTATAATTTTATTTATACCTTCAAATATATATCCTATTATGATTACAGGCTATTTAGGTAATGACATTGGTTCTAACATCATAGATGGTGTAATTTCTTTAATTGAATTTAAATCTTATTTTGTAGCTATTGTTATTTTAATTGCCTCTATTTTTATTCCAACATTTAAGATAATTTCAATGGTTATTTTAGTATTATATATTAGATATAAGGATAAAGTAGATAAAAAGCGATTATCTAACTTATATAGGACTGTTGAGTTTATTGGCAAATGGTCTATGATTGACGTATTTGTAGTAATTTTTATGACCTCAGCTGTGACCTTTACTGGTCTATTAACTGTGCAACCTGGTGTCGCTATTGTAGTGTTTTCTTTGGTGGTTTTAGTGACAATGTTTGCAGCTCATAGTTTTGATGAAAGATTAATTTGGGATAAAAAATGATTGAAAATAAAGCCATAACTAAAAAATCAAAGAAAATCTCAATTGTATGGGTTATTCCTTTTATTACTTTAATCATAAGTGCTATTTTGATTTGGAATAATAGTTTTAATAAAGGTGCACAGATTACAGTTAGCATTATAGATGCAGATGGTATTGAGGCTGGTAAAACATTAGTTAAATTACATTCTGTAACCATTGGTAAAGTAACACAAGTAAGTTTAGATGAAAATTTTAATAGTGCTATTTTAACTATACAAATGAATAAAGGCACTGATAGCTTGTTAAGATCAGATACTCTATTTTGGGTGGTAAAAACTAGAGTTAGAGGTATTGATATTTCAGGGCTTGATACTTTATTATCAGGTGCTTATATTCAATGTGAAGTAGGTAATGATCCAACTTATAGTCGATCTTTTAAAGCCTTAGAAACACCACCTGTAACTAAACCTAATGTGCAAGGTATTAATTTAAATTTACAATATAGAGGTACCAAAACACTTGTGACAGGTGATCCTGTTTTATATAAAGGTTTTAGTGTTGGAAATATTTTATCTAGTGAATTTGATATAGATAATAATTTAGTTAAACACACTATTTTCATACAAGATCCATATGCTAAATTATTAACTAACTCTACACGCTTTTGGGTTTCAAGTGGTATAGATTTTTCTTTAAATACTAGTGGGCTAACTGTTGAGACTGAATCTTTAAATAATCTTTTACAAGGATCTATTAGCTTTGATAATTTTAGCTCTTATTCTAGTGGCAGTATAAGTTTAGAAAAACCATTCACAGTATTTGATAGTAAAAAAAGTGCTTATCTTGACTATTTATCTTTATATCCAAGTTATGTAAGTTTTATAAATTATGATTTTAAAGGCATAGTTGAAGGTTCTAAAATCTATTATAAAGGATTGCATGTAGGTACTGTTATTAAATCTCCTTTTATAAATAGCTTTGATTATGTTTTAACTAGTAAATTAAAACCAATATTAATTGCTTTTCATGCTGATGATGTATCAATAGATAGTTTTAAACAATATATAGATAAGTCTATAAAATCAAATAAACTATGTCTTGAAATAGACTCATCTAGCTTATTAAGCAGTAATGATCAGCTTAATTTAATTGATATAAAAAATAAGAATTGTAAATTAGCTAAACGTAATTATTTAGGTTATAGTACTATAGCTTTTTCAGATATGAATCAAGATATTCAAGGTTTAAATACCATTGTAGCTAAAATCGATGCTATCGATACAAAGGGTATTTCAGATGAACTTAAACAAACTTTAAATAATATTAGTTTACTTGCTAATAACTTAGCTCAAAATAGTAAAGCTATTAATAATGCTGATCTTATTAATAAAATGGCAAATGCTGTAGAAAGATTAGATACTACTTTACAATCTTTTGATAAAAACTCACAAATTTATGACGAATTAAATATAGTATTACAAAGGGTTAATAAATTATTAAATGATTTAGGCCCAGGTCTTAATGCTATTGGTCAAAATCCAAATAGCATTATCTTTGGTAATAAAACAGAAGATTATGAACCTAAAAAAGCAATTAAATAACATGAGGTATTAGTTGTGTTTTTCAAAAAAATATTAACAATAGCAACTGTTAGTGTCATGGCTATATTAATTAATGCTTGTCAAAATAGTAGTATAGACTACAACAGGTATTTTTTGGTAGCTGATGTTAAATCTAGCAGTTTTATGGACAATGGTAGTATTAAACTTAAACTAAACGAGGCTTTAAGTAATGGTGCTGTTGTAATTCAAATGTCTGATGTATCTTTATATAGTGCTACAAACCATCGTTGGGCAGATAAATTAGACTCTCAGTTAAAAACTTTATGGGTTGATAGATTAATTTGTGATAATTGTAAGAATTTAAATTTTAATATTTATGTAAGTGAGTTTAATGGTACTTATGATGGTTATGCTAATGTAGCATTAGCAGTGCAAGTTTATGATAAAAAGCAAAAATTAGTGTTTAGTCATGACTATAAACAAAGTCTTGCTTTAGAACAAGATGGTTATAATGCTTTGGTTAGTGCTTTAAAAGCAAATTATATAGAAATTATTGATACTTTTAATACAGATTTTAACTTAAAAGTTAAGAATAAATAGTAAAAGAAGGGAGTCTTGTAACGATAGTCTCCCTTTAATATGATTTTAGTTAATTTAACAGCAATCCCAATTATATAAGATATCATTAAAGTCTAATTTTTTTAGGTCTTTTTCTTTTATAAAGAAGTTTGCTATACCACTATCTCCCCACATGATTTCTTTATCATCTAAAGAATCTGTATCTATTTGTAATAGTAAGATGTTATATGCTGCATTTTCATCAACTATAACATCACTCTGTGTAAAACTAGGATAACCGCCTATTTGATGACCAAAACCTTCTATTAGTTTTTTTAAACTATTATTATCATATTCCTCTATAAAAGTTATAAGCTTGTATTGGTCATCTTTATATTTATCAAAAATTTCTTGATATTCAGTATTTTTTTCTCTTAGTTTTTGTAATTGAGTATCAACAAGATTTTGATAAGCGTCATTTGACCAGCTTAAATAGCTATAATCATTTGTAAATGTTAAAGCAAATTCATCTATAATAGGAAACATATCGTAACTATCGTCTTCTACATAAGGATGGTATTTAGCTAGTACACTTTCTTTAGTTATATTAAGATCTATATCTTCATAAAAAGTAACTTTATAACCATCTAAACTATCTAGTCCATACACATCATCATTACGTAGCCAAAATTGTATCAAACCTTTTTTTGTAGGAAATATTGTATTATCTGGTAATTGGGATAGATTAATTTGTGCTAAGAATGTTAGCTCATGATTTTCATTATCACAAGGAGCTTTATCATCTTTTGCTAAGTATGGTAATCCTCCAAACTTACTATCAGATAAAAGAGGCTCTTTTGAAGTTAATTTGATTTTAATGCAAGGTTTTTGTGTAGCTATAACTTGTTTAATAATAGCATTTGAAGCTTTTGCTAAAAATTCTTGTTCAAGAATAGATAATTTATCCATATTTAATTCCTAATATTAATTATAATATTAATATTATAATAAAAATTATAATTAATCAATTTGTATAATAATATTTTATTAGAGTAATATATTTTTATAGGTATAAAAAATTATTATCTTTTCAAGATAGAAACTTATGACTTAAAAAGATAAGCTCACTTTCTATGTTGTATTGCTAATATATTATTAAGAAATATAAAACTCCATCTTTAATATTAAAATTTAATTAAAGATGGAGTTTTGTAAATAGATTTGTTTTGATTTATTTACCTATGCAGAATGTAGCAAAGATTTTACCTAAAATATCATCAGAGGTAATTTTTCCTGTAATTTCACCTAAATGATTTTGACAAATAGTAATTTCTCTAGCACACAATACAAGATCACCTATTTGAAGCATACTAATAGCTCTTTGTAGAGCTTGATAGGCTAAATTTAAAGCATCTTTATGGCGACGACGGGCACTAAAGACACCTTCAACTTCAATAATATCTAAAGCTTGTTTCACTTCTTTGATAAGCTCAAGATGACCATCTTTTTGCTTTACACTACAGCTAGTTTGTTTATATTTGGCAAAATTTGGACTATTGAGTAATTCTTGTGTCTTAGGATTAGGCTCTAAGTCTTTTTTAGTCTTTACAATAATAATATTCTCTTTATTATCAGTAATATCTAAAATTTTATTTAAAGTTTCAAGACAATATTGAGGCTCTTTAGAGTTATCAACAAGTAACAATATAAGATCTGCTTTTTTTACTTCATTGATAGCTTTTTGTATTCCTATAGCTTCAATTTCATCACTAGGATTGTCTCTAATGCCTGCAGTATCTGTAATTGTGACAATAACACCTGCTATTTCAATATTGGCAGTTAAAATATCACGAGTTGTACCAGGTATATTAGTTACAATAGCTTTATCAATTCCTGCTAAAGTATTAAGTAGGGAGGATTTACCTGCATTTGGTTCACCTGTTAAAACAATTCTTGCACCTTCTTGCAGTTTGATACCTTGATTAGCTTTAACAATAGAATCTTGAGTTAACTGTAAAATATCATTAAGTTCAGCATCTGCTGTACCAGAATCAAAAAAATCCTCATGTTCTTCAGGAAAATCAAGGCAAGCTTCAATTCTAACTCTAAAATTAGTTAGTCTTTCATTTAACTCAAATACTGTTTTAGCAAAAATACCATCTAAAGATGCCATAGCTGCTTTAGCAGCAGAATCTGTACCAGATGAAATTAAATCTTCTACAGCCTCTGCTCGAGTTAAATCCATTTTGCCATTTAAAAAAGCACGTTTGGTGAATTCACCTGCTTGTGCTTGTCTGATTCCTTTAATTTTTAAAACAGCGGATAATACGCGTTGAGGTGTAATGTTACCACCATGGCCTTGAAATTCAATAACATCTTCGCCTGTATAAGAATGAGGGGCTTGATAATAGATTACAACACCTTCATCAATAACCTCATTATTATCATAGAATTTTTTAAAATAGACTTGTCGTGGTTTTGGAGTAAAGTGACATAAGGTTTGAGCACTTAAAAGGGCTTTGTCACCACTAACCCTAATAACGGCAATGCCACCGCGGCCTGGTGCGGTAGCAATTGCTGCAATGCTGTCAATTTCAGACATTAGCTTTTCTTTCCTTCTCTTACGTGTAGTCCACGTTTTTCTAGAGACTTAAAGATAATTACTTGTTGTAAGATTGTAAAGATGTTTGATATTAACCAATAGATAGTTAAACCTGCAGGGAATGTACAGAACATAAAGGTAAATACTAAAGGCATAGCCATTAATACTTTTTTCTGTATAGGGTCTGTTACAGGTGTTGGAGACATCTTTTGTATCATAAACATAGTGATACCATATAAAATAGGTGTCACAAAATATGGATCATATACAGATAAGTCTTTAATCCACAAGATAAATGGTGCATGTCTTAACTCTGTAGATTCCATTAAAGTCCAGTATAGAGCAATAAAAATAGGCATCTGTATAATCAAAGGTAAGCAACCACCTAAAGGATTAACCTTTTCGGTCTTATAAAGACGCATAGTTTCTTGACCTAATTTTTGTTTGTCATCTTTGTAACGCTCTCTAAGCTCTTGCATCTTAGGAGTTAAGAGGCGCATTTTAGCCATAGATGTGTATTGTGCTTTTGTTAATGGGAATAGCACTGTACGTACAACTAAGGTTAAGATAATAATTGAAAATCCCCAATTACCAATGAATGATTGGATAAACTCTAAGATTTTAAATAGAGGAATAGAGATAAACCATAACCAACCATAATCTACAGTAAGATCAAGATTTGGAGCTAAGATTTCCATGTTATCTTGATTTTTAGGTCCTAGCCACATTGAAGCATTGAATTTATAATCAGTGCCAGCTTCAATTGTATGAGCTATTGTTCTAATACCAATAATAGCTTCTTTACCATCACTTGCTTTACTTGTATAAATTACATTTTTAATATTATTATTAGTATCACCAATCCATGCAGATACAAAATAGTGTTGAATCATAGCAATCCAACCACCTTTTGTTTCTACATTAATATTTTGACCATCATTAGCTAATTCTACGATATCAGCAAAAGTATTCTTCTCATAACGTGTACTATCAGTAGAGTAGGCACTGCCACGATAAGCTCCTGCTACCATACCAAAAGCACCTGAAGTTGTATCAAGTTCAACGGTTTGTTTTAATTGACCATAAAAAGCCATAGATAAGTTTTTATCTGACTTGTTACTAATATCGTATTCAACATTGATAACATAGGCATTAGGTGCAATATTTTTAGGATTATTAGTATCAGTTACAGCTCTATATATGGTATAGATTTTTTTGTAAGTAACATTATCTTTTGTATAGTGTAAAACAGCACTTACGCTATCTTTACCTTCTTCTAAGGTATAAACATCTTTTGTACTTGTATAAGTTGGTCTAACTCTGCTGTCAATACCATCTTTACCTGCTAGACCACTTTGTGATATGTACACAAACTTTCTATCATTCATTAAAAGGTGGAATGGATCATCTTTATTTAGCTCTTGCTTTACTAATGGAAGTTTAGCATCAATAACATCGCCACCAGTTAGACTAATGGTTAGATCTAAAGCATCACTAACAAGCCTAATAGTATTGCCTGTTGGAACTGTATCATTAACCAATCCCTTAGCGATTAGCTCTTGTTCCATTGCCTGTTGTTGAGCCATTTTAGCTTCATTAAGCTTATCACTTTCCCATGACCAATATAAAAATAGGGAAAGAACCAAGAATAATACAAATAGAATATTTCTTTGTTGTTCCATTTTAATTTACTTGCTTGATGCTAGATCCTTAACTACTTACGTTTTGGTACTGGATCTATGCCTCCTTCATTCAAAGGATGGCACTTACTTAATCTTTTCATTCCAAGTAGAATACCTTTAGACAACCCCCACTCTTCAATAGCTTCTAAAGTATATTGAGAGCAACTTGGGTAGAAACGACAATGCTGACCTAATAAAGGACTTATTATTTTTTGATATGTCCTTATCATTAAGATTGCTGATTGTTTAGACGGAGAGAAATTTGATCCCATAGTTTTATCAATGTAGAACTTATTTCACTATTGCTAAGATCGTTTACCCCTAGTTTAACTAAGACTACTATATCAATATGAGGTAGCTTATGTTGATTTTGTCTAAAAGTTTCTCTTGCAACACGTTTAATTCTGTTTCGCCAAACGGCACGTTTAACTGCTTTTTTAGGTACAACCAATCCGAGCCTAGGAGTAGCATTATTATTTCTTGTGGCAAGCACAAGAATTTTTGGTGTACTAGCCCGGACTGGTTTTTTAAATACCTTATCATATTGATCAGAGTTTAAAAGTCTTAACTCACGATCAAAGGTATATCTAGCCATTAACAGTTGTTAAACGCACACGACCTTTAGCACGACGACGAGCTAAAACTTTACGTCCATCTGCAGTACGCATACGTGCACGGAAACCATGAGTGCGCTTACGTTTTAAAACGTTTGGCTGGAAAGTACGTTTCATAAATTTCTCCAATCGACGGTACTACCGCCTATTTATTGATTTAATAATAAGGATAATAGTGTTTAAAAAACACTAATCCTAAGATTTTACTATGATTATGATATATAGGTCAATAAAAAAAATAATACATTAGTAGTTACGCACGAAATTAAGGGGTTTTTGACCCCTAGTCAATAGCCTTCCTAATTTTTGTATTGCAGTTTTA
>CALXNP010000054.1 GCA_944389785.1 uncultured Anaerobiospirillum sp.
TTTTAAAGAACCTTATGTGCTGCTAAGCATTTGAGCTAAAAATGTGATCTTAAACAGGTTTTATTTATAGCCCATAATTTATAAAGATTAAAGATAAAAATTCCTTGCTAAAATAAAATTTATTGCTATAATACAGTGATCGCAATTTTATATTTTTTGCAAGTTTATTTTGCCTTATAAAAGTGCACTATGCTGTCACCGCGTATCCTAACGGGCTTTGCGGTGGCTTTTCGTTTAACATGACCTTATTTAGGAGATCAATAGTGGCCCGTATCGCTGGCATTAATGTGCCTGATCAAAAGATCGCCGTGATTGCATTGCAGTCTATCTACGGCATCGGCCCTACCCGCGCACGCGACATCTGTGCTGCAGCTGGGGTTGAACCATCCACTAAGTTCAAAGATATCGAAGAATCTGTTGTTGAGAAGATTCGTGCTGAAGTTGCTAAGTATACAGTAGAAGGTGACTTACGCCGTGAGATTTCTATGAACATCAAGCGCCTTATGGACCTTGGAGCTTACCGTGGTCTACGTCACCGTCGCGGCTTACCTGTTCGCGGCCAACGCACCAAGACTAATGCACGTACCCGTAAGGGCCCACGTAAGAGCATTAAGAAGTAAGGAGGCATGATCAATGGCTGAAGAAATTACTGCACAACAAACTACAGCAGCTCCAGCTGCTGCACCTGCAACAACAGCTACTAAGACAGCTGCACCAGCACGTTCACGTGGTGGTAAGCGTGCTAAGAAGCAAGTAGCTGATGGCGTTGCACATATTCATGCATCTTTCAATAACACCATTGTAACCATTTCTGACCGTCAAGGTAATGCTCTAGCATGGGCAACTGCTGGTGGTTCAGGCTTCCGTGGTTCACGTAAGTCAACTCCATATGCAGCTCAAGTAGCTGCAGAGCGTGCAGGTGAGGCTGCAAAAGAGTTTGGTGTTAAGAACCTTGAAGTATTAGTAAAGGGTCCAGGTCCTGGTCGTGAGTCTTCAATCCGTGCTTTAAATGCAATTGGTTACAAGATCACTAACATTACCGATGTTACCCCAATACCTCACAATGGTTGTCGTCCGCCTAAAAAGCGTCGCGTCTAATCATAGGCTTTCAAGATTTCTGGAGAAAGATAAATGGCAAAGTACACAGGTCCAGCCCTGAAATTAAGCCGCCGTGAAGGTGTAGACTTATTCTTAAAGTCTGGTGTCCGTGCAATTGAATCAAAGTGCAAGTTAGACACCGCACCAGGTCAACATGGCGCTAACAAGGCACGCCTTTCTGACTACGGTCTACAATTACGTGAGAAGCAAAAGGTACGTCGTATTTATGGCGTACTAGAGCGTCAATTCCGTAATTACTATAAGAAGGCTGCTAACATGCCAGGTAATACTGGTGAAAACTTATTACAGCTTTTAGAAGGTCGTTTAGATAACGTTGTATATCGCATGGGTTTTGGCTCAACTCGTATGGAGTCACGCCAATTAGTTAGCCACAAAGCTATCACCGTTAATGACCGTGTTGTAAACATTCCTTCATATCAGGTTCAACCATCTGATGTGATTGCTGTTCGCGAAAAGGCTAAGAAGCAAATCCGTATTAAGGCAGCTATGGATTTAGCAGGTCAAAGAGCACTTAAGCCAACTTGGATCGATGTAGATCAGAACGCTATGAAAGGCACTTATAAGAGCAAGCCAGAGCGTTCAGAGCTTCCAGCTGATATCAAAGAAGCTCTCATTGTTGAGTTGTACTCTAAGTAATATAATACGGCTTTTAGCCAACACCTCTTTATTAATGTGGGGTAACAATAGTGTCAGTTATTGAATTGTTAATACCAGTACCAGTTAGCTTTACTGAGCTTGGAGAAAATCATGCACGTATAGTGTTAGAGCCTTTAGAGCGAGGTTATGGTAACACCTTAGGTGTGGCTTTAAGTGATGTTATACTTAAAACTCTACCTGGATATGCAGTAGACGCTTTCAGTATTGAGGGTGTTGATAGTATTAACAGTCCTAAGGATGATCTTGTTGAGTCTATTTTTGAGGTTGTTATGAACCTTAAGAATTTGGCCTTTAATGTTGGCGAGAATCAACAAACACCTTTCTATGTTACTGTAAGTAAAAAAGGTGAGGGTGAAGTACGAGCATCAGATCTTATTTGCCCAGAAGGTGTTAACCCTGTTAATCCAGAGGCATATATTTGTACCTTAAAAGGTGCAGCGGCTTCATTGTCGATGCAACTTCGTATTGTTTCAGGTAAAGGATATGTTCAGGCTTCAAACCCTGAACATATTGCAGCAAATGCTGATAATGAAATTTTAATTGATGCAGCATTTTGCCCTGTACGCAGATTTGTATATGAAGTTGAATCTGCTCGTGTTGAACAACGTACAGATTTAGATAGATTAGTAATTGAGATCGAAACAAATGGTTCACTAGCTCCTGATCAAGCATTGAAGCTTAGCTCAGAGTTAATATGTGAGCATATGAAGAACTTAATTATTCAAGAGGATGAGACTGAAAAAGCTTTAGCTCCAAGTGCTCCTCCTATGCCAGATCCTGAGTTATTGAAGTCAGTAGATGACTTAGAATTGACTGTACGTTCTGCTAATTGCTTAAAAACAGAGCAAATTATTTATATCGGCGATCTTGTACAACGTACAGAGGTTGAGCTATTGAAGACTCCAAACTTAGGTAGAAAGTCTTTAAATGAGATTAAGGATGTTCTAGCTCAAAGAGGACTTTCATTAGGTATGAGATTGACCAATTGGCCACCTCCAAACTTACGTCCAAGATAGGATTGTTTATACAGAAGGAATTAGTAAAATGCGTCATCGTTTAAGCGGTCGTCATTTAGGACGTACATCAGCACACCGTGCTGCTCTGTATCGTAACCTTGCTAATGCTCTTATTACTCATGAGTGCATTAAAACAACTTTACCAAAGGCAAAGGAATTACGTCGCTTCATAGAGCCTCTAATTACCATTGCTAAGACAGACTCAGTGGCAAATCGCCGCTTAGTTTTCTCACGTTTACGTGATGATGCTGTAGTTGCCAAATTATTTACACAAGTTGGTGTACTATCAGCAGAGCGTAAGGGTGGTTACACACGTATTTTAAAGTGTGGTTTCCGTCCTGGTGATCAAGCCCCTATGGCTTATGTTATGCTAGTAGATCGTCCTACTAAAGTAGAGACTGTTGAGGAATAATTTAGCATAATAAAGGGCGCAGTTGCGCCCTTAGACTAGTAAGAATTTTTAAAGTCTCTTGACTACAAACGAGGGTTTAACCTTGGATCAAAATATTGATACTCTAAGGCCAAATATCGTTGAAGTAACACCACTTTCACGTAATGTTTCTAAAGTTGTGTTGGAACCATTTGAGCCTCACTATGCCCAAGTTATGGGTACTGCTCTTCGCCGTATAATGCTATCTTCAATACCTGGTTATGCTATTACTGAAGTAGAAATTACAGATGCAGTTCATGAATATAGTGCAATTGAGGGTGTTCAAGAAGATGTCTTGTTAATTCTCTTAAATTTAAAAGAAGTTGCAGTATCTGTTGAGAGCACACAAAATACACAACCTGTTCTTGAAATTGATAAAACTGGCATAGGCCCTGTTACTGCAGCTGACATCAAGTGTCCTGCTGGAGTTGAGATTAAAAATAAGGACTTAGTAATTTGTCATATTACTGATATTAAGCGTCATTTAAAGATGAAACTACATGTTTCACGTGGTAGAGGCTATGTTCCTGCAACTACACATCCTCATATTGAGGGTATGGATGATAGGATTATCGGTCGTTTACTTTTAGACGCTTCATTTTGTCCTATTATTAATGTGGCAGTTAAAACAGAAAAGTGCGATGAGCAACATGAGAGATTAATCTTAAATGTTGAAACTAATGGTACTATAGATCCATCAGATGCAATTAATATCGCTTCTACAATTTTTGCAGAGCAATTACGCTCATTTGTAGATATTAGAAATTCTGTAGAGCCTGCTGAGGATGCTTCATATCGTCCATTAATAGATCCTAAACTCATTTGTCCTGTTGAAGATCTTGAGCTTACAGTACGTTCAGCTAACTGCTTGAAGACTGAAGGCATCAAGTATATTGGTGATCTAGTACAAAAGACTGAAGTTGAGTTATTAAAGACACCAAATCTTGGTAAGAAGTCTTTAACTGAAATTAAGGACGTATTAGCAGAAAGAGGTTTATCTTTAGGTATGCGCCTAGAACACTGGCCTCCTGCAGATTTAGAAATTTAGTTTTATAGGGTCGCATTTAGCTGACCCTTTTTTTTACCTTATTTATAAAATCTGTATTTGTAAATTGATTTGATATAATTGGTCTAATTATAATAAATAATGTATTTTCTAAATCTTATTAAGGTGTAATTATGCTAAGAATATCAAATGAATTTGCTTATCGTGTAATGACTGGCGGTCCTATCATTATGGTAGCCTCAAAAAGCAAAGATGGGGTAAATGATGTTATGACCTGTGCCTGGAATTGTCCTTTTGCAAGTGATGAAATGTTAGTAGTTTTAGATTTAGGACATACTACTACACAGAACATCATAGATACAAAAAAATTAGTTATATGTATAGCTTCTATTGATATGGCTAATACTATGTTGGCAGTAGGCAATGTACATGCTAGAGATTGTGGTGATAAATTTATAGCTACTAATACCAAGGGTGTAGAAATTTTTGAAAATAATATTGTAGTACCTCAAGGCTGTATGGCTTATATGGATTGTAGTTTAATTAATGAAACAATGCTTAAAGAGACTGGTATTTGTCATGTAAAAGTTAATAATGTATTTGTAGATGAAAAGTATTGGGATAAAGCTAATAATCATTTTGGTGAAGGAATGAAATACACAGCACATCATGTATGTGAAGCTACTTTAATTAGTGGTAATACTATTACTTCTTTTCATAGGGGCTAATAATGGATATTGATACATTAACAGATGAAGAGTTTGATGCTTTAGTAGATAAGCAAATTGCTAATTTTATAGCTTATTGTCAAGAAAGTTTATATTTTGAAGATAGATTTTTATATAAAAAAATTTTGAAAATTATAAATGACGATGAGGCTTCTTTAGAAGTTGAGTTAAGTCAAGATTTTGATAAAAATGTAGTTGCTGATAAATTCTTTGAGGAGTTTGTAGATTATTCTTTTGAAGATGATAATTTCTTTGCTGATTATTATAGTACTACTATTAGCAGCAATAAAAATGATAAGAAAACTGACTTAGTGACAATATATCAAAGTTTTGATGAGGAAAAGCCAGTAATTTTTGATTTGCTTATAGATTAAAGGATAAGATTATGGATTTAAGTAAGATTAGTGTTACTATCTTAGTAAAAAACTCTCAAGCTACTATTATGCAATGTCTTGAGTCAGTAAAAGATTTTAAAGAAATTATTATTCTTGATAATGGTAGTACTGACGCTACTCTTACTTTATTGCGTGAATTTCATTTGAAATATAATAATCTTAAAATTTATCAAAGTGAATTTATTGGTTTTGGACCTTTAAAAAATAAGGCAATCTCTTATGCTACTAATGATTGGATATTATCGTTAGATTCAGATGAGGTTTTAGATAGTTCTTGTAAAGAAGCTATAGAGAAAATAAATTTTGATGAAAATACCATAGGTTCAATTTCAAGACATAATTTATATAAAGGAGAGTGGATTAAAGCTTGTGGTTGGAGTCCTGATTATGTTTTACGTTTATTTAATAAAAAAGCAATACAATTTAATGATAAGCAAGTACATGAAGCTTTAGACATAAAAGATCATCATAAGATAGTTAAACTTGAAGGTTTTATTACTCATTATGCTTTTAATAGCATTGATGATTTATTAAATAAATTACAAAGATATTCTACTTTATGGGCTATGCAAAATTTACATAAGGATAGCTCAGTAATTAAATCTATAACACATGCAAGTTTTAATTTTTTTAGAAATTATATACTTAAAAATGGCTATAGATATGGTTATAAAGGCTTTATTATTAGCACATGTAATGCATTAGGTGCTTTTTTTAAATATATGAAGTTATATGAACTTAAGTATGCAAAGCCTAAAAGTGTAAGTTTAATTGTTACTACATATAATCAACCTCAAAGATTAGCTTTGGTATTAGATTCTATAAAAAATTTGGCAGTTTTACCTAATGAGGTGATTATAGCTGATGATGGCAGTACAGATGAAACTAGAAATTTAATTAATAAATATCAAGAAGATTTTCCTTGTAAGCTTATACATGTATGGCAGGAGGATAAGGGATTTAGAGCTGCTAAAGTACGCAATGAAGGTATAAAATGCAGTACATGTGAGTATATAATTTTTATTGATGGTGATATGTTGTTAAATGAGTTTTTTATACAAGATCATTTAGATAGAGCAGTTCATGGTCAATTTTTACAAGGGAATAGAATACTTTTAAGTGAAGAGGAGACTAATAATATCATAGCTATTAAAGAGCATGATGAATTTGCTTATAGAAAAGCATTTGAGCATAAAAGCTATAAAAATAGACGTAATAGTTTATTTAGCAATTTGATTTATAATTTTTCATATATAGATAAAAAATTTTTTAAGAAACATAGTTTAATTAAAGGTTCAAAAAGTTGTAATATCTCTTTTTACAAGGATGATGCTATAAGATGTGGTTTATTTGATGAAAGCTATATAGGTTGGGGATTAGAGGATAGTGATTTTGTAGCTCGTTTTTTATTTGCTGGCGGTAATTTTAGACGCTTAAAGTTTAAAGGTTTAGCATATCATTTGTATCATAAAGAAAACTCAAGAGCTATGGCAGATGAAAACTATAAAAAATATTTAGAAATGATAGAAAAGAATAAGTAATATATTGATAATGAAGATAATACACTATCATTATAATAATTAGTTCATCAGCTGCTTTAAAAATATATTAATACTATCTGCATTGTATTTAGTTAAATTAGCGTATTACCTTGATATGATAGGTAGTAAAATCTATTTTTAAGAAATGATATTATTGTGCTAATCTATATACTATAATGCAATAGTTGATTATTGTATAGATTCACTATTATAAGAGACATTTATTTACTATGTTTAAATTTATAAAAGCATACATTTTATTGTTATTAGCTATAGTATTTTTATGCACAAATACTTATGCTAAAGAGATTATACTAAGTAAACAAGGCCAATTTAGTATATATACACAACAAGAGTTAGATGATCTAAAATCTCAAATAGAAAAAATTGTTACAGATGAGACACAAAAGTCTGTGCAGCTTACTGCTATTAATAAAATGGCATCATTAAATAGTAAATATGATGCTTTACAAAAAGATTATAATTCATATAAATATGTAATGGAGCATAAAGCACAGACTTTAAGTGAGTTACAAAATCAATTAGATATAGCAAAAGTAAAATTTACTATTATTACACATGATTTTAGTAAGTTAGATAATGGGCAATTACAATCAAAGCTTGCTGATTTAACTTTAGAACAGCAAGGTTTACAAGCAAAACTAGCAAAAGCAAATTCTGAGTTCCTTGCTGTACAAACCCTGCCTACAAGAGCTCCTAACATTATTATTAGTAATAATCAAAAAATAGTAGCACTTTCTCAAAATTTAAATGCTGTAAATTTATCTGAAATTGAAAGAGATAGTATTTTATTTGAGATATATACTTTAGAAAAAGAGAATAGTTTTTTACAAGAAAAGTTACTTTCTCAAGCAGTGCTTGAGGATATGGAAACTTATAAGCTTAAAATCTTAAATTTAGAAAATGACTATTTATCTGACTATATTTTACAAATTAAGAGCTATCAAAGTGATATTGCTAACAAAAATTTAACTCTTGATAATAGTGAAGTATATTTAGCTAATAATAAGGTTTTTGCCAATGAGCTGCAAATTAATGAAAAATTAGTTGCATATGTTGAGCAAAGACAAAATGATAATTTAAAACTAAGTATAGAACAAAAAAAGGTTGAAGAAAGTTTAAATACTGTTAAACAGATACAAAACAATTTAAATAATCAGCTTGATGCTATAACAGGAAGCATTGTTTTATCACGTTTGTTAAATAGACAGCAAGCAGAGATTCCTGCTATTCATTTAGATTATAAATTAGATGAGTTAATTCCTGATTTAAATATTTGGATTTATGACGTTAGACGTTATAGAGAAAACATTTTTGATGTTAATAGCTATGTAGATAATCTTATAGCAAAGGATGCTAGTCTTGAGGATTATAGATCAGATTTAGAAACATTAATTAATAAAAGACGTGATCTTTATGATGAATTATACTCAGGTTTATCTACAGCTTTAACTATAGCTATTGATTTAAAAGCAAAATATGAACAATATAGTGCAATTAGAAATCGTGTAAACTCTGCAATTAGTGATCATTTATTTTGGATTGCTAGTAATCAGGGGTTAGGTGTTAATTTTGTAACTAGTTTCTATCCTTTATTAAAGATACAAGTAAGTAGTTTTGTCACCAATTTAAAAAATCCAACTTATTGGACTGCAAATATTACAACCTTACTTACTATTTTGTCATCCATAATAATTTTAAGCATTATAATTAAGTCAATCAGCTCAAAATTAACTAGATTTGATAATAAATTAGCATTAAAACTTGATAAAGAGCAGGATAGATATTGGGTTACACCTTTAGCTTTTTTCAATAAGTTTATTTTGGTTATTCCAAAAGTAAGTTGGGTAATTGCTATTGGTGCCATAGTTATATATGTAGCACTTGATAATAGTGCTCATCAAGTACAAGTAACATTGATGTTTGCTTTACATGTAACTATCTTTATATTTTATTTAGAGCTTTTAAAACCAAATTCTATAGCACAAAGACATTTTTCTTATTCTCCTTCTAAATTATCAAGTTTAAGATTGATAGTAGATAAGGTTTATTGGTTAATTATTCCTATTTTAATAGTAGCTAATATTAAGGAAATTAACCCAATAAATATAAGTGACGATGTTATAGGTTATTGCATAGTATTACTATTTTTATGTGCTTTAACCTATGTAATTTTTAACTATATTAAATATAAGCTATCTTCAAGTGAGGTTAATTTGTTAGGTATAGTTGTATATTTTATTTATATTGCTGTGCCTGTAACTTTATTGATCATGTTAGCTTTAGGCTATTACTATACTGTAGTTAAATTAATCAATAGAATTGCTTTTAGCTTCTATTTATGTTTAGGATATGTTTTCATTAGTAATATTATTAGACGTATTTTATATGTAGCTGAATTAAAGCTAGTAACTAAAGCTAGACTTAATAAAAATAAATTTGAGGAAAAACAAAAAAGCAGTGCTTTAGACAGCTTACGTCTTGAGTTAATTAATGTTAAAGCTTATAAGCTTATTAATATTATTTTATTGTGTATTACTGGTTTCTTCTTGTATTTACAGTGGCAAGATTTAGCAGGTGTATTATCTTATTTAGACACTATTCATATTTTTACTTCAAGTTCTATTGTTGATGGTAAAGAAGTAATTTCTAATGTACTAACACTTGCTGATGTTATTACTGCAATATTTATTTTATTAGTAGCTACCATTTTAAATAAGAATTTACCTGCATTGCTTGAGCGTTTATTCTTATTAAAACAAACAGTGGTATATAAGAGCACTAGTTATACTGTAAGAATTATTTCATCTTATATTATTACTACTTTAGGAATTATTTTTGCAGCAGGTGCTTTAGGTATTTCATGGAGTAATTTACAGTGGCTAGTAGCAGCTTTATCTGTAGGTTTAGGTTTTGGCCTACAAGAAATTTTTGCTAACTTTGTGTCAGGTATTATTATTCTTTTTGAAAGACAAATCAGAGTTGGTGATATCATTACTCTAAATAATTTATCAGGTACAGTTAAACGTATTAGAATACGTGCTATTACTATAGTATCATTTGATAATAAGGAAGTAGTAATTCCTAATAGGCAGTTTATTACTACAGCATTAACTAACTGGTCTTTATCTAATACTATTACTAAACTAGATTTTATAGTTGGTGTTGCTTATGATGCTGATGTACAAAAGGCGAAAAAAATCTTAAATGATATTGTAAGACGCTGTGAAAACTTATCTACAGAGCATAATTATAAGATTTTTATTAGTAGCTTAGATGCAAGTTGTGTAACTATAACTTGTGAAGTCTTTGTAAAAGAAATAGGTTTAAGAAAGCCTACATATGACTACTTAAGTACTAAGACTTTAGAGCGTTTTGCTAAGGAAGGTATTGAGATCCCTTTTAATCAATTAGATGTGAAGATTAAAAATCTAGATACAGGTAAAGAGTTAGCTGCAAAGGATGTTAAGGCTTAAAACTTTTTATCTGATTATTAATATAAATAGAGGACAGCTATAAGCTATCCTCTGTTTTATATTATAGGTTTTTTTCATCCTCTGCTAAGATGAAAGGAATTTCTGCAAGAGGAGCTTCAAAAATAGCATCAAATTCACAGACGTCATAACAAGCTCCACATTCTACACATAGATCAGGATCTATTTCACATTTACCATTGACACTTTCAATAGCATCACATGGGCAAACATCTATACATAGGTTACAATCAGTACATTTAGATTTTTTTACAGCAAACATAACAAGACCTTTTGTAATTGTGTTGTAATAGCTAAAAAATGATAGATAATAATACAGCAAATAATATAAATAATGTTGAGAATTTTTAAATATGAATCATATTAATGACAACATTTCTCATATTTTAGATATGATGAAGCTTGCATGTCACAATGCAAATAGAAATGATAACGATGTTTTACTTCTATGTGTAAGTAAAACTAAGCCTATAGCTGATATTATAGAGGCTTATAATAGCGGACAGCGTCACTTTGGTGAGTCTTATGTAAATGAAGCTGTAGATAAGGTTAATACCTTAAAACAACAAGGATATAATGATATAGTTTGGCATTTTATAGGTCCTATACAGTCTAATAAAACAAAATTAATTGCTAATAATTTTGATATTGTAGAGAGTGTAGATAGACCTAAAATTTTAAAGCGTTTATCAGAACAAAGAGATCCTTCATTAGGCAGTTTAGATGTTCTTTTACAAGTTAATATCAGTAATGAAGAGCAAAAATCAGGTGTTGCAGTTAATGGTTTAGATGATCTCATAGCTTATGCTCAAAGTTTAGATAATATAAAATTACGTGGTCTTATGGGTATAGCTGAGGATACTTTAGATAAGGTTGTTATAAAAGAACAGTTTATGTTGTTAAAATCTTTATTTGATAAATATAAACTTAAATTAGATAATTTTAATATTTTATCTATGGGTATGACACATGATTTAGCACAAGCGATTGAGTGTGGCTCAACTCAAATTAGAATTGGTACTGCTATTTTTGGACCTAGACTTTATCATAAAACAGTATAGAGAGTTATAAGATGACAAATATAACCTTTATTGGTGGCGGCAATATGACAAGATGTATTTTTGATAATATGATTGCCACTAATTTAGATCTTAATATAGAAGTAAGTTCTCCACATCTTGAGAAACTTTTATATTTTAAAGAACATAACGCAGTTATTAGTACAGACAATATAGCTGCTGCAAAAAATGCTGATGTAATTTTTTTAGGGGTAAAACCTCAAGTATTAACCTCTGTTTTAGAACAATTAAGTTCTAGTAATATTGATTTTAAACAAAAACTTATCGTTTCTATGGCAGCAGGCTTTAAAGTTTCAAGTATTGCTAAACTTTTAAAAACAGATAGAATTATTCGTATTATGCCAAATACTCCATGTAAAATAGGTTTAGGAGTTAATGCTGTATATGCATCAGGTAATGTTCAATTAAAAGATGTTGAATTAGTCTTTAATTTACTTGAGCATATGGGTATGAATATAAGGGTAGATAGTGAGGATTTACTAAATAGCATTGGTGTTGTAGCTGGAAGTGCTCCTGCTTTTTTATTTCGTTATTTAGAAGCCATGATTGAAAATGGTATAAGATTAGGTCTAGAGCCTAAAGTAGCTCGTGATGTAGCACAACAGGTTATTTTAGGCAGCGTTAAACTTGCTTCTAGTAGTCCTGATGTAACTGTTGCTAGTTTGCGAGAAGCTGTAACCTCTAAAGGTGGAACTACTTTTGAAGGTTTAAAAGTAATGACAGAGTGTGATTTTGATGGCATGATGCAAAAGACTGTAGATGCTAGTTTAAAACGCACTAAAGAATTTGAAGCTATGTTTTAAGGATTGTCTATGAATATTATTATTCTTGTAGCAGAGGCATTAGTGATGCTATTTATATTAAGAGCATTACTACAATCCTCAAGTGCTGATTTTTATCATCCTATTACTCAATCAGTGTTAAAGTTAACTAATTTTGCAGTAAATTTACCTGCACTGAAAAATGTAAGAGTAGGTAGTTTATACCTAGCAGGTATAATTGTAGCTTTTATAATTTCCTTAGTTTTTTGGTTAACACTTGGTAGCTTTATATTTAAAGTGCCAATTAAAATAGCAATATTGCTATCTTTTTTAATGTTTATAAAAAGCTTTGGTTATTTAATTGTGGCTTTATTGATAGTACAGGCTCTATGCTCATGGCTTGAGAGCACTAGAGCCTTTAGCTACTACTTAAGTCAGATAACTTATATTTTTGTAGCCCCACTTCAAAGAATCATTCCGCCAATTGGTATGATTGATATTTCTTTGATGATCTTTTTATTAGTTATATTTTTCCTTAATAACCTTATGGCTAAAATGTTTGGCCTACTTTGGTTAATAATTTAAGTTACTGCAATTCAAATTCAAGAGCTTGATTTTCTTCAGGCTCTTGAGCCTCTTTAGGTTCTTTGTTTATAACCTCAATGCTATCTACCTTTTGATAAGGATTACTTAAAATATTACCCGCTTTTTCTTTATTGCTTAAGTTATTGCAAATTTCTGCATAAGATAAAGTAAGTTTATGTTTGCCGCTGTGAATTGCCATATCAGCATTAACTGGTACTATAGCCATAGCAGCAATACCATCTAAACCAACCTCTAATTTTTTGGTATTGATTTTTATAATCTTGCAACCCACACCTTTTGCAGCTATTGGTAATTGTGATACTTTGTAGCATAGTAAACGACCTTGTTTAGTAGCTATTGCAAGTATATCTTCTTGTAAGTTTGTAATCTTTAAAGGACTAAATAGCTTATCTCCTTCTTTTAAAGTTACAAAGGCTTTTCCTGATTTATTTTTAGTTGTAAGTTCTTTTGAATTAAAGATAAAGCCATAAGCTCTAGTTGTTGCTATAAAGTAGTGATCATTTTCATTAGCAACAATAATAGATTCCATGAGCTCACCTTCTTTTGCACTAATTTTGGATGAAATTGGTTCTCCTTGTCCACGTGCTGATGGTAAATCTTTAATATCAACACTGTAGGCTCGACCTAAGTTTGATATAAAGATAGCTGTTTGATTTGATTTTCCACTAGCTTTAGCCAAGAAACTATCACCACTTTTATAAGTTAAATTTTGAGCATCAACATTAAGACCATTTGCAGCTCGTACCCATCCCATTTTTGATAGTACTACTGTCATAGGGACACTTGGGCTGAGGTTATCTTCGCTAATTGCGACAGCTTCTTCTCTCTCAACTACAGGGCATAGACGTTGATCGCCATATTGTTTGGTATCTTCTTTGATTTCTTTTTTTATCAAGGCCTTAAGTTTATTTTCATTTGATAATAACTCTTCAAGATCTTGTTTTTCATTAAGTAATTTATCTTGCTCTGCTTTTAATTTCATTTCCTCAAGACGAGCAAGTTGGCGTAATTTAGTTTCTAAAATATATTCAATTTGCTCATCACTTAAATTAAATTTTTGTTGCAAAATTGGTTTTGGATTATCATTTTGTCTAATTATTTCAATTACTTCTTCAAGATTTAAAAAAACAGTTAATAGTCCTTCTAACAAGTGTAGTCGTTTATTAACGTCAAAAAGTCTTGATGATAATCGCTTAGTAACAGTTTGTGTCCTATAAGTTAGCCATTCATTTAGAATTTCACTTAAACTTTTAACAGATGGTTTACCATCAAGGCCTAGCATATTCATATTGACTCTATATGTAGACTCAAGATCAGTTGTAGCAAACAAATGGCTCATTAACTCATCAATATCAACACGATTTGAACGTGGTACTATTATAAGTTTGCAAGGATTATTATGATCTGAGGCATTAATTAAATCTGAGACCATAGGTAATTTCTTTTTAAGCATTAAATCTGCTATTTGTTTTTCCACTTGTCCACAAGATACTTGAAATGGCAGTTTTGAAATAACTACACCGTCTTTTTCTACACTATATACTGCTCTTTGACGTATGATACCTTTGCCTGTTTCATACATCTTTATTAATTCCTCTTTTGGTGTGATTATTTCAGCACCACAAGGATAATCTGGTCCTTTAATAAATTTTAATAAATCAAGAGTAGTGGCATCTTTATGATCAATTAAATATATAAGGGCATTTGATACTTCTGTTAAATTATGAGGTGGTATATCTGTAGCCATACCAACAGCAATACCTGTAGTACCATTTAGTAAAATATTAGGTAAGCGGGCTGGTAGTGCTTTTGGCTCATAGGTAGTACCATCAAAATTAGCAATAAATTCAACGCAGCCTGTATTTAATTCTTGTAATAAAACTTGAGCAAAAGCAGATAGTCTTGATTCTGTATAACGCATTGCTGCAAAGGATTTAGGCTCTTCTACATCACCCCAATTGCCTTGACCATCAATTAAAGCATAACGATAAGAAAAAGGTTGAGCCATTAATACCATTGCTTCATAGCAGGCAGAGTCTCCATGAGGGTGATATTTTCCTAGTACTTCACCTACAGTTCTTGCTGATTTTACATGTTTAGCTTTATAGTTAATACCAAGTTTAGACATTGCATAGATAATACGTCTTTGTACTGGTTTCATACCATCAGATACTGATGGCAGTGCTCTGTCTCTAATTACGTTCATTGAATAATTTAAATAAGCACTTTCAGCAAATTCTACAAGTGGCATTTGCTCAATGCCGTCATAACTTAATTTCTTTTTTAATTCATCACTCATAATAGTACGCCGTAAAAACTGTGTCTAATACATAAAAAAACTATATTGTATCTAAAAATTGTGTTTTATAATAGACTATAGCTTGAGAAAATACACTAATACCATTAAACTTAAGTAAGTTTTAACTATTAATTAATTTATTATGAACAAGATTTTTATTACCATTATTGGTTTACTTTTTTGTGCAAATATTTATGCTCAAAGTCTTCCTGAGTCTTTAATGACTAAAGCTGTTAGTGAAAGTATCATATATGATGCTGATTTTGACTATGTTAAATTAAGAAAGTTTACCTCTTTAAAAATTTACCCTGATGGTTATAGAGCTCCTAAGAACTTAGTTGATCATGTAATTGTTAATAAATCCCATAAACAAATGCTGTTAATGCATAAAGGTCAAATTGTAAGGAAATATTGGATAGCTTTATCAAATAGACCAGTTGGACATAAGCAGTTTGAGGGTGATAAAAAAACACCAGAGGGTAGATATATCTTAGATTATGTTAAGAGCAGATCAACATATTACAAAGCTTTTCATATTTCATATCCAAATAAAAAAGATATTGAGTATGCAAGATCAAGAGGTAGAAGCCCAGGTGGTATGATTATGGTACATGGTCAGCCTAGTAATAATAGTGAATATCATGATTCCGTGCAAAGATCTGATTGGACAAATGGATGTATTGCTATTTTAAATCATGAAATAGATGAGTTTATTTCATTAGTAGATCCAGGTACTCCTATTACTATTAATCCTTGAGTAAAGATATCTGTGTGAGGTTAACATATAAAAATATAACAAAGTTTAAAGAAGCAACTATAGAAATCAATAATTGTTATTGCTGGTAAAAATAATACAGTAAAGAACTTTGTTAGTTGCTCTTTATTTGCTGTATTTAATAGCTTTTAGTATCACATAGATATATAAAAATGGATATAAAAAAGCTAGTGCAAAATTATGAGTTAAAATACCTACTCAAGATGCTAAAAGTATTGGGGCAAAAACCAACACTTAAGCGTATTAATAATTTAATATTATTCGATAATATTGTAGTAGTAAAAGATATAACTACAAAATAAGTTACAGTTATAGGCTATAATGAAGTAATTATTAAAATATTAATAGAATTAGATGAGTCTTAGATAAATTTAATTAAATCATATAATTGTAAATATTTTTTAGTTTAAATGTCATTTAAGAGATAAAAAATCAGATGAGAAGAAAATATAAAATGCCTGCTCCTGAATGTATGTAGATGGTGTTACTGATGATTTTTAAAGTAGGATAAAACTAGCGGTAAGGTATTAGAAATTTTAAGAATATACCATGACTAAGTGTAGGTTCTTTTTAACTATAAGCATAAAATTTTAATAAAATATATCTTAATA
>CALXNP010000055.1 GCA_944389785.1 uncultured Anaerobiospirillum sp.
GATGGTAGTGCAACGTACGATTGTGTGAGAGTAGGTCATCATCAGGCTAATAATTTAAGCAAGACCACCTAAATTAACTTTTAGGTGGTTTTTTTATATGTATAGAATAAGATCTATACATACTTATATAAATATATACATCTTACATACAAATGGAGCTATTTATGTTTGATAAAATTAAAGATATTATTTTAGTGTTATCTAGTTTACGTTCTTTTATTTTTATGCTTCTATCATCTCCTAAACAAATGATTGATTATGCTAAGCTTGGGTATGATATAAAAAGCTATTATGATAAAAAAGATGTTGTAGATGCCTCATTTTTGGCTATTGATAAGATTTTAGAGTTTAGAAAAACAAATAAAAATGATTTTGAGGATATATTTAATCATCTTGAGAAATTAAGTAGTGAATATAAAGCTAATAGACAAATACATGATTCTTTGTTAAAAGCTATTAATGATAAGAAAGATTAAAAGTTATATGTAGTTAATTTTAATGATAAGTTCATTAAATGAATACGGGATCATAAATGATCCCGTATTATGCTAGTTAATTAGATGAGAGGTATATCTAATTGTTCACATTCTTTACGCATTTCTTCTGGCCAAATACTTGCTTGAATTTCGCCAATATGTGCTTTATGTAATAAAACCATACATACACGGCTTTGACCAATACCACCACCAATTGATAGAGGTAATTTACCTTCTAATAATTGTTTGTGGAAGAATAATTCTTTTCTTTGAGTTTGGTTTTCAAGTTCTAATTGTCTATTTAAAGCATCGATATCCACACGTATACCCATAGAAGATAACTCAATAGGTCTATCTAAAATTGGGTACCAAATTAAGATATCACCATTTAAACCAATCTTACCATCTTCTGCAATAGTAGACCAGTCATCATAGTCTGGTGCACGACCATCATGCTTTTGACCATTTGAAAGTTTGCAGCCAATACCAATAATAAACACAGCACCATATTTTTTAGTGATAAGAGTCTCACGCTCTTTTGGAGTCTTATCAGGATACATATCAAGTAGATCTTGAGCATGTACAAAAGTAATTTCTTGAGGTAAAAATGGTTTTAAACAAGGATAGCTTTCACAAGCTAAGTATTCAGTACGTAAAAGAGCACTATAAATTCTTCTAACAATACTCTTTAAAAAAGCAATATTTCTTTGCTCTTTAGTCATTACAGCTTCCCAATCCCATTGGTCTACATATAATGAATGTAAATTATCAAGTTCTTCATCTGCTCTAATAGCATTCATATCTGTATACACACCATAACCTGGTTGTATATCCATTTGGGCAAGGGTAAGTCTTTTCCACTTAGCTAAAGAGTGTACAACTTCAGCTTGTTGATCATTTAAATCTTTGATTGGGAAGCTAACAGCTCTTTCAACACCATTTAAGTCATCATTGATACCTAAGCCTTTTAATACAAATAAAGGTGCAGTTACACGACGTAAACGTAGCTCTGTAGATAAATTCATTTGGAAAAAGTCTTTAATAAGCTTAATACCTTTTTCTGTTTGAATCTTATCTAAAAGAGGCTTATAGTTTACTGGTTTAATTACTTTGCTCATTACATTTCCCCATTATCATCAAAGTTTTTTAGTCCATGTATATAGACTAACTGATTTAATAATATTTTCAATTGTTTTTTATATTATAATTGATTATCTATTAAATTTGTGCAAAAAATGTATTTATTTGTAGCATATAATAATATTATTATATTTGTTATAGTAAATATTATTTTTTACAAGAATAAAAATATTGATAAACTATTATCATATTGAAATATAAATATATTTATATTTATTTAGTGGCTGATTTATAAAAATAATAGAGTATTTTTTATCCAAATTTGATTAGACTTTACTTTTAAATAAAGATTATAGTATTTTATTTTGGTGCATAAATTACTAATATAGATAAATAGTTGAAGAATTTATTTGAGCCTACATATAATCAAAGCTAAATTTTTTTAAATTTTTATAAAACTATTATTTGTAGCTACAATTTTATAAGCTCTAAATTTATATAGTGTATTAGTAACATATTGAAATTTTATTCAATTGACATATTAATATGTTTTATACCGTCATCTAAATAAGTATTTGAGATAGCTTTAAAACCTAACGATTCATAAAATTTTTTAAGATAATATTGAGCTGCAATAGTTATAGTATGTTCATTTAACTGATTGTGAATTATATCAATAGCTTTAAGCATTAATTTTCTTGAGAGACCTTGATTGCGATAAGTATTTTTAGTTAAAACTCTTCCTATAGAAATAGTATTAAAACTTAAACCTTTAGGAATAATTCTACAATAGGCAACTATATGCTTAGTTTTTTCGTCTTCAAAATATAAATGCCAACAAGAATAATCCTTATCATCTAGATCAAGGTAAAGACAATTTTGTTCAAGCACAAAAACTTCACTTCTTAATTTTGCAATAGCATATAACTCTTTTGTGCTAAGTTCGTCAAAATGCTTAAAAATAGCTCTCATAAGATTATACACTCATAAATCTATTATCTAAAAACTTACCATTATCTTCATAATAGTAGCGATAAGCTACAAGTGGACCATTAGCTGCAACACTATAATCTGTACAAACTACTTTGTCAGAGAGTTTTTTTATACCCGATGATGCCTTTAACCAATAGTGTCCTATACATATTTGTAAGCTAGAATCAAAATTAGTATTTTTATAATTTATAGCAAAATCTAAATTAAGATCTTGTGTAGTATCAGGTACAATAGCTAAATCTTTATAGTTACTAGCTTGTTCAAGCCACCACTTAATTCTTACTTCATGACGTTTTTTACCATCTTTATCAACAATGTATTTATTATCTGGTAGTTTTAACTCTGGTCCTTTACATATTGTCTCAAGAGCTGCATATTCAATACTGTCTTTAATATTTGTTTTAAAGATAAGCTCATCAGTTAAGCAATTATCATTTGTTAAACCTTTAGACTTTAATGTATCAATAGCTGCTTGATCATAACAAGCATGTACAATACAAAGGTTATCTAATTTGATATATAAAGGTAAAGTTTTAAACCATTGTATGCTACTTTTATGTGTTGCAGAGTTATCAACTACTTCTTCTAAAAAGCTACAATGTGGATCTTTATGTGTCTTACTTAAAGCTCTAAGTGGTTGCCCATTGTTATCTTTTGTAAAATATGAGATTGCATTAAACTCATGATTACCAAGTATACATAAGGCTTGTTCATTTTCTACCATATTTCTGACTACATTGATAGTTTGCAGTTGTTTAGGACCACGGTCAATAAGGTCACCTACAAAAATAGGTAGTCTATGTTCGTGTACAAATTTGTTGTGTACTTTTATATACCCTAATTTGATAAATAAAGCTTCAAGTTTATCGTAATGCCCATGTATATCACCAATAATATCAAAGCCACTATAGTTACTATAATTAATCATTTTTTTCCTTTACGTAACTTTATTTAAGTAATTAAAATTTTACCATTAAGATTAAAAAGTTAATCGATTATTAGGTTTATTTTAAATATGATAATCAATTTTTACTCAAAATAATAGTAGACTTACATATTTAAGTTACATTAAAACTTGTTAGATATTAAAAAGTAAAAAATAATATTATGTTAAATTTATAGCAACTTAAATTATTTATATATAACAATAAGTTATAATGTTTTTGCAAATATAAAGATGAATTGTTTTATTAATGCTTACCATCTTTTGATCTTGTTTATATTTAGCTAGTAAGAAAGAATCACTACAATTGTGATATTTTAAAAGCATATGATGCTTTAGTTGATTATAATACCAAGATAGAGAATATAGAGTTACAATAGAACCGCAATGTTTAAGATTTTAAACAAACACTTTTATTTTGTTACTCACAGCTTAAAGCTAGGGTAGTGAGATTAAAAAAAAGAAACTCAAAATGCTAAGCTTAGTATGCAAGTGACACTTTCACTTACAACAAGCTTTATTAAAAGTTGCATTATAGATAGTAAAGAAAAGCCTAGATTCAAGGTAAAAATCTTAGATGTATCAATAAATTAGCTGAAAATGTAAGAAAATAGTAGATCTTAAGGTAAGACTATCAACTGGTATTGTTGTGAGAGTATTGAGAGTTTATAGTAGGCGTAAAGCAAAAACATCATTTTTAGTGACAAAAATAGAGCTATTTGAAAAAACTATTGAAAAGCAGCTGATTACAATTTAATACTATATATGTGATAAAATATAAATAAAAACTATATAGCTTTAAACTGTGTTTTTAGAGGTGCAAAGATAAGTTAGCGTTTTTATAGAGCTTGTTTAGCTTGTATATGTTCTAATTTAGCTATGTAGGATAAATTTGAGTTAATTTTAGGTACTAAGAGTATAGTTAAATAGTTAATATGGGTAGTTAAAAATTTTAAATTTATGCTCCTATATCTGCTTATATTTTTAAGTTTTTTAATCTTATGTTTATTTATATCATTGATGTAAGACTTTAAAGTCTACTTTATCTTAATAATAAGATAGAGGAAGATAAGCCTAAAGTTTATTTAGTTAGAAATAATAAATTAATAGCTACTTTTAGATGATTAATTTTATGTAAATGATATCTTTTGCATAAAGATATTTTGTATTTAAGTTAGTTGTTATTATATATTATGTTAAATTTATAGCAGATAAAATAATTTATATAAAACAATAGGTTAGATAAAACACAAATATTTAATTTTTTCAATAAGAATGAAGATTTAATAGGTATAGTTAAAAGTAAAATAATAGCCCTTGTGCAAGGGCTATTAAAAATAAAATTAGTTATACAGCATCTTTTGGATGAATTTGAAGGTTTGGTAGGGAGTTTATAAGTTTTATACTTTCTAAACTTACAGTAATAATTCTTAAAATAAGTTCAAAAATGTATTTCTCATTATGTTTAGCTAAAGCATAATCATTACAATCATTAACAATACTAGAGTCTTTATCTGTTTTAACACAATAACGATCAACTATCCAATCTAATGCTGATTTTTGATTAACTATATATTCTTGAGCCTCAAGAGGTATATTTTTTATGGTGATGTAGCTATTGTAGATAAGGGTGGTTTTATCCTTAGCTGCATTACCTGTTTTACCTTTTATTTTACCCCACTTTAATTGAGTTACTTTAAAGCTAGGTGCTTGATTATGCTCATCTAAGCCCTCAATAATACAACCATTATACATAGGAACACTTTCATAATTTACATGTAAATCAGCAAGTTTGCGACCAATATCTTCAAAAGCTTTAAAAAGCTCATAGCTTGCTACTCTAGGTATTCTTGGTAGTTCTTTTACAAGGTTATTTGCATATTTTTCTCTATACTCCTTAGAGTGTAAGATACCATAAATATAGTAGAAGATACTATCTGCATCTATAGCAGTACTATCATATACTTCATTAAAATGAGCTATAGCTTCATCAGTGATAGCACTAATTTTATTGCCATTTTGGTATAAATAACGTGGAAAAGTTTGAGCTCCTGCATTTAATAAATTAAGATCTACTAATGTATTAGATGCAATGACAGAAAAAACTTTAGTTCCTTTGCCCGATACACAAATACATAGATTATCCTTTTGATCTCTTAAAGGAAAGAGCTCATTATTTTTTCCTGGAGATTCATTCCAATAGCTATTAAAATATAGATTTTGTTTAAAAAAAGGCCTATATAGACTTGTAGTTATATAAGCTTTATCGAAGTTATCTGCATATTTACCTTTTACTACATCTTGTTTCTGTGTTCTTGCCCAAGATATTAACTTTTTATCATAACTTATTTCTTGACCTTGCTTATAAGCATCAACTTGAGCATTATAAAAATTAATCATTGAGTTTACTTTATTCGCTAAAACATCAATATTACTGTTATATACCCAAGCATCTCTATTAGTGCCAACACCTAATGAGTAATTTTTAAAAATAGCATATTCGGTATCTAATTTATTCTTACCATCTAATCTTATAAAATTATAGTAAGTATTATCTCTGTGATTTAGCCAATCATTATGACCATCTGGAGTAATAAGCTTAAGCTTAGCGTTTATAATAGATTTAAGCTCATTTAATTTTTGTAGTTTTTGCTCACGGCTTAGATAATCATCTACACAATCAAAATAAATTTTACCTTGTTCTTTACTATATGGGTTTTTAACTAAGATTACAATAGCTATAGGGGCTTTACAGCCTGAGCCAAAGATATTATCTTTTTCTTTTTGCCTTTGTTCACCAGATGTTGTAGAATCACCTTTTAAATGATAAATATAAATTGAGCTAAAATCTTGAGCAAAGCATTTGCGCATGCCATCCGCACTTGTTGAATTAATCCACCCGGCATTAGTTACAAAACCTATAACACCACTTGTATCTATAACATCAGAGGCCCAGCGATAGGCTTTAATATAAGAATCAAAAATTTTAGCTTTTAAATTTGCGTTAGATTCTTTTACATAAGTATCAGCAATACGCTGTTCTAATTCTTTATACCGCTCATTTTGATTATCATCATTGGCTGATTTTTGTCTTGCAGAGTAGGGAGGATTACCTACAATTACTCTAATATCAGAGTTTTGTACATTTTTAATCTTTTTATTATTACTCATAAGCTGAGATTTAAATTCAAAATTGCCTACCTCATGCTTTTCAAAAGTATCTGTTAATATGGTGATATTATTAGGTCTATAATTATTATCAGACGTTATTTCATAATACGTTGATTCTATATTCATAGAAGCTACATAATAAGAAAGTGGTACAATTTCATTAGCATGAATTTCATTATTATACTTATAGATTAACTTATCATCAGGTATTAGACCACTTTGTAAGAGACGAGTAATAAACGTTCCTGTACCTGTAAAAGGATCTAAAATATGTACGCCTTTGTCAGCTATTGAGGTATTAAATTCTTTTTGTAAAATATCTGCTACTGATTGATTAATAAAATCAACTACTTCAATAGGTGTATAAACAATACCTAGTTTTTCTTGTTGTTTTGGAAAAGCATATTTAAAGAATTTTTCAAAAAGTTCTAAGATGACAACTTGACGTTCAGCTGTAGTTTTAATATTTCTCATGCGAATTTTTACAGAGTCATAAAAGGCATCTAACATCGCATTGGCTTTTTTCATACCTTCATTATCTAATGACTCAACCATTTCAGTCATGGCTAAAGCTACAGGATTGTATTTGGTAAAAGGATATTGTTCAAATATTGCATCAATTACTGGTTTAATAATTATATGCTGAGCTAGCATTTCAATAATATCATCATCAGTAATATTTTTATTTAAGATAAGTCTGATCTCTTGTTTAAATTGCTCAAATTTAACATTAGCAAATTCGTTCTTCCCCCCCCCCCATGGGATAAAATAGTCTTTATTTGGGCAATTTGCTCTATACATATTTGACCTACATCTTCAGCCCAATCTTCCCACTCACGGCGATTTCCAATTTTTTTTACAATAGCTGTTTCAATATATTCTTCAATATTATTTAGTTCAAATTGTAATTCAGTTTGGTAGCCAATTTCTTGTTGCTTGGTCTTTTTGGTTCGTATACGTTTTGCTTTAATTGTAGGTAATTGCTCTTTTTCTCCTTTAGGTGCAAAAGAGGTGTTAGTAATCCAGCCAATTTCAAGCTTATTTTTATCGATTTTACCTAATTGACCATCAACAATGGCACCAAAATTCTGATCTATTGACTTTAAAGCTCTTAGCACTTGCCATACAACTTTAAAATCTTTATTGTTATCTAAAAATAACTTAGGATCACTACCCTTTGGTACAACAATTGGAATAATCACATAACCACGCTGCTTTCCTGGAGCTAAACGCATTACACGACCTACAGTTTGAACTACATCAATTTGTGATTTTCTTGGAGATAAAAACATTACAGCATCTAAAGCAGGGACATCAACCCCTTCAGATAAACAGCGCACATTAAATAAAATCTTACATTCATTATCATTAGGTTCTTCACGTAACCAATTAAGTAAAGCATCTTTTTCTATAGCACTCATACTGCCATCAATATGCTTGCAGTCACACTTATAATTGTAAATTTCTTCAAAGTTGTCTACATTAAAGTCAACATTATCTTTATTAAGAGTTTTTAAATGCTCTTTAAACTTTTCAACAGTATCATTAAAACGTTGAGCAAATTGAATTGAGGATACTCTATCATAATTTTCTGATGGATTGATTACTTGTGCAAAACCAACAGCTCTTTTCATCTTAGCTAAATCATCTCCTAAAGAGACATCTTTTTGCAAATCTGTTTTTGATAGTGCTTTCCAGCAACCAATAATTTTAGATGCATTAGGAATAGATAGACCACCTTCTTCTTGGGCTTCAAGATATCTATTACCAATAATAGTTTCATCTACAGCTAAAACAATAACTTTATAATCAACAAGACAACCTAAGCGTACAGCATCATTAAAGGTTAGGTTAAAAAATGTAGGTCCGTAAACACTCTCATCTTCCATTGAGTATAGAACAATATCACCTTTAGCTTTTTGTTCTTTGGCATCTCCTCCATAGATTTTAGGAGTAGCAGTCATATAGAGGCGTTTAGTAGCACTAATAAAATTATTATCATGAATTTTAGTAAAAATACCTTCTTCATCTGTAACAAAAAAGCCACCTGATGTTCTATGTGCTTCATCGCAAATAATTAAATCAAAGTTTGGCATATTGTACTTTTGTTGGGCATCACTAATAACTTGCATGGAGTGGTAAGTAGAAAATATAACAGTCATACCAGAGGCTTGAGGCATAAATTTAGCTATATTGTAAGCTAAATCTTTTGCATTAGTTGTAGCTGGATAGGTAAGCTCATCTTCTTTAGTTAAAGATTCAATATCCTCATTACTATTTTTACCTGTTGTGTGATCAGAGCATACAGCAAAAGCAGTAATTGGCTTATTTGCTTGTTGTTTCCAATCTGATAGTGTTTGTGATAATAAAGATAAAGAAGGCACTAAAAATAGAGCAAAGCCTGTGTTATTTAATTGTTTTTCAGCTATTTTTAATGAAGTAAAGGTCTTACCTGTACCACAAGCCATTATAAGCTTGCCCCTTTCATTAAATTTTAAACCATTAATTACAGCATCTAATGCTTGTTTTTGATAATCTCTTAATTCTCTTTTTTTGATAGTAGCTTTTTTACCTGATAAATATGCATTCCAATCAATCATGGAGCTTGCTAACTCGCTGCGTTTAATAATAGTAACGGGAGTTTTTTTACTATTTAACTCATTTAAAGCATTATCAGTCCAATTATCATTAGTAGTAACAATAATACGGTGGGTAAAGCAATTTCTATCTGAATCAGCTAAGAAAGAGTCTATACCACTCTTAGGAATCTTGGCATCTTTAGCATAGAATTTACATTGTATTGCAGTAAATTGATCATCAATTAAATTTTTAGCAACAAGATCAATACCTGTATCTTTAGCGTTAATAGCTAAATTATTATGATCTTGTGCCCATTCTTTATAAGTCTGCACAGTGGTAAACATATCACAATAAGCAGGTTCTCTAGTTAGCCAATCCTTAATTAAGGTCTCAAAACGAGTACCTTTATCTCTATCAGTAATGGTAGCATTTTCTATTGAGTCCAATAGATTATTTAAAGCTTGTTGATTGTCAAATTGAAGCTCTTGCATAAAAACTCCTACAAAATAAATTTAAACTTTTGTATAACATCAAAAATGATACACTACTATATCTTATTAAGATAAATGGTTTAATGCACTAAAAATTTAAAAAATAAATAAAATAGGGAAAATCATCAAGTTACAGATAATAACAAAACTTTCAAAATTGAAAGTTTTGTAATAGAACATTTCATGCAACTTTCAATAAATAATAAAAATATTATAAATCAAATAGTTATAATTTTATATTGTATTAACTAACGTAAATATATGTTAATGTGAATTGAGTTTTATAAAATTTAATAAACAACTAAAAATATATTTAAAACTTTTTATTATGCAAATAGAGGATGGTTAATTTTTTATTAAAAATATATTTAATATTAGGTAGGTATTTTTCTTCTATTTAGCTTGAAAGGTTGATTATTTTATTGCTTCAACTTTTTTGTAAGATATAATTAGAAACATGTTATCTTTATATTAAAAATATGTATAGTTTTAATATTCATTATAGGAGTAGTAGAGATAATGAGCGATATTAAAAAGTCACAAGAGCGTGATGAGGTACATCGTGCTATATGGGCTATTGCTGATGAGTTAAGAGGTGCTGTTGATGGATGGGATTTTAAAAACTATGTACTAGGTACAATGTTTTATCGCTATATCTCTGAGAACCTAACAAATTATATTAATTCAGGTGAACATGAAGCAGGAAACCTTGATTTTGATTATGCAAAAATAAGCGATGAAGAAGCAGAAATAGCAAAAGATGATTTAGTTAACTCAAAAGGCTTTTTTATCTTACCTTCGAAATTATTTTGTAATGTAAATGCAAAAGCTTATAGTGATGAAAATTTAAATGAAACATTAAGGCATGTATTTAAATATATTGAAGAATCAGCAAAAGATTCTTTAGCTAAAGGTAGTTTTACGGGTTTATTTACTGATTTTGACGTAGATAGTAATAAACTTGGTTCTACTGTAGCTAAAAGAAATGAGCGCCTTGCAAAACTTTTACAAGGTGTAGCAAGCATGAACCTTGGGGATGTAAAAGATCATGATATAGATGCCTTTGGTGATGCTTATGAATATCTGATGACTATGTATGCCTCAAATGCTGGTAAATCTGGTGGAGAGTTTTTTACACCATCTGATGTGTCAGAGCTTTTAACAAAATTAGGTACTGTAGGTAAGACTACTATTAATAAGGTTTATGATCCTGCTTGCGGTTCTGGTTCATTATTATTAAAAGCAGAAAAGGTGCTTGGTAAAGAAGCTATACGCAATGGATTTTATGGTCAAGAGATTAATATTACCACTTATAATTTATGTCGTATTAATATGTTTTTACATGATATTGGCTATGATAAATTCAATATTGCATGTGAGGATACTTTAAAATCACCTCAACATTGGGATGATGAGCCATTTGAGCTTATTGTATCTAATCCTCCTTATTCAATTAAATGGGAAGGTGATGATAATCCACTACTTATTAACGATCCTCGTTTTGCCCCCGCTGGTGTGTTAGCGCCTAAATCTAAAGCTGATATGGCTTTTATTATGCACTCATTATCTTGGCTTGCAGCAAATGGTGTAGCTGCCATTGTATGTTTCCCTGGTATTATGTATCGTGGTGGTGCTGAACAAAAGATACGTAAATATTTAATTGATAATAATTTTATTGATTGTATTATACAGCTTCCAGGTAACCTTTTCTTTGGTACATCTATTGCTACTTGTATTATGCTACTTAAAAAAGGTAAAAGTGATAGCAATGTATTATTTATTGATGCTACAAATGAGTGTATTAAGGTTACTAATAACAATAGACTTACACAAGACAATATAGATAAAATTGTGCAAACTTATGCAAAGCGTAAAGAGAAAGCTCATTTTTCACATCTAGCTGATTATGAAGAAATTAAGCAAAATGATTATAATCTATCAGTTTCAACCTATGTAGAAGCAAAGGATACTAGAGAGAAGATTGATATTGTAAAGCTTAATGCAGAGATTGAGCAAATTGTTGCTAGGGAAAATGAGCTTCGCAATCAAATTGATAAAATAATCAAGGAGATTGAACATGAGTAAGTTACAAGATTTAATTAATGAGCTTTGTCCAAAAGGAGTTGAATATAAAAAATTCAAAGATGTATGCCAATATATTCGTGGTATAACATATAACAAAACACAGGAGACAACAGTTGAAAATATAGATACTTGGAATGTATTAAGAGCAAATAATATTACCTTGGGCTTAAATGTATTAAATTTTGATGATGTAAAACAAGTTAAAAAAGAAGTAAAAGTAAAAGAAAATCAAATACTCAAAAAAGGGGATATTTTGATTTGTGCAGGAAGTGGAAGTAAAGAGCATATTGGAAAAGTAGCCTATATATTTGAAAATATGGAATTTACTTTTGGTGGATTTATGGCTGTTATTCGTTGTAGTGAAGAATTAAATAGCAGATTTTTATTTCATTTACTTACAGGGAATATTTTTTCTATGTATTTAAGTAAATCGCTAAATAGCACAACTATTAACAATTTGAATGCAGGAATAATGAATAATTTTAATATTCCTCTTCCTCCTTTAGCTATTCAACAAGAAATTGTTCGTATTTTAGATACTTTCACAGAACTTACAGCAGAACTTACAGCAGAACTTACAGCAGAACTTACAGCAAGAAAGAAACAGTATGAATATTATAGGGATATGATATTTACGTTAAGCTCTAAGGCAAAAGTTGTACCATTAGCTGATATAGCTGATATTAGTACTGGGAGCAGTAATACAAATGAAGGATTAGAAAAAGGTTTGTATCCTTTCTTTGTTCGCTCTCAGGAACCTTTAAGAAAAAACGAATATGAATATGATGAAATTGCTATCATTACAGCTGGTGATGGTGTTGGTGTAGGAAAAGTGTATCATTATATTGAAGGAAAATATGCGCTACATCAAAGGGCTTACCGAATACATATAAATACACCAGATGTTTTACCAAAATATTATTTTCATTATATGAGAACAGCATTTCTTCCATATGTACAGAAAGCAATGTTTCAGGGATCTGTTGCTTCCATCCGTAGGCCAATGCTAAATGCTTTCCCTGTCCCTATACCAGACATCAAAATTCAACAACGTATTGTTCATATTTTAGATAGCTTTGAAGCAATTTGTTCAGACCTTAACATTGGCTTACCAGCTGAAATTGAAGCAAGACAAAAGCAATACGAGTACTATAGGGATAAACTCTTAACTTTTAAAGAGCTTAAAAACTAATTTAATAGGTATAATAAAATCTTAGGTAGAGATAAAGCAAAAATAAGGAGTAATCAGTGAGCATATATAATATTATTGCTGCTACAAATGATAGTACAGTTGTAGCAGAGTATGAGCCACAAAAAACACATTCTACAGATTTTCAGAGTGAAGCTGCTTTAGAAAAAGAGTTTATACATCTATTAGTTGAGCAAGGTTATGAGTATCTTGATATTCATGATGAAGAAGAGCTAATTCAAAATTTACGCCATCAGCTAGAACTTATTAATAATTATACCTTTACTGATAATGAATGGCAAAACTTTTTTAGAGATGTTATTGCTAATCCTAATGAAGGTATTGAAAAGAAAACTGAATCAATACAAACAGATTATATAAAGTTACTAAAACAAGATGTTACAGGTGAAGGAAAAAATATTAAGCTCATTGATAAGAAAAATATACATAATAATCGCCTGCAAGTTATAAATCAGTATACAGAAAATAAAGGCAGTCATAGTACACGCTATGATGTTACTATTTTGGTAAATGGTTTTCCTTTGATTCATGTAGAACTAAAGCGACGTGGTGTTGCTATTCGTGAAGCTTTTAATCAAATTAATCGCTATCAAAGAGATAGTTTTTGGGCATCTAATGGTTTATTTGAGTATGTACAAATTTTTATTATCTCAAATGGTACACATACTAAGTATTATTCTAATACTACACGCAATTCACATATAAAAGAGCTAGAAGGTAGAACTAGGCAAAAATCTAAAAAAACTAGTAATAGCTTTGAGTTTACAAGTTATTGGGCAGACGCTAATAATAAACTGATTACAGATTTAATTGATTTTGCTAAAACATTTTTAGCAAAACATACTATTTTAAATATTTTAACTAAGTATTGTGTATTTACTACAGAAAAGATTTTAATGGTTATGCGTCCATATCAGATTGCAGCTGCTGAAAGAATTTTAAATCGTATTGAAATTGCAAATAATTATAAAAAAACAGGAACAGATGCAGGTGGATATATATGGCATACAACTGGCAGTGGTAAAACACTAACATCATTTAAAACAGCACAGCTTGCAACGCAGCTTCCCTTTATAGAAAAAGTACTTTTTGTGGTTGATAGAAAAGATCTTGATTATCAAACCATGAAAGAATATGACAAATATCAAGAGGGGGCTGCTAATGGAAATAAATCAACAAGAATTTTACAAAAACAATTAGAGAATGTAATAGAGATAGAAGATGGTGCAAAAACAAAAATTGTAAAAATTATAATTACCACTATACAAAAGTTAGATAGATTAATTTCAAAATATTTAAAAAATTCAGACAATAAAAATAATCTTGCTTTTTTTAAACCTATGGTAATTATTTTTGATGAATGTCATCGTAGTCAATTTGGCAAGATGCATAGAAAAATAAAAAACGCATTTAAAAATAGTTATATATTTGGTTTTACTGGTACACCAATCTTTCCTGATAATGCAAAAAATTCTTTATTTACTACACAACAAACTTTTGGTGATCAATTACATTCATATACTATTGTAGATGCTATTAATGATGGTAATGTTCTCCCATTTCGCATTGATTATGTAAATACAATAAAGAAAAAAGATGATATTGAAGATAAAAAAGTTTCAGCTATTGATGCTGAAAAAGCAATGGGATCACCTGAACGTGTAAGTGAAATTGTAAGTTATATCTTAGATCATTTTGATCAAAAAACTAAGCGTAATAGTTATTACTCTTTAAAAGGCAAGCGCTTAGCAGGTTTTAACTCTATGTTTGCAGTAAGCTCTATACCTATGGCAATAAAATATTATATGGAGTTTAAACATCAATTAGAGCAAAGAAATAAGAAGTTATCAATAGCTACCATTTTTAGTTACTCTCCTAATGAAGATGAGTTAGAAGATGGCTTGTTAGAAGAAGAGTTTGAAACTGATATGCTAGATCAATCGTCTCGTGACTTTTTAGAAAGTGCTATTGATGATTACAATAAAGAACATAGTGTAAACTATGATCGCTCTTTAGATAAGTTTGAGAATTACTATAAAGACTTATCAATGAGGGTAAAAGAGCGCGAGGTTGATTTATTAATCGTAGTTAATATGTTTTTAACAGGATTTGATGCTACAACTTTAAATACTTTATGGGTTGATAAAAACTTAAAAATGCATGGTTTAATACAAGCTTTTTCAAGAACTAATCGTATCTTAAATTCTGTTAAAACTTATGGAAATATAGTATGTTTTCGTGACTTACAAGATGCTACAGATAAAGCCATTGCATTGTTTGGTGATAAAAATGCAAAAAGCATTGTGCTTTTAAAAACTTTTGATGATTATTGGAATGGATATTATGATAGTAATGGCAAATATCATAAAGGTTATATTGAGTTCATTGAAGAGCTTGAGACTAAATATCCTTTGGGTGAAAAAATTTTAGGTGAAAAGGCTGAAAAAGATTTTATTAGATTATTTGGCTCTGTTTTAACTATGCGTAATATATTAAGCTCTTTTGATGAATTTGAACTAAAATCTGCTCTTACAGAAAGAGATATGCAAAACTATCAAAGTATATATCTTGATTTATATGATAAATATCGTAGAAAAAATGAAGTTGAAAAAGAAGATATTAATGATGATATTGAGTTTGAGATAGAGCTTGTCAAGCAGGTGGAAATTAATATTGATTACATCCTTATGCAAATTGAAAAGTATCGTGATAGTAATTGTAAGGATAAAGAAATTATAAATTCTATATATAGTGCTGTTGATTCAAGTACAGAGCTTCGTTCTAAGAAAGAACTTATTGAAGCCTTTATTAATCAAGTTAATGTAAGTACCTTAGTTATTACTGATTGGCAAAACTTTGTGAAAGCTCAACAAGAAAAAGATCTTGAAAAAATTATCAAAGAAAATAAATTAAAAGAAGGTTTAACTAAAGATTTTATAGCAAAGTGTTTTTGTGATGGACAAATAAAGACAATAGGTACTGAAATCGATAATATCATGCCTCCTATATCACGTTTTAATAGTAATAGAAGAAAGGTAAAACAAGATATAATTGACTGTTTGCAAATATTTTTTGAAAAATATTATGGTCTTGGTATTTTTAATATGGAATAAATATTTATAGTTAAATTTAAAAGGAGATAATTTTAGTATCATACCCAGGATCTTAAGAGATTATAAAAAAATTACAAGTTAGCTATATTTTTATAACATTATAAGGAATTTAGA
>CALXNP010000056.1 GCA_944389785.1 uncultured Anaerobiospirillum sp.
AGTAAAACTGCAATACAAAAATTAGGAAGGCTATTGACTAGGGGTCAAAAACCCCTTAATTTCGTGCGTAACTACTAGTATTAAATAAATTTTATTTGCAAAAACTTTATATTTTGGTAACATGGATACCACAATAGAATATTTATCAATTTAAGGTGGTTTGTATGGATGTTTCAAGTACTTTTGTAGCAACAGTTACGCCACCTCCTTTTCAAAAAGGAGCTGAAGAGGCTCGCCACGACGCTAAAATTAGAGAAATTGTTCCTGCTACCAATCAAGCTAATACTTCTGCAAAAAATGGAAAAGTTGCAGATGAAAGAGGTAATACTGAAGGACAAAATTCCTTTTTACATAATGTAAGCACTCTTGCTGACAGTGCTATTGCTGTCCATCAAAAAAATAGTGATCAAAAAGATAAACGTGAACAACAATCAGATAAAGAAGATAAAGAAAAAAAAGAAAGTAATAAAAATGTATATATAAACAATGATACTAAACTTTTCATCTCACCCTCATATGCAAGTCGCAGGTATAGTGCTAGACTTGAAGATGGTGATAAAGATACACATGATGATAAATTTAGTCTTTATTTTAAGATCAGTAATGCTATAGCCAAAAGGTATGCCTCAATATTACCTTTCTATGACAGAGGCAAAATTATAACTTTAGAGATATAAATAACTCTTTTTTAATCAACTATTTTGCTAAAGCTTTTAAATAATCCATTTGTATTTTTTTTACATCAGTCTCATCTACTTCTTCTATTTGTAATTCTAAAAAAGCGTTATCATCCTGTTTAACAAAAGTTTGTGGCTCAAGCTCTTCAAACCAATCAGGCTTTTTATATGCAATTTTATTAACATACCATAATCTTTGTCCTTTTGGTGTATTAACTACAGCATCATCTCCCTCTGCTTTGCCTAATAATGCTTTAGCCATAGGTGAATCTATAGAAATATAATTATCTCTTGAAAAAATCTCATCAGAACCTACAATTCTAATACGTAAAATTTGCTCATTATCATCAGCTTCTATTTCCACATAAGCACCAAAGAAAACTTTACCATCTTGTTGTTTGTTGTAATCAACAACTTGTAATTTATTTAAACATGTTCTTAAGTATCTAATACGTCTATCAATTTGAGCTAATAAGCGTTTATTATATTGATAATCAGCATTTTCAGATCTATCTCCTAAGCTTGCAGCCCAAGAAACTTTTTGAGTAACATCAGGGCGTTTTACTTCCCATAAAAAAGTTAATTCTTCATGCAATAAATCATAACCTTGTCTTGTAATATATGGTTTACCCATGTTACCCCTCCTTGTAGTCTATCTTTAATTTTTGTTAAAGTCTGTAACAATATAATACTATAAAAAAGCCTAGGCTATTAGTACCTAGGCTCTTCTTTTAAATTAATTTAATTCTTTAAATTAATCAAAAATTATAATTGAGGACCAGCCTTAACTAAGCTACCATCCTTATCATAAGCTTCAAACTTCTTGAAGTTGTTGATAAAGCGTGAAGCTAAGTCCTTAGCCTTATCTTCCCATTGCTTAGGATCTGCATATGTATTGCGTGGATCTAAGATGTTTGAATCAACGCCTGGTAATGCTGTTGGAACCTTGAATGAGAACATTGGGATTTCCTTAGTCTCAGCAGTATCAATTGAACCATCTAAGATTGCATCGATAATACCGCGAGTATCCTTAATTGAGATACGCTTACCAGTACCATTCCAACCGGTGTTTACTAAGTATGCGCTAGCACCTGAAGCATCCATACGCTTTACCAATACATCAGCATAAGTTGTTGGATTTAAGGTTAAGAAAGCTGCACCAAAGCATGATGAGAAGGTAGGTGTTGGCTCAGTAATACCACGCTCAGTACCTGCTAACTTAGCAGTGAAGCCTGATAAGAAGTAGTACTTAGTTTGATCCTTGCTTAAGATTGAAACAGGAGGTAATACACCAAATGCGTCAGCTGATAAGAAGATTACACGCTTAGCAGCAGGAGCCTTTGAAATAGGGCGAACAATATTCTTGATGTGGTAAATTGGATATGAAACACGAGTATTCTCGGTTACTGACTTGTCGCTAAAGTCAATCTTACCATTTGCATCAACTGTTACGTTCTCTAATAAAGCATCACGCTTGATAGCTGCCCAAATATCTGGCTCATTTTCCTTTGATAGGTTGATAACCTTAGCATAGCAACCACCTTCAAAGTTAAATACACCATCATCATCCCAACCGTGCTCATCGTCACCAATTAATAAACGCTTTGGATCGGTTGATAAAGTGGTCTTACCAGTACCTGATAAACCAAAGAAGATAGCTGTATTCTTGCCTTCCATATCAGTATTTGCAGAACAGTGCATTGCTGCAATACCCTTTAATGGTAAGTAGTAGTTCATCATTGAGAACATACCCTTCTTCATTTCACCACCATACCAGGTATTTAAGATAATTTGCATACGCTCTGTTAAGTTAAATACAACAGCAGTCTCTGAATTTAGACCTAAACGCTTGTAATCAGTAACCTTTGCTTTTGAAGCATTGATAACAACAAAGTCTGGCTCAAAGCCCTTTAACTCTTCAGCACTTGGACGAATAAACATATTTGTTACAAAGTGAGCTTGCCATGCTACTTCCATAACAAAACGGATCTTTAAACGGGTATTTTCATTTGCACCACAGAATAAATCAACAACATATAACTTCTTGTTTGATAACTCTTTAACAGCAAGATCCTTTAATTCATTCCAAGCTTCAGTTGTTAATGGCTTGTTATCGTTCTTAAAGCCTTCTGAATTCCACCAAATAGTATTTTCTGTTACACTATCTTTTACGATGAACTTATCTTTTGGTGAGCGACCTGTGTAGATACCAGTCATTACATTAACTGCACCCATCTCAGTTACGCGACCAACATCATAACCAGTTAAATCTTCAGCAGTTTCAGCTTTGAATAAATCTTCATATGAAGGATTGTGAATGATTTCAGTAGCACCAGTAAAACCATACTTTGCTAAACCTAATTCGTCAAATAAGCTCATGTTTTTCTCCGTATCAATGCCAAGACATCTTGGCTTTCTATTAAAGACAGATCTATTTTACATTAAAAAATGATAAATTGTGATCACCTAATTAAAAATTATGCCTAAATTTTTCATTAAAGCTTTACCTATCGCAAGAAAACGTATATATATGTGTGCATTACATAGTATATTTGCTAAAAAAGGAAAATTTTTATGAGTAAGATTACAGTTAGCGCAAAAGCACAAGAATATTTTAAAGAAATTATTCGTAAACAAAAAATGGATGGTCTTGCTATACGTTTAACAGCCACTAACCCAGGGACTCCTGGTGTAGAATGTGGTATTTTATACTGTCCAAAGGACTATATCACTCCTAATGATGAACACTTTAAAATGGATGGCTTTGAAATTGTTATAGATTCATCTGTAATTCCTTATCTTGATGAATCTGTTATAGATTTAAGTACTGAAAATGGTGAATCAATGCTAACATTCCATGCTCCTAACCTCAAAAAACAGGATTTACCAGAAGATGCTACTTTAAAAGACAGAATCTCACGCTTCTTTGATAATACAGTAAATCCATCTTTAGCAGGTCATGGCGGTGCTGCTACTGTAGTTGATGTAACTGAAGATGGCGTTGTAAAGGTTAAGTTTTCAGGTGGTTGCAATGGCTGTTCTATGGTAGGTGTAACCTTAAAAGAAGGCATTGAGGTACAATTAAACCAAGCTTTTCCAGGTATGATTAAAGAAGTTATTGATGTAACTGAGCATGAGGTTAGTGAAACTTCTTTTGCTTAACTAAAAACCAAATCTTGTATCATTGAATAAAAAGGCACAAACTGCCTTTTTATATTAATAATAATCTTTAGATGTTAATTTTAGTGCATACCGCACTAGTTTAATGCAAAAATTTGGTACTTTTACTCTTTGGTTAAAGCTCGTGATAAAAGAGTATTTGCAGCTTCTCTTGGATCCTTATTTTCAAATAAAACCCTGTAAAGCTCAGTACAAATTGGCATTTGAACTTGCTTTATTTGAGATAGTCTATAAATAACATCTACCATAGTATAGCCTTCAACAACTTGAGCTATACGTTTTTTAGCTTCTTCTATACTCAGTCCCTGGCCTAACATATAGCCAAAACGACGATTACGTGATTGATCGTCTGTACAGGTTAAAATCAGATCACCTAAGCCCGATAAACCCATAAAACCTTTTTCATTAGCTCCCATGCTAAGACCTAATCTTACCATTTCTGCAAGACCTCTTGTAATAAGAGCAGTTCTAGCATTTGCTCCATAACCTAAACCATCAGATAGTCCTGCTGCTATTGCTATAACATTTTTAACAGCACCACCTAACTGTAAGGATATAAGATCATGGCTTTGATAAATTCTAAAACTTTTAGTGTGTAATAAATTACACATATAATGACAATAACCTTCATCATTACCAGCTAAAGCAATAGCTGTAGGCATACCACAAGCAAGTTCTCTTGCAAAAGTAGGACCTGAAATAGCAGCCATTTTAATTTTAGTACCTAAGGTCTTTTTTACAACATCAGATAAAAAATCTAGACTTTGAGTCTCTAAACCTTTTGTAGCCCAAGATATTGTATGATTTTGTGTAAAAAAAGGTTTTATTTGCTCAAGTAATGATTTGAAACTATGAGATGGAACTACAATTAGGAGGTTATTTGAAAAATCAACACACTCTTGTAAATTACTGCTTACACTTAATGTTGTTGGAAATTTTATACCTTTTAAATAAAAGCTGTTCTCACAGCTTTCATTCATAATTTGTGCTTTTTGTGCATCTCTTGCATACAGTTTTACTTCACAGCCTTTACTTGCTACAGCAATTGCTAAGGCTGTGCCGTAAGAACCAGAGCCAAACACTGTTAAGGAGTTAAGCCTAGTTTGCATAAAAAACTATTGCTCATTGGTTGATGGTGCTTGATCATTAGCATTATTTTGAGCATTAGCTTGCTGTTGTGCCAATTGAGCCTTTCTTGCTCTAAAAATTGCTTCAAAATTAATAGGAGCAATATTTAATTGAGGGAAACTTGCACGTGAAACTAAACTTGAAATACATTCTCTTGCATATGGGAATAAGATATTTGGAGCAGTAGCACCTAATAAATATTCAACAGCATCAGGAGGTAAATTTTGAATAAAGAAAATACCAGCTTGATTTACTTCACAGATAAAAGCAACTTTATCCTTACTTTGACAAGTTACTGTAACACGTAAACAAACCTCATATTTAGATTCATCAATACGTGTAGGTCTTGCATCAAACTCAACTTTTAACTCAGGATTCCATATATCTTGAAAAATAGCTGGGCTGTTTGGAGTTTCTAAAGATAAGTCTTTTGAATAAATACGAATGATATCAAATTGAGCTTGAGGCTCTTGATTTTGATTTGTTGCATTATTGTTTACTTGATCTGACATTTTTTCTCTCCATTTTATTTAACAGATAAAGGTAAATTTGCAGCACTCCATTCAATAATGCCACCTTCTAAAATAAAGACTTGAGTATAGCCATTTTTCTTTAGTTCACGAGCACTATTAAAGCTATCTGTATCAAGTTTATCTTTACCAACTATAATAACAGGCTTTTCTTTTTTCTTATCTATTCTGTTTAATTTACCTGCTTTAATTTCAATAGCAGTCACATTAACAGAATTAGCTATATGACCTTTTGAAAAATTATCAGGAGTTCTAATATCTACAAAGATGCCATCTTGTTTATTGACCATCTGTACAGCTGCATTTATAGTTGCTTTACTAACTCTAGCTAATAATAGTTTTGCTTGAACTGTTATCAATAAAACTAAAACGACTATCCATGCGCCACACATCATATAGTGTCTTGTGAAAAAAGCACTTAACTCACTAAACTCAACCACAAAAAATCCTCTATACTAAAAGAGATTGTTCTAACAAAAATAAAAAAATTGCTAAGCTATTTAATAAGCTTTAAAGCATCAAATTTGCTATTATAGCTTAGTGCTCTATTAGTTTCAATGTACTAAACCTTGCTTAAAAGCAAGCTATTTAGCTGACTGTTTGTTTTATTAATTCATGAATTGTTTAGCTTAAACTAATACGCTTATCTTTATCAAGATATCTTATTTATTTATTGCTAAATTTGCTACATAGAGCAATAAATTGCTAAAATATGACTAAGAGAATTCTTTTTTAATCTGATATATAAGAGAGTGCTTATGGCAAATAAAAAACCTTTAGCCCTTATTATTTTAGATGGTTGGGGCCATAATTCAAATACAGAATTTAACGCTGTAGCTAACGCAAAGACACCTGTTTTAGATAAACTCTACCAAGAATATGCACTAACAGACATCCAAGCATCTGGTATAGATGTAGGTTTACCTGATGGTCAAATGGGTAATTCTGAAGTTGGTCATACTAATATTGGTGCAGGTCGTATTGTATATCAAGAACTAACACGTATTAGCAAAGCTATTTCTGATGGTGATTTTTTTACTAATCAAGTATTAGTAAATACTGTTGATAATGCTGTAAAACACGACAAAGCAGTACATATTATGGGATTGATGTCAGAAGGTGGTGTTCACTCTCATGAAGATCATATCAAAGCTATGATTGAGCTTGCAGCTAAACGTGGTGCTAAAAAAATCTATTTCCATGCTTTTACTGATGGTAGAGATGTTCCACCTCGTTCTGCTCAAGGCAATATTGATAACTTTGAAGCATTATTTAAAAAGCTTGGTGTAGGCAGATTTGCTAGCATGGTTGGCAGATATTATGCTATGGATAGAGATAATAGATGGGATAGAGTTGAACAGGCTTATGATCTCATCACTCAAGGCATTAGTGAATTTGAACCTTACAATAGTGCTAGTGATGCTTTAAATGCAGCCTATGCTCGTGGTGAAAATGATGAGTTCGTTAAAGCTTCTGTTATAGGAGAAAAAGCTCCTCTTGAAGATGGTGATGCTTTAATCTTTATGAATTTTAGAGCTGATAGAGCTCGTCAAATTACACGTAGCTTTGTAAATAAAGATTTTGATGGTTTCAACAGAAAAGTAACACCACAAATTAACTTTGTGATGTTAACTCAATATGCTGCTGATATTCAAACAGCATGTGCTTATCCTCCTGAGCAATTAACTAATACTTTAGGTGAGTGGCTTGCTAAACATGGTAAGACACAATTACGTATATCTGAAACTGAAAAATATGCACACGTAACTTTCTTCTTTAATGGTGGTGTTGAAACTGTATTTGAAGGTGAAGATCGTATTTTAATTCCTAGTCCTAAAGTTGCAACTTATGATTTACAACCACAAATGAGCTCTGAAGAGCTGACAGATAAACTATGTCAGGCTATAGAATCAGGTAAGTATGATGTTATTATCTGCAACTATCCAAATGGTGATATGGTAGGACATACTGGTGTTTATGAGGCAGCTATTAAAGCTGTTGAAGCTGTTGATACTTGTATAGGTAAAGTAGTTGAATCCTTAAAGAAAGTTGGTGGTGAATGTTTAATTACTGCTGACCATGGTAACTGTGAAAGAATGAAAGATTTAACTACAGGTCAGCCATATACAGCTCATACAAATCTACCTGTTCCTTTCTTATATGTAGGAAGAAAAGCACATATGCGTGCTGATGGCAGATTATCTGATATTGCTCCTACTATGTTGTATCTTTTAGGTATGCAAGCTCCAGAGCAAATGACTGGTAAATCAATTATTACCTTAGATGAATAGGTTAAACACCTATTAAATTAAAAACTATTAAATTGCCCTAAACTAAAAATTAGGGCAATTTTTTATCTTAATTAGCTTTTAGAGGAAACTGTGATACCCTCTATCATAAATGAAGGACATTTGGTTTTATATCTATAATCATAATCATTAGCTAATGCTTGAATATTTAAAAATAAATCTTTTAAATTTGAAGCTATAGTAATTTCATCTACAGCATGTACTCTTTGCCCATTTTCAAAGTAATAACCACTAGCTCCTTGTGAATAGTTGCCACTGACAATATCAACCCCTTGTCCCATAAGCTCAGTAACAACAATACCACGCTTTGTATTAGCTAACAGTTCTTCAAAACTACATTGCTCTTTAGCTTTAACAAATACGCTGCCTAACCCCCCACAATGACCATTAGGTTGCATTTTTAGCTTACGTGCACTGTAACTTGATAATAAATAAGTTCTTAAATAACCATCTTCAATTAATGGGGTAACATTGCGTTTACACCCCTCATCGTCATAGCAAGAAGATTCTAAACGACCTACAACAAAAGGATCTTCTACTATATTAATAAAGTTTGGGAAAACTTGCTTATCTAGCATATCTAATAAAAAAGAACTTTGTTTATAAATTAAAGATCCTGAAATTGCCTTATATAGATTTGAAATTAAAGTAATAGCAGCTTGCTTAGAAAATACAATATTGTAAGCACCAGTAGCTATAGGTGCTACATCTAACTTATCAACTGTATCACAAATAGCTTCATTAGCTATTTTCTCTGTACTATCTAATTTAGCTAAATTACAATGTGAGCTAAAACCACCACTAGTTTGCATTTTGCCATTTTGTTCACCAATCAAACTTAAATTTAATGAATTACTACTAGCACTGCTGACAGCACAAAAACCATTGGAAGCAGCATAACCATTAGTATATATACCAGAGAAAAAATTAGCTCCATTACTTTTAATAATACCTTTTGCTTTTTTATCTAGGGCACATTGTTCAAGTTCAATACATCTATTAACAGCAGCATCAGCATCATCTTCAATTTCATGTAAAACATCAAAATCTTTTATTTCTTTACATAAATATTGTTCTTCAAGTACTGCATTACAAGGATCATCGTTTGTATACTTAGTTAACTCAAAAGCTGCTTGCATTGTATCTTTGATAGCTTGATGTGATAAATCAGTAGTTGCAGCATAAGCTTGTTTATGACCATTATAAATAGTAATAGTCATAGCTCTATCGTACTCAAACTCAATATTTTCAAGCTCACAATTACGTGAGCTAACACTCAAGCCTTTTTTTGAAGCTATATTAACCTCATAGCCTGTAACATGTAACTTATTTGCTAAATCAATGGCAAACTCAAGTTTATCTTTAAATTCTTGTTCTTTTTTTTGAATTTTATTATAAAATTGGCTCATTATTTTACATCCACTTTTGATCTTTTATATAAGTTTTGCTATTTTATCAAAAATAATAGCAAAAATGATTGGAGATTTCATGGCAGTTCAAGAGCATTTTGAAGGTTTTGATACACAACCTGATGAGATGAGCCGCAGTGCTCATAAACGACAAGCACAAAAAATTAGAAATTTTGCTGATAAAATTGCTAATTTAGGTGATGAGGCTTTTAAACGTATTAATTTTATTGATAATGACATCAAAGAGGCTTTTGTAATTGCACGAAAATTAAAGAGAACTTCTGATGAAAGAAGAAGACAATTACAATACGCTGCTAAATTATTAAGAGATAGTGACTATCAGAGTATTTTTGATCAAGTAGATAATGTTAATGCAACTTCTAAAGAAGATCCTAATACTATGCGTTTTGAAATTTGGCGTGAGTACCTAATTTTAGCAGGAGTTGAAGGCATTAATGATTTTTGCTCTCGTATACTTGATACTGATAGAAATAAACTTAGAAATCTTGTAAAAAAAGCCAGTGACGAAGTTAAAAAAGATGCTGCAGATAAGGTAAATGTTAGAACATTATTTAAATTTATTAAATCTGAGGTTAAAAGATCTGGCATTAATGTACCAGATCTTAGTGCTAAAGTAAAAGAGTTAAAAAATGCTCTTAAGCAAGATTAGAACCACCAACAGTTAAGGCATCTATCTTTAATGTAGGCTGACCTATACCTACAGGCAAAGATTGTCCTTGTTTACCACATATACCAACACCAGCATCAAAACTTAGGTCATTACCAACCATAGATACTTCACACATAGTCTTTGGTCCATTACCAATTAAGGTTGCACCCTTAATTGGTGTGGTAACTTTACCATTTTCAATTAAATATGCCTCTGAAGTACTAAATACAAATTGACCTGAGGTAATATCTACTTGACCACCTGCAAAATTAGTTGCATAAATACCTTTTTTTACTGTACTTAAAATTTCTTCTTTAGAATAATTACCTACTTGCATATAAGTATTAGTCATGCGTGGCATAGGCAGACAATTATAAGATTCACGACGACCATTACCAGTAGTTGAAACTCCCATAAGTAAAGCATTTTGTCTATCCATCATATAAGATTTTAAAATACCATTTTCAATTAAGACATTATGGGCACTAGGACTGCCTTCATCATCTATACTTTGTGAACCTCGTCTATCTAGCATAGTACCATCATCTATAATTGTGCAAGATTTTGATGCTACCTGTTGTCCTATCTTATTGCTAAATAAAGAACTTCCAATACGATTAAAATCGCCTTCTAAACCATGACCTACAGCTTCATGAATTAATACGCCAGGCCAACCACTACCTAAAACTACATTCATAGTACCAGATGGTGCCTCTTGTGCCTCAAGATTAACACTAGCTATACGTATAGCCTCATTAGCTAAAGACTCAATTACAGTTTCACTATCAAAATTATCTAATAAATAAGCTCCACCTTTTGAGGTATAACCACTTTCTATTCTGTCTTTTTGCTTCATAATGACATTGACTACAATTTGAGCAAAAGGTTTAATATCAGCATGCAATCTACCATCATTATCAAGAATAAGCATATGTCTGTATGATGAATTAATAGTAGCACTAACTTGAATTACTCTAGGGTCTTTGCTTCTAACCTTATTATCTAATAATTTTAATAACTCAATTTTACGCTCTTGTGCAATAGAAGTTAGAGGATTTTTATGTGTATATAAAGGCTTATGTTTTATAACATCAATATTAATTGCAGCACGATCACAATTATGACCACTGCTTATAGAACGAGCTGCTTTTATACAATCACAAATAGAATCCTTATCTACACTGTCTGAATACGCAAAACCTGTTTTTTCACCAATTACAGCTCTAATACCTACACCACATTCAATAGAGAAGCTGCCACTTTTGACAATTGACTCATCTAAACTAAAACGCTCTTTAGTTTGATGTAAAAAAAATAAATCACCAAAATCAATTTTTGTTTTATTCAATAAAGACAATTGAGCAGTTAAAAACTCTAAATCCACTTCATTTGGATCTAATATAAGTTTTTTATTTATGTCAAAAATTTCATTTTGTTGCATACATATTATCCTGTAAACTTATAAAATAAGCCAAAATCCTCTAAAAGCTCTCTTGTTTGTGCTACAGGCAACCCCACAACTGAGCTTACAGAACCTTTAACCTCCATCACAAACATAGCTGCAATACCTTGTAGAGCATAAGAACCTGATTTATCATCACTTTCATGAGTTTTAAGATACTCATCAATTATATGTTCTGATAAAGGTGCAAACACTACTTTAGTAGTACATACAAAAGATTTTTGTTTACCTGCTTTAGCTACACATACAGCAGTTAATACCTCATGCTCACGACCTTGTAATTTTAATAACATAGCCTTAGCATCAGATTGGTTTTTAGGTTTACCTAAAATCTCATTATCAACAACTACAATAGTATCTGCAGCTAAAACTAAATCATTATAATGCTCTAAACTAATACTGTGACACTTATTACAAGCTAATCTATGCACATGCTCATATGGACTTTCATTAGCCTTAACACTTTCATCTATGTCTGGACTAATGACAATAAAATTAAAACCTAATTGTTTAATAAATTGATGTCTTCTTGGGGAACTTGAAGCTAAAATTAAATCATACTCTTTCATTATTTATTCTCATTAGAAAAAGGACTATAAATAGCAAAAAACTTACATAAAAAAGACATTAATAAAAAGATAATAGGCCAGCATACTGTTGTACTTATAGCTCTTTGTACAAAAGCTAATTTATAATTAGGCACTCCTATTAAATGTAATAACCAATAAGCCACTGCATAAGTAATAAAAGTGGAAATACCTATAATTATAGCCTGCTGATAGATAGCATAAAGATAAAAACGTTTAAATTGAGAAACAATAATAAAAATTTGTGTAGCAAAAATAAAAGCAAAAGAACCTAATGGTGATGCTATTAATAAATCTAAAATAATACCTACAATAAAAGCAATTTCAATTTTAATTTTATAAGGATCAAAACTTGCAAAAAAAATTAAAACTAAAGCACAAAAACTAGGACGCCACATATCTATAACTTCATTTAAATAGAAAATATCTAAAATTAAAGCTATAAGCACTACTGGTATAAACATACTATAAATTTTATTTCCACTATCTTTTACATTATCCATATTATTGACCTTGTTTATTTTGTGCAGGATTCATTGATTCAATTAGTTCATTAACTCTATTTTTTCTTAAAATATACTTATCATCACTTATTTGTTTTGGTGTAACTGTAGAATTATCTAAATCTTCTCCTATATTTTCATAGAAGAATAATAGCACATATTTTATTTTATCTGTATTTACAATAGGTTTTGCTTTAACTCCATCTATAACTTGACCTTCACTAAAACCTGTATCCGTTACTATAGCTACAGGATAACCTTCTGGATATACTCCACCTAAACCAGAAGATAATAGTAAATCACCTACCTGAAAATCTGCAGATCTTGGCACATTAGTTAAAATTAATTCATCAGCAGATCCTGTACCACTAGCAATAGCTCTTATATTATTTCTTTCATTAATCACAGGAATTGAACTATTTGAATCAACAAGCAGTAAAATTCTAGAAGAAGCATAGTTTGTATCTATTACTTGACCTACTAAACCTTGATCTGTAATAACAGGCATACCCACATATACACCTACAGATGAACCTCTGTTAATCACTATTCTTTTTAAATAAGGATCTGTATCTACATTAATAACTTCTGCAAAAATCTTACGGGCTAAATGCTGTAAAGGTGAATTTAATATACGACGCATTGCCTCATTTTCATTTTCTAGTGCACGTAAACGTAAAAGATCTGCCCTTTGCATATAGTTTTCTGAAGATAATCTCTCATTTTCTTCAATTAACTGAGCTCTGCTCTTAAATTGTACTTTTACTTCTTGAGAAATTAAATTTGGAATATTAACAATAATAAGTACAGGATATAAAGCTGTTTCTAAATAGGTTCTAAAATCACGTAAGGCTTTTAATCTGACATCAGCAACCATTAAAGCTATAGCTAAAATAACTAATAGAATATATCTAACTTTTATAAATAAATTACTTTTTTGTTTTATATTAGGCATGGTAAGTTTTTATAAAAAGACCTCTTTAAGAGGTCTTTTAATTATTAATCAAATATCTCATTGTCTTGAGCATCATACATTTCAAGTGCACGGCCACCACCTCGAGCTACGCAAGTTAAAGGCTCATCTGCTACTATTACAGGAATACCTGTTTCCTCACGTAAAAGCTTATCAAGATTATGTAACAAGGCACCACCACCTGATAACATCATACCTCTTTCTGCAATATCAGCAGCAAGCTCTGGAGGTGATTTTTCTAAAGCTACACGTACTGCTGAAACAATACCCTTGATAGGATCTGCTAAAGCCTCTAAGATCTCATTTGAATTTAAAGTAAAGGAGCGAGGTACACCTTCAACGACTGATTTACCTCTAACCTCTTTTTCATGCATCTCTTGCTCAGCATAAGCAGAACCAATCTCAATTTTAATTTGTTCAGCTGTAGCTTCACCAATTTCATAGCGTTTAGTGTTTCTGACGTAATTAATAATAGCCTCATCAAATCTATCACCACCAATACGCACAGAACTTGAATACACAACACCATTTAAAGAAATAATTGCAACTTCAGTAGTACCACCACCAATATCTACAATCATAGAACCATAAGCTTCAGATACTGGTAAACCTGCACCAATAGCTGCTGCCATAGGTTCTGTAATTAAGAAGACCTCTGAGGCACCTGCACCTTCAACAGACTCTCTAATCGCTCTTCTTTCTACTTGAGTAGCACCACAAGGTACACATACTAGTACACGAGGAGATGGCTTAAAAGGGAAAAAGTGTGAACCTGATAAAACTTTATCTATGAAATATTGCAGCATTTTTTCTGTATATTGGAAATCTGCAATTACACCATCTTTCATAGGTCGAATAACTTCAATATTATCAGGATTACGACCTAACATTCTTTGAGCAGCTTTACCTACAGCATCAACTTTTCTTTGAGCTCCACCATTACGATCTAATCTAACAGCAACTACAGAAGGCTCATTTAAGACAATGCCCTTATTTTTAACATACACTAAAGTATTGGCTGTTCCTAGATCTATTGATAGATCATTTGAAAACATGCCACGAAGTTTTTTAAACATTTATATCTAGCCTAACATAAAACCTTTAAACAAAACCACTAATTAAAATGGAATTTCATCTTCTTGCATCTTTGTATCAGGTTCTTGATCATTTTTCTTAATGTCCTTTGAACCCATATCCATACCATCTACTTTATTGTCAATATTTCCCATATTGTCAATGCCATCTATGCCACCCATAGGATCGACATCACCTAAAAGTGCATTATCTATATCATCCATCATAGGGCTTTGCATTTGACTGCCTTGATCGTAGATATTTTGAGCAACAGGAGCATATGCATTAGTAGACATTCCCATATTGTAAGGACTTTGACCTGGCATCATATTTGAGTTAGCATAGTTATTATTCATAGCCATACCATGATTCATATTACCCATTGGCATATTACCCATATTGTTATATGAATTCATACCTTGATTCATATTACGACGATAAGTATTACCTTGTGGTAAAGGAGCACCCATTGCAACAGGTCTTGATCCTAACATTTGCATCTCATCAGCCACAACTTCTGTTACTGAGCGTTTTTGACCTTGCTTATCAAGGAAAGATCTTGTTCTTAGTTTACCTTCAATATAAATTTGTGAGCCTTTATGAAGATATTGTTTTGCTATATCTGCAAGTTTACCCCACATTACAACACGATGCCATTCTGCATATTCTGTTGTTTCACCTGTATCTATATTGCGACGAACCTCATTTGTAACCATTGAGATATTTGTCACTGAGCAGCCACCATGTGTTGTTCTACATAATGGTTCATCACCTAAATTTCCTATTAATATTACTTTGTTTACTCCACGAGCCATATCGTAATACCCTTATAACATAACTAAAACAATATCGTATATCTTACTTAAGCTTGTTGTATCTTTTTGAAGTATATAACGCTTAGTAATTCTATGTACAATGCATGCACATAATATCAATTTTACCTATACTAGATCTATAATTTTTTTCTAAAAAACTAAAAAAAGTGAGTTAAAATCACGTTATTTATGTATCTATATAAAAAATATACTTAATTTAAATTCTATGTCTTAATATTAAAAAATAATATTTAATAAATTTTTCAAATAGTTATATTTAATTTACTAAACATAGTAAGATCTTTACTATATTTAGCACAAAAACAAATAATATGACTAAAACATTAAAAAATGCAAAGAATTGGTGAAATATAACTTAATTAATAATGTTTTAAATTCATATAATAAAATAACCTTCATTTTTTAGTAGTATCGCATGAAAACTACCATTCATTGATTTTATGCGATTCTTCGTGGCATTTATTACTAAAGTTCATAA
>CALXNP010000057.1 GCA_944389785.1 uncultured Anaerobiospirillum sp.
AAACACACTTTTATGAGAGTTAAAAGCTTCTAATACAAAAAGTGTGATCTAAATCGGATGGTAAGTTTGCCGTAATCATATTTATATTTGTAAGGATACTATAACGTTAATGGAACTCTATGCTGCCTGCGTTTTATTATATCATATTTATATTTGTAAGATACTATAACCAGAATGCGAGCCTTTGATGGAAGGTGCTAATTATATCATCTTTACTATATTTGAATTTAATGAGCAAAATAAAAAAAGCTGTTATAAAGCTGAGTATTGGTACAATTATTTAAAGTAGTTTTTAGTTTTTTATATTTTAATGGCTATAATGAGTTAAAGAATGGATAGTTTTTAAATTATATAAAATAGCAAAGATAAGGGTAGATATAAACAAGATGGGTGCAAATAAGAAAGCAATTTTTAGCAATGATTTTATACTTAGCAATAGATTTGAAGGTCAAACAGAACCACAGGCTATTAATAAGGAAACTTTAAGAGAAATATTAAGACAACAAGTGCCTGAAAAAAGACTCACTTTATATACACTAAGCCAAATATCAAATATTAATAAGTTTATAAAAAAGTTAGTTTGTCATGCTTTGATTCAACGCTCTTTAGCTTATAAAACTCTAAGACAGCAAGTGCCTGATATACTTGCTTTTAACAGTAAGCTTCCTAAATTACTCTTGCATTGTCGTCAAGTCATTAGCTCTGATCAAAATTACAATGCCTATCTCTTACAAAAAGAGTCTTTTGATAACAAAAGCTATAAACAGATTGCTATTCTTGATCCTAAACATATGATAGCAGAGCTGACAGCAAGTTTTGATAAGCAAGATTGTTTTTTATCTAAAGATGAAAAAAAGTATGTAGATGATTTATTTTTAGGTGATGAGCTTTTTCATATTCCAAATGACCTAAGTATAGAGGCTATAAGTCTTAAACCAAGTTATAGCAATATAGCTAGTAGGCTTGAGCAGATAGTTAAGATCTCAGCTTTAACTCCTAATGGTTTATCTGCTACGAAATTAGAGTTTGCTCAGATTTTCCCAAAGCTTAGAGCAATATCTCAAAATAGTAGGGATATAAAATATCCAAAGCTTTTGCAAGATGAAGAACAACTTAGTCAAAGCTTGTCTGATATAAAGCTCCCTAAGGAGGTATCAGATTATATAAAAGCTAGAGTGAACTATAATAGTATGGCTACTATAGATTTAGAAACTACTGCTAATAAAGTTAATGAAGTTAATGAAATTGACTTTTTGTTATCTCAAATATTAAAAGAGCAAACTGATTTTCATAATTTATGGTTTAAAGGTTGGAAATTAGCTTTAAAGGGAGAAAAGTTAGGGTTATTTATTGCTTTTTGCTGTGCGTTTTTAGGAATAGATGCTCAAGACTTTGATGTAGATACTAAGTTTCATCGTGCTTTTCTTCAGTTACAGCTTGCAGCAGCTCACTCTGAGCCTTTGAGCTGCTTTATGTTAGCATGGTTATGTAAAAAACAATTTACTTCTGTATTCTTAAATGAATCTTTACTTATTCGTCAAAGCTATTTACAAAGAGCTGCTAATTTAGGATTAGATTTGGCACTTGTTGAATATGCTAACCTTAAAGATACAAGTCCTGTTAACGAAGATCTTGCAAAAAAGTACTTATTACTAGCAGCTCGTCAATTACATCCTTTAGCAATTAGAGAAAGCTCATGTATTGTTTGTAGTAAATACAATGAGAATGAATTTGATTTTCAAAATTTTGAGTTTGGTTGGTTGCTATTTTATCTTTATCATTTATTGCAGCCAAAAGACATGAGTATCTTTTGTTCTATTGGTATTATGTTCTTAAATGGTCAAGGAGTGGCAATTAACAAAAATTATGCACTTAAGGTATTTCAAAGATTAACCTTTATGAGCTTAACTGCTTGTTATATGCTTGGATTTATGTACTTTTATGGAAATGGTGTAGATATTGACTATGAAAAAAGCCGCTATTATTTTAAGCTTACGGCACCTTATGATATTTTTGACAGCAATGCTTTATTAGCTTATCTTTATGAAAGCGGACAAGGCGGTCCTATGGATAAAGATGAAGCTATACGCTGTTATAGTGCTGGACTTTGGAGTCAACAAGGCAGTTTAAGAGAGTATTGTGCAGAACGTTTACTTCATTTTGAGCTTAAAAAACTGCAAGAGATGCTTGAAACTTCAGATATTGATGCTCAAAATTTGATAAGAACAAAGATAATGCAGATTATACGCTTGTGCATACATGATTTTCCAAAATCTTCTAAAGCATGGCAAATGCGTCTTCAAGAGTTTGAAAAAGCAAAAAAGCTTACTGATTTATCATACTTTAATGGATAGGGGATTTAATTTAAATATATTTAATAATTTTTTACTATTATACTGTTTGCAAAAATTATTTTTAAAATTAAATTAAATTTTAAATAGTTTAAGTGTACATATATAATACATGTGTAAGATGTATTGATAGTTATGTAATATAATAAAGAACCATGGCAAGATTAAAATAAGGAATAGCTATGCTAGATGTTGAATATATTCAAGAAGCAGTAAGAAAAGCTGCCTTTTTTGATATGGAGTACAAACTTTTTGGCTCATGGGGTCATGCTCATATCTTTAAGCCTGTACTTAATGAATCAGAGCTTGCGGCATGGGAAGAGATTATGCAGATTAATCTGCCTGAAGATTATAAAACTTATTTAACTAAATTAGGTAATGGGGGTGCAGGACCTGCCTATGGTATTTCTCCTTTCCATTTGCCACTTTATGAGCATCTTAAAGTAACAAGTATATATAGTGATGAGAATGCTAAGCTATTTAATAAGGTAGCTCAAGAGTGGTTTGAGCTTAGTAATACAGATGAGGAAGAGCTCTACGAGCAATACAAACAAGATAGTCCTCAAGAGCAAAAATTATCTTTTAATGAATGGGAGGAACAATTTTTTGATAAATATTATGATGAGTTAGAGCAAAAACTTATGAACAATGGACAACTGTTTATAGCCAATCAAGGTTGTTCTATTGATATTTACATGATTTTAAATGGTACAGAGCGAGGCATGTGTCATTGTACTAATATTGATTACGACTATGCCTATCCTTGTACTAATGAGCAGGCTAAGCAATATAATCTTCTTTCTGAACCTCGTCCATACCGATCTGTGCTTTGGTCTGAGTACAAAGAGTCTCTAACTGACTTTAAGCAATATTTAATGGCATATGTGACTTCTGTTTTAGATAAAATAGAGGATTTCAGTATAGAGCAGCGTCAGCAATTTCAATATGAGCGTGAGAAAGTGCTTGAGTTTGAGCAGGCAATGCAGGAGCAAGACTTTGTTGGAATTGAGAGACTTGTAGAGAAGCTTGATCCTTTATCATTTAGTTTTAAGACTCGCAGTTATTATATAGAGAGTTTAGAGAGGTTAACTGCAAAGTTTCCAAGTAATATCTTGCTGCAGAAGTTTTTAAGTAATGTTAAGTATAAACCCAATACAACAAGAGCCTATAATAGTGTAGTATTTGAACATAAGAGTTTAAATAATATAGATTACCCACATCCAACCTTTGAGGAATTTAAGGCAACCTTTATGTATCAAATGTGATGTTATTATATTTGATAATCAATACTAATAATCGCTATTTTTAGTTTAAAATTGAGCTTATGAGTTTTTAGGATGGAAAAGTAGTTAAGTTATGTTTTTAAAATATTTTAGTATAGTATTGTTATTATTCTCTAGTTTCGTTTACGCTATGCCATCTTATACTAGAGCTCTTAAGGGGACTAATTATTATGTATATAAATATGATAATGGAGATGATTATGTAAAAGAGGGGCTATTTAGAATTATAGATGATAATGGTTTATTTGGTTTTGCTAATGAGCAAGGTATTGTAGTAATTAAGCCCCAGTTCTTTTTTGCTTTTCCTTTTGAAAATGGTAAAGCTAAAGTTACTTTAAAAGGTTCATTTAAAAAGGTTGGTGAGCACTATGAAGTAAATAGCACTAATTGGTTTTATATTGATAAAAACTCTAATATAGTTGAAAATTAAAGACTTACTCTTCTCTTTTTACCATATATATTTCTTTATTGTTTTTATCTATCTCAAATTCATTTGATGATATTCTAATTAATTTTGTTTCTATAGGCATATCAATATATTTAAAGATATCTTTATCTAACTGCTGCCATACAGCTCCAACTTCAAGTAGTATTAAATTTTTAGGATCTGAAAGATACTTATCATCTTCATTGCCAGAAGCAAAAAACCAACCACTATCATCTTTATCATGAGGTTTATTTCTTTCCATATATCCAACTTTCCAACCTTCTTCTGTTATTTTCTTTGAAACAACAGCAAATAAGTTACAGATATTCATCCTATTTTTCATTACAGTATGATTTTTTTCTCTATCACTAAACTCTTTAAGTTCATTATCAGTAATATTAATATCTGTGTATATATGGCTAATATCTTTGTTCCATATCTTTTTATCATCTGCTTGATAAGTAAGTATTGCAGCTAATTTTAACAATTCTATTTTATTTAAATTTAAAAGCTCTTTTTCCATTTTAACTAGCTTTTTTCCTTGCTCACCATAGATGTATACTCGTATTTCTCCTGTATTATATAAGGCTAGTTTGGCAGCTCCCATATTATCTTTGTCTTTGTAGAACACCATGAAAAAAGGAAGTCTGTCATTGATAAACCAATCAAATTCTGTTCCATTTTGTGCATTCATATAAAAAATTGCACCATTATCTTCTAAATCACTGTTTTTTATATGAGGTAAATATATTTCTATATTTTTATCAATTACTTCTTTAATAGCTTTTATTATATTATGCATGTTTTTAACTCTTAGATCTGCTTAAAATTCTTACTTATTGTTAATTGTAAATAAGAGATCAATTTAATTTATGTAGATATAATGAAACCTTACTAATCTAGTTTTTATGCAATTTTGTTTTAAATAACAATTAGGATTTTTTTAGTTATTTTGCAAAGTAAAATAGAAGAAAAGTAAGTTATATCTTTAATAGCTAGTTTTTTCTTATTTCAGAACCTAACTATTGTTTGATTATATCATCTATAGTTTACTATGGTGTGAATTATTTGATATATTAATATAGGTAGCAAAATTATACTTTTTTAGGTTAAATTTGATAATAAAGGTATTAAACAGCAATTTAGTAATAAGGAGATTTTATGTTTGATGATTTTATAAAGAGATTTGAAGAAAAAGAGCAGGATGCTTTTGTTTTAATTAAACATTGTATAGGTGCAGGACATAATAAAGGTTTTTTAGAGATGATGGCTTCAAGCTATGCAATGGTATTTTGTAATAATGGAGTACTAGATAGAAGAGAAGGAACACTTAAGTGGACAATTAATAAAGAAGATTTAAATACAGATTTAGGTTTTGGGCGTTTAAAAAAAGAGCATATTTACAAACTTAGATTAAGAAAATTATTAGACAGTCAAATACCTAAAGGAGCTCAAAAAAATAAAGTTAATTGCTACTATGTATCTGATGTACTAGATAATAATCCAAGTTGTAAAGAGCTTGAGGATATTTTATATGAATATCAAAAGAAAGTTGTATATTGTGATGATATTTTAGGAGAGCTTGTTTTAAATCGTGAGTTTGATTGGTTAGAAACGGATATAGCTTGGGGTAAAGAAAATGTCAATCTTATAGTATCTGTTGATATAGAGGATAAAGATTCTTGGGATAATGCTTTAGTTGCTGCAAGAAATATGGTGTCAAAAGCTGAAGTTTGGGATGAGCTTATGAAAAAGACTGCAGCAAAAGAGCTTACTGAGCTTGCAAATGAGTGGGCTGAAGAAGATAAAAATACTATAAGTGAAGACGAATTTGCTAAAAGAATAACTATTGACAGTTTAAGTTTTACAGATGATGGTGAATTTACAGTCTATTATTCTGATGATGATATGTTTTGGGGACATTCTATTGAGATTTTTGGTAATATTGAAAAAGGAATACAAAGCTGTAATATTGTAGGTTAAATAAAGTTTTTAAGGCAGAGTTTTTTAAATATCTGCCTTAACTATTTGTTTGCTTTTAAGTTATTTAAAAAAGATAAATTTAATTAATAGGCTCTATAGATACAACAAGTTTAAATTGATCAGTATAGCGAACTAGATATTGTTTTGCATTTTTTCTATTCCAAGCTACACTTTTTCCTGCTTTAAAAATCTTATTTTGATCAAGTTTAAAATTAAGACAAAGAGGTACTTTTATTTGCAGCCATTTATAATTGGTATCTTCACTAATAACTCCATATACAGCAATTGAATCCATTTGACCACTAGAAAATGGTCCTTCAAAACGTTGAGTTGTTGTCTTTGGATTAATAAAAACTTTTATTTCATTAAGCTTATTAGTGTTTATTTGCTTAACATCAGCTCTTGCTTTAGATAATAGTTGAAAAACATCTTCACTTACAATCATTGCACTGCCTAAGCCTATTGGAAATATAAGGCACACTATAGCAAGCTTCATGGCATTTACTGTTTTCATTCCATGCTGTATAGAAATACGAGTTCCATACAAAGTTAAAAGTGTAGCTAATACTACAGAAAAAATAATAAGGATATACCAAATACTCATGATATTAAGAAGATCCTTAGTGTTATTAGCCATAGCTATTAGCATATTGTAAAGAGATGGCATTAAAGGCAGATATATAATAGCTATACCTATAAACATACAGATAAAAGGGGCAATTGTAGCAATTAGCAGTTTGGCTTCAACATTTGTTTTTTGCTTAGTATTTTCAAAAAAATCATCAGTATTTTGTTTAACTTCAGATTGAATTGTAGATTCAAGATATTTTTTATAATCAGAAATATCTACATTTTGTTCAGAGAAATTATTGTGTTTAAGTGCCTGTGGTATTGTGGAATTTAAATACTTCTTATAATCAAAATGAAGCTTAAATGTTGTTCTTATAGCTAGTAATCCTATAAAGGCAATTAGCCATCCTGAAAATTCTCCTTTATCAATTAAGTTTATAATTAAATTAATGCAGCCATAAATAAAAAGTGCAAGTGAACATAGTCTGCTTAAATAAATATAGATACCTAAACTTAAAAAAAGTAATACTGCTGCATCAATAAGATAAACATAGTTTAAATTATAAATACTTATAATAGTAGTAATGATTGCACTTATAAGGCTTAATAGAAATACTACTACAACATGAGAGCGATATCTTGTATTTGCATATGTTAAATAAAATTGTTTTAAAGAAATAACTTTATTCATAATTTGCTCTTTGTTCATATTTTATATAAAAAATTAGATTTAATGCCTTTAAATAAAGGCTGATTATTTAGTAATTTTATTTACTATATAAATTATAACGTTTAGATAACTACTATTGTTAGTATTTTATTTAATTTAGTATCTATATTTAGGGGCAGAACAAATTATTACTAATAATATATTTTATATTGCAAACAATATTTTATATGTAAAACATATTAAGCTTATCTTATAAATTGATGGTATTAATGATAAATACTTATAGAATATAATTGTGTTACAATTTTTAAAGATAGATATTAAAAACTTTTAATTTTAAATTAATAGGTAAACTATTAGGATTTAATACTATGCAATATCAAATAAACATAGATGAACTTATGGAGTTTGTTAGTGAAAAGCCTTTTTTAGGCTTTAATTATGAAGAGATTAAAATAGCAGAAAAGAATATAGGAGCTGTATTACCAAAAGCTTATTGTTATTATTTAAGAAATTACGGTAAGAATAAGATTAATTATAGGTATAACAATATTAACCCACCTAACGAAATTCAAACATCCTACTTTTGGTTGCAAGAGATTATTGAAGAACAAAAAGAAGATTTTAAAAAAGCACAGGATAATTCTTTAAAAGATAGTGTTTACTTTAAGCTTTGGCAGCTTACTAAAGATAAATGGTCATCAATAACTGATAATTATGTACTTATTTGGTATGAAAACCAAGGAGTATGGAATGCTAGCTTTAAGTTAAGTGATTTAAAAAAAGGTATTGAGAATCCACCAGTATATATTTCAACTAATGATGATTTTATAAGTTTTGCTAAATGTACTGGTAATATTGAAGATTTTTTAGTTCTTATGCTTTTTGAAGCTTTATGTGAGTGCAATAGAAGCTGTATACTTAGAGATCCTATTAAAATTGATAAGACATTACAAGCATTAGGTGTTGATATAGAACAATTAAAATGGAAAGGAAAGATAGCATTATTCTTTGATGAAAAACAAAGTAATCTTTATTTTTATAGTAAATGTAACAAAGAAAAAGAGCTCTGTATCTATAAATGTAATTAAATATAGCAGCTATTAGATTATCATTGATGTAATTTGTGATTTTATGAAAGGAGTAATATTAATATGGAATATGTCAAACTATTTTGGCAGGATGCTCCAAAAGGAGAACCTGTAGTTATTTTATATGAAGTTAATGTAGATAATGAGCGATTAGCTTTACGTTCTATTGATATTTTTAGAGATAGACATACTCATAATATTAATGATCTTTATGAGGGGGTTATTGAAATTATTCCAATTCCTACTATAGATGAGTTTAACAATCATATTTGGGGTGAAGAGTTTTATGCTAGTTTGATATCTCAAGATGAGTTTGAAACTACTTGGGAAAGACAATACTATGATGGTGAATTAAAATATAAAAGCAAATAATATAATCTATTATTATATAGGTAAGACTTTATAAAGGAATATAAAAAATTATTTAAAATTTGTATTATTAAATAGGCAAAGATAAGCTAAGAGAAGTTAGGTATATGAGTAATAATTTAAAAACAAAGGATCTTTTACTGTTCTCTATTATTAATATAAATCAATTATATAAAGATAATAATTTAGAAAATGCAGAGTTAGTAGATTTTACTGTTGCTTGGAATCAAAATATTTATCTTCTTATAGTACAGCCTTCTAAAGAACCATCAAAAGATTGGCTTATAGCTCCTTTTAATTATATTGTAGTTGAGATTAAGATAAATTGGATAGAACAAAGAGTATTAGAAACTAAATTATTTCATCTTGGTATCTTAAAATTTCAGTTTCATTTTTTAAGATTACTTAATGATAATTTTCTTTTATTAGGTGCTAGAAGTGCTTATCGAGAACAAGGACCTGACTCTAATGCATGGATTATTAGTCGTAATGGAACAATACAATCTCGTTTTTGTTTAGGCGATGGTATTGAAAACTGTATAGTTAAAAAAGATGGCACTATTATAACAGGATATTTTGATGAAGGAATATTTGGTAATTATGGTTGGTCAGATCCTATTGGTAAGTGTGGATTAATAGCATGGACATCAGATGGTACTGTTATTTGGAAGAATGATAAGTATCCAATTTATGATTGTTATGCTATCAGTTTAGATAATGAAGAAAATTTATGGTTTTATTATTATGATGATTTTAGTTTGGTAAAAACAAACTTTAAAGAAGATTTAGCCTTTGATCATCCTTTAACAGGAAGCATGGCTTTTTCAATAGCCCCTTGTAAAAAAGTATTTTTATTTCAAGGTGGTTATCAGGAATATAATAAATTTTATTTTTTCAGTTTAAAAGAAAATAACTTAGAATTAGAACAAGAGGCTATTTTAATGTGTAACAATAATAGAGTTATTGTAAAAGATTGTTGTATGTTAAGTGGCAGCATGTTATTTCTTGGAGAAGATAATACTCTTTATGGATGGGAGTTTGAAAAAAATTAAGAGTAATTCTTAATACTTTATTGTTTTTTAGCTTTAATGGTATATTTTAAAAATAAAAAAACTGCTAATCATATTGATGTTTTGTATATATTTTATATTGCAAACAATATGTTATTAAATTCTTTATAAATAAGAATCTTGTAAATATACATAGAATATAGTTTTAATTTAATTTTATAAAATATGATCATAGTATCAATTTTAAGATTATTAGTATTTTTTATAAAAACTTTGATTTTTTCTATTTTTTGCTGTTATCTTTTAATTTAGTTATAAATTTTTTTTAAAATTTCATTTTTATAATTTTATTTAGCATATTGAGCATAGGGATAAAAGATGAAAGAAGAAGATTTTGATCTTATAAAAATTAGTAAATATTTGAGCTTAATTTTACGACATAAACCGGATGTTATAGGTATTAAATTAGATAATCAAGGTTGGGCTGATGTAAGAAAACTTCTTGATGGTATTAGTAAAAAGTATCCTATAGATTTTAGTATCTTAAAAAAGATTGTGATAAGTGATAATAAGCAGCGATATTCATTTAATGAAGATGAGACAAAGATTAGAGCCAATCAAGGTCATTCCATTCAAGTTGATGTTGAACTTTTAGAAATTGAGCCACCTGCAATTTTGTATCATGGAACAGCAAAAAATTTTACATCTTCAATTGATAGTAAGGGCTTAATATCAAAGAATCGTTTATATGTGCATTTGTCTACAAATAAAGATACTGCTAAAAATGTAGGAATGAGACATGGAGAGCCTATAATTTATCAAGTTGATGCAAGGCAAATGTATATAGATGGGTGGATTTTTTATTTATCTGCTAATGGAGTATGGTTAACAAAAGCAGTGCCTCCTAAATATTTAACAAAATGCTGTTGAAAGTAATTTTAGAAAAAAGTTTTAAGCAATGAATAAAAAGGAGAATTACTATAATGAAAGAGCTTATAGAGCAAAATAGTAGTGCTGTTGAAGATATGAATAAAGGAAAGTCTAAACATACAGGTGTTTTTGCTGGATTTGTTCTTTTATCTAAAGGAGTGTGGGATAAGCAGCAATTTATTCAAGATATGGAAGAAAAGTGGAAAGTCTCCATAGAAAACAATGATAAAGCTGAAGATACATTGGTGTTTAAGATTGATGATATGGTTGTTGCTATTAGTATGATGAATTTTCCAATACCAAATGATGAAGCTTTAATCAATGCAGAAAATAACTATATGTGGAAAGATGCTGTAAAAGTTGCTAAAGAGCATAAAGCTCATCTTATGGTAGCAGTGCTAGATAAAAAGAAAGAGCTTATAGATAGAGGTATGCTCTATACTAAAATATTAGCAGCTTGTTGTCAGCAAAAATATACTACTGGTATTTATACTAGCGGGGTAGTATTTGAACCTTCTTTCTATGAAGATTTTGCAGATGTAATGTTAGATGGGGATTTACCTATATTTAATTGGATTTGGTTTGGTCTTTGGCAAGATAATAATGGTTTAAATGCTTATACTTATGGCATGGATGTTTTTGGTAAAGATGAGTTAGAAGTTTTAGGTGCTAATACATCTTTAAGTAAGTTGCGAGATTTTATTTCAGATATTGCTTCTTATGTACTAAAAAGTAATGTTGAATTACAAGATGGAGAAACTATAGGTTTTTCTGCAGAAGATAAACACAATATTAGTCGTAGCCCTGGTGTAGGACTTCCTAACGATCAGATGACTTTAAAAATTTCTTGGGAGTCATTAAATGAATAGTTCTAATAAAGAAAATGTTTTTCCTAAAATTTATACAAAAGAAGAGATTAACTCCATAGAAAAGTATATACAGCAGCATTTTGGCAAGTTTGAAAATGTATTTCATGAAATAATTTCTCCTGATATACATGTAGATATTTGTATAGTACCGCCTTGTAAAAATAGAGACTTTTATATCCTAGTTACCATGGGTATGGGGGCTCATCGTATGAGTGTGCCAAATAATCTATCTAAATATAATTTAGAACGTGCAGAGCTTGTTATTGCTTTGCCAAAAAGTTGGAGTTTAAATCAAGACGATTTACAAAATGAGAAGTGGTATTGGCCAATTCGTTTACTCAAAGATTTAGCTAGGTTACCAATTACTAATGATACTTGGTTAGGTTTTGGACATACTATAGACAATGGGGAGTATTTTTCTAATGATACAAAATTATGTTCAGCTATACTAACAGAAATTCAATGTTTAAAAGAAGAATATACAAAATGTACTCTTTTAAATGGCGAAGAAGTTAATTTCTATCAAGTAATTCCTCTTTATGGAAATGAATTAGATATGGTGCAAATATGTTACTAGAAAAGATAAAAGGTATAGGCTCTATTGTGAATCCTACACGTCAAAACGCTATCATCAAAGATACTTTTAGTTCAGATGATGAAGATGATTATATTAATGAAATGGATGATGCTAATTGGCATATTGAGTCTATACGTAAAAAAGAATTACCTGTAGATGAAATAAATGCATATAATCACATGGCAATTTATTTGCGCTGGTGTATTGAACATGATTTAATGAGTCAAGCTTTTTTACAAGAATATAAAGAGATTATTCAAAAAGTACAAATAGATTCTCCTAATATAGATTTACGAGTATTTATTCAAAATGAGTTAGATGGACAGCTTTTTAGTTCTATTTTCAATCAGATAGGTAAAGATTTTGCTGATTATTACTATGGTGAAAATGAAAGTCCTTATTTTCCAAGTGATATTGATAATTATGCTATAGATCTCATTGGTGAGGAGCGTAATTATTCTGATGAAATTCAAGATGAGGCATATTTATTTGTGCCTTTTAATGAAAAATATTACCAAGATATGGCAGAAGTTATTAAAAAAAGATTTACTAATTGGCAGGGACAGTTTTTTGATGAAAGTACAAAAGAGCCTTCAAGTTTAGCTATAGCTATGATGAAGTATCTCAATTGTGAATGTATTTATTTCCCTTCAATGAAAGATGATGACCCAATTACATCTGAGTATAGCTATTGTAAAAAAGATAGCAATCATGAAGGTTTTATTCCTATGCTTATCACTGTTGATGAAAGCTTATGGGAGTGTTTGATTATAAATTCAGATCCTAATAGTGATAGTAATGATGATTATACCTTTGACTTAGATAAAGTTACTAAGTATCGTCAAAAGATGCTTACTACTCCTATTAGAAATGGAAAAGAAGTTTTAGCAGAACATATTAATTTACGTAAAGAAGAATCTGATGAGGATGATATAGATTGGAAGAATGAGGTTTTAGGTGAAATAAAAGGAGGTTTTGAAAATAATAGTTTTGTAAGTTATTGGAATTATGAGACAAATATGACTTATCCTCTTATTTTAGCTAAAATTCCAGTAAATAAGCCTTGGGAGGTTTTTGCGTATTTACCTTTTGGTGGGTGGAATGAATGTCCTGATACTTTAGAGTTAATGGCAATTGCAAAATATTGGTTTGAGCAGCATGGAGCGGTAAGTGCAGTAATGACTCATGATGTGCTTGAATTTGATTTACAAAAGCCTGTAACTAAAGATAAAGCTATGGATACTGCTTTAGAAATGTATGGTTTTTGTCCTGATGTTGTTGATCAAGGCCCAGAGAATGCAACTGTTGGCAGTTTAGCAGATACATTAAATAAATCTACAGTTTGGTATTTTTGGTGGGATTAAGTACTATTATACCTATAAGATATAAGTTTAGAGATTAGGATAAAGCTTAATCTCTATTACTTTTGAAATAAGGTATTGTGATTAAAGAACTGTCTTTTTTTAATTATATCAATTTCACGTTTTTTCTGATTTTACACATTCAAATTGAATTTGATCTATATTTAGCAACTTTTTATTAAAATATTCTATAATGGACTCTTCGTGTGATCTTCAGTCTACCCAAATAAGTTCATCACTATCTCAAAAGAATCTCTTATTTTTTCTAGTAATAGTTGTAACGGCTAATATATTTATGCTCAGGAAAGCTAAAAATAAAATTGTATAAAAAGTACAATATCAATCTACCATTTAGGTTTTGTTGGTTCTTATTCAACTGTTAAGATTCTCCATCATAATTATAAGTAGCAACAAGTTAAAAATTAACAGAACGCTTTGAAAGATCTCTAGGTTTTTAAGCTTGATAGTGCTGGAAAGAGGCTTTAATAATGATTGATAAATATGGTAATACTCATAAAATTAATATTTTCATTGTTTTTGGGGGATAATCAATATGAAGCAACTAAAGAAAGTTGAAAATATAATTTATTAAGGTAAAGTATAGTATTAGAATTTCTTTATAGAAAGAGGGTAAATTATTATGGGGTTAGAATATAAATGTAAAGAATGTGGAATCCCTTTAGGTTTTGATGGCTTGTGTTGGAAATGTAGAGCAAAACATCATAGAGAAGATGTTGATAGTTGGACAACCAAACAAATAGAAATTAAAAAGCAGCAAGTAATAGAAAAACTAAAAACATGCCAAAAAGATAAGTTCTATGCAACAAAAGAGTGTGAACTTTTTTATGATTTATTAACAAGAGGCATTGATTGTCAAGATATTGCAAAAATTGCTTGCGAACAAGAGATTTATTACCCAGCCGAGTTATTTTATAAAGCAGATTCAACTGTAAGAGATATATTAATAGAAAAATTATTGCTTACAAAAACTTCCTCTGAAGGATCATTGTTATTGAGTTGTCTTGCTATGATTGGAGATAAAAAAGCTCAAGATGTTTTATATGAGCTTAAACTAAATCCCAAACCATGGCGAAAAGGTTTATATGTAGATTCAAATATTTACGCAGAGCAAGGTGGTTGGACCTTTAGTGCTAATAATGAATATATCAAATTAAATTTTGATAAATGTTTTTCGTTTGAACAAAAGAAAATTAAGGATAAAGAGGGTACTTTTCTTATTAGAAAAAGAGGAGAAAAATGTCCACATTGTGGTTGTGAATTAGTTGATATGCTTGTAATAGATGGACACGATAAAAGATTTTCTTTTTTAGGTGTTGATGGAATTATTACTGCAAGTTGTTGTCCTAACTGTATTACAGTTTCTGATGGTATTTCATGTAAATTTACTCTTGATGGTAATAGTGAGATTTTAGATTATGAGGGCAATAATGAAAATTATTATAGTGATAAAGATATAGAGGATATGGCAAATAATAACTTAGTTATTTCAGAGCAAGAGAAACCTTTATTTTATGGAGCTTTTAATGATGATGTAAATACTATTGGAGGTTTTGCCTATTGGATACAAGATTGGGAGTATAGAGAGTGTCCCGAATGTGGCAAAAAGATGAAATATTTAGCTCAGATTCATTGGGATAGCATAATAAGAGATGGAGCAGAAGGTACATTGTTTGTAGAAATTTGTCCAGATTGTAAGATTATTACAATGTTTCATCAGCAGACTTAGTATTAAATATATTTATATTAAAAGTAATAAACTCTATATAAGTAATTAAATAGTATTAAAAATAGAGTTTATTATTAATTTAATACATATTATGTTAAATTTAAACAAAATAAAATTATATAATAAAAACAATATGTTATAGAGTGCAAGTTAATAGTATTATTTATTAAAACTTATATATTTAGATTTATTATTAAATATGATTAATTTGTTAAGTTTATAAAAAAGTTAATTATTTATGTTTAATGTTGAAAGTATAGAGTGTTTATCATATAAGTTTTAAAATTCTTATCAATATTTAAATATAGGTTCCATGCTAAAATGAATTCTATTAAGAACTTGAGGATAGACTATATGGTAGGTATGTATGTTGATGTAACTGCTGATAACTTTAAAATGGCGAGTGCTGCTGATGATATATATGTAGATAAAACTATGTTTATATCTTTATTAAATAAAGTTATATGTAAAAAGAACAGATATATTTGTATTTCTCGTCCTCGTCGTTTTGGCAAGTCTCTTACAGCTTCTATGCTATGTGCTTATTATTCAAAAGC
>CALXNP010000058.1 GCA_944389785.1 uncultured Anaerobiospirillum sp.
TGGAGCGGGAAACGAGGTTCGAACTCGCGACCCTAACCATGGCAAGGTTATGCTCTACCAACTGAGCTATTCCCGCATCAAGTGCAGACCATTATATATAAATAATTTTAATTGTCTAGCATTTTTTTTATTTTTTTATAAAAAACATTTTATCTTATTGATTTTTATTAATTTATTTAAGTCACTTGCACATATACACAAATACTATGCTGTTATAAATTAATTGACTAAATAACCTAATTTGTCAACAATTAACGAAAAATACATAAAGTATGGAGAGTTTATGCCATTAATATCTAAATTATTACAAGCAACAGAAAGTGTTACTCCACTTAGTACCTTAACTAAGTTATCAACTATAGTTGCAGACAAAGAACTTGGAGTTGTCACACAAAGACTTATAGCTCAATTTATTAAAACTTATAAAATAGATCTTAATGAATGTGCTAATACTAATCTATCTTCATATAAAACTTTTAATGAGTTTTTTATTAGAAAATTAAAAGATGGTGTAAGACCAATTGACAATGAAGCTGCTGTAGTTTTCCCAACAGATGGAACTATAGGACAAGCTGGTGAAATTAAAGCTGGCAGACTTATTCAGGCAAAAGGTATAGATTATTCATTACTTGAACTTTTAGGTGGTGATAGAGATGATGAAAAAATATATGCAAACAAAGCATTTGCTTGCATATATCTATCTCCTGCTAACTATCACAGAATACATATGCCTATTACAGGCAAACTGATAAAAACTATACACATTCCTGGAAAACACTTCCCTGTAGGTAGAAAAAATATCAGTTACTTAGAAAATTTATATACACAAAACGAAAGACTAGTATGCCACTTTGATACTGCAAATGGTAAGTTTGCACTAATAATGATCGGTGCAGCTTTAGTTGGAAGCATTAATACTACATGGGAAGGTACTATTAAAAGACGTAAAAATATTGAAATAAAAGACTATCAAAAACTTGATTATAACTATAACAAAGGAGATGAAATTGGTTATTTTAAATTTGGTAGTACTGTAATTTGTTTATGGGAAAATCCTAACTATGTCTTTAGATCACAGTTTAAATCTCAAGATATTGTAAAATATGGACAAGGAATGCTTGAGCTTAGATAGATAAAAATTTTTTCAGCTAAATTTTTGATAAAATTAGCGTTTTCATAAAAATCTTTATTTTTAAGCTAGCAAAGTAATATTTTTTTGCAATTTTCTGATATATTTATATTGTTTTTTGCTTGCTTTTCGGAACAAGCTTAATTTTTAAGCATAAAACCGGATATCTAGGAGATACTCGTGGAAAAAATCCAAACTGATGTTGCAATTGTTGGTGCTGGTGGTACAGGCTTACGTGCTGCTATCGCTGTGGCACAAGCAAATCCATCACTAAGAATAGCACTTATATCAAAAGTATACCCAATGCGTTCACACACTGTAGCTGCAGAAGGCGGTGCTGCTGGTGTTATTCGTGATGATGACTCTTATCAAAAACACTTTGAAGATACAGTAGCTGGTGGTGATTGGTTATGTGAACAGGATGTTGTTGAATACTTCGTACGTCACACCACAGAAGAACTTTTCCAATTAGAGCACTGGGGTTGCCCTTGGAGCCGTAAAGAAGATGGCGATGTAAACGTACGTCGTTTTGGTGGTATGAAGGTTCCTCGTACATGGTTTGCTGCTGACAAATCAGGCTTCCACATGTTACATACCTTATTCCAAGCATCTATTCAATTCCCATCAATTACTCGTTTTGATGAGCACTTTGTTTTAGATCTTTTAGTAGAAGATGGTGTATGTCGCGGTGTTGTATGTTACGACTTACAAAACGGTAACTTCCGTCAAATAAATGCAAAATCAGTTGTTTTAGCAACTGGTGGTGCTGGTCGTGCTTATATCTTTAATACAGACGGTGGTATTGTAACTGGTGATGGTATTTCACTTGCTTATCGTCATGGTGTACCTATTCGTGATATGGAATTCGTTCAATATCACCCTACTGGTCTATTAGGTTGTGGTATCTTAATGACCGAAGGCTGCCGTGGTGAAGGTGGTGTGTTATATAACAAAGATGGCTATCGTTACTTACAAGACTATGGTCTGGGTCCTGAAACACCTGTTGGTCAACCAAAGAATAAATACATGGAGTTAGGTCCTCGTGATCGCGTTTCACAAGCATTCTGGCAAGAGTCCAAGAAAGGCAGAACAATTAAGTACCCATTAGGTGAAGCTGTACACTTAGACTTAACTCACTTAGGTGAAAAATACTTACATGAGCGTTTACCATTAATTTGCGAACTTGCTCAAACTTACTCTGGTGTTGATCCTGTTAAACAACCTATTCCTATTCGTCCTGTTGTTCACTATACCATGGGTGGTGTTGAGACTGATGGTAAGACTAAGACACGTATGGATGGTCTATATGCAGCAGGTGAGTGTGCTTCTGTAGGTATTCACGGTGCAAACCGTCTAGGTTCTAACTCATTAGTTGAAACCATTGTATTTGGTAAAGTTGCAGGTGATGAAGCTGCTAAATACGCTGAAGCTAATGCTGATTACTCAAGTGCTGAACTTGACAGACAAGCAGAAGCTGCTATGGCTCGTGCTTTATCATTATTTGATGTTAAGGGCGGCGAATCACAATACAAGATCAGAACAGAAATGGGTGAGTCAATGGAAAAAGGCGTTGGTATTTACCGTGAAGGCGAAACCATGCAAGAAACTATTGATGTTCTAAAGGATTTAAGAAAGCGTATTGTAAATGTTCCTTTAACTGATAGAGGTCGTGTATTCAATACAGAGTGGATGAACTTAATTGAGTTAAATTACACTCTAGACTGTGCTGAAACTATGGTTTATTCAGCTATCAACAGAAAAGAGTCTCGTGGTTCACACCAACGTCTTGATGGCCCTAATGGTGCTTATAAAGAGCGTGATGATGTAAACTTCTTAAAGCACTCTCTTGCTATATTTAATAAAGAAACAGGCTTACCTGATATTTCTTTAAGTGATGTTAAGATTACAACCTTCCAGCCTGCAAAACGTGTATACGGCGCAGAAGCAGAAGCTGCAGAAGCTGCAAAAAAGGCCAAGGAGGCTAAATAAGAATGCAAGAACAACAAAAAAAATCCATGAAGATCACTGTTGTCCGCTACCGTCCTGAGCAAGATGACAAGCCATGGGAGCAAACTTTTGATGTCCCATATATTCATGAGACTTCAATTTTAGAAGCTTTATTCTATATTAAGGATCATTTTGAGCCTAGCTTATCATTCCGCTGGTCTTGCCGTATGGCTGTATGTGGTTCTTGTGGTATGATGGTGAACGGTGTACCTCATCTAGCTTGTAAGACTTTCTTACGTGACTATGAGAACAAAGATGGTATCACAATTGCTCCTCTTGATAATTTCCCAATTGAAAGAGATCTTGTTGTAGATATCTCTGATTTAATTGAAAAGATTGAGCGTATTAAGCCATATATTATTCCAGCAGAGAAAGACAAGAATATGCCTTTAACTAAGGCTTATCGTCAAACTCCTCAAGAAATGGAAGCTTATCGTCAATTTGCTCAATGTATCAATTGTGGTATTTGTTATGCTTCATGTCCACAATATAAGTTAAACAAGAACTTTATTGGACCTGCTGCTCTAACTTTACTATACCGTTACAATATTGATACTCGTGACGGTGGCACCAAGATGCGTTTACCTTTCTTAAATGCAGAAGAAGGTGTTTGGGGCTGTACCTTTGTTGGCTACTGCTCAGAAGTATGTCCAAAACATGTTGACCCATCATCAGCTATTCAATTAGGTAAGAAGATGAGTGCAACAGATTATGTTATTAAGATGTTTAAGCCGGAGTAAAAGATGAGCGAAAAATCATTCCGTAAGCCTTATAATCCTCCGATTGAGGCAACTTGGTGGGCTAAGAACCCTTTCTACTTCCGCTATATGTTACGTGAAGGCACCTCATTTGCTGCAACTTTTGCTGTGTTTGAGATTTTATTAGGCATTTTCTTATTTGCCTTATCAAATCTAGATGCTCCAATTCAAACAGCAAAAACAGCTGCTCCTTACTTATGGTGGGTTCAAAGCTTCTTAGGCAATCCTATCGTTATTGTAATTAATATTGCAGTTTTAGCAGCTTGCTTATTCCATGCTGTAACTTGGTTCTCTTTAATGCCTAAAGCTGTAAGAGTATTTATGAACAAGAATAGCACTGATCGTCTACCTGATTATGTAACAATCATAGGCTTATACATTGCAGCAGCTGTTGGTACAGTTGTTGTATTAGGTGCAGCATTCTTATCATTACCATAATAAGGGAGAAAATATGAAACACAATACTCCAGAACATCGTTCAGATGAGCCAATATACTGGTTATTATTTGGTGCAGGTGGTATGGTTCTTGGTATGATCTTCCCTGCTGTGCTAATCCTCTTAATAGTAGCAGGTATTATGCAACCTGATCTAAATGAGGGTTTATTAAGCTTTGCTCACGTTAAGAGTATGCTTGGCAATTGGTTATCAAGCCTTGCAATCTTTGTATGCGTATCATTAGCAGCTTGGCACTGCATGCACCGTATTTTCCACTCTCTACACGATTTAAGACTTCCTGCAACTAAACTTGCTTGGTTTGCCTTATATGGTGCAGCTGCATGTATTACCTTTGTTGCATTAGGTTTACAATTTTTAATCTATTGCAAACTATTCTAATTTAAAATTGATCTAAGTTTTAACTTAGATTGATTGAAAATTCATACAAATAGCCCCAAAAATCGGGCTATTTGTTTTTAAACAAGCAATTAACTAATCTTAATAAAAAACTAAATAAAACTTAAGTTTTCCTTTTTCGAATAAAATCACCTATCCTTGTAAAAATGAATCAAACTAAACATAAAAAAAATATTATTAATATTTAATTAAATATTTTTTCTAAATTTATATTAACTATAAACAAATCAAGATTAAATTATATAAGTTGTGAAGATTTGTTTATTTCTTACATATTTTTTCAAATTTATAAGCTTTTTTACTATGGCCTTTGGATAAGTCTGCGTAACTTCACAAAATAACACTCACACTATTTACTTTAATAAACAACTTATTGATTTTAAATTAACCTGATAAGTAGTATTTTTATAGTTATATAAAAAATGTGATCTTAAACAGACTTATCCAAAGGCCATACTTTTTTACTATATTTTTTGTATAAAATTTTACAATTTGATATAATTATCCTGCGAAAATTTAACTCTAAATCACACTTTGAGGTTATGAAGTGCTAAAAAAAACTAAAATGGTCTGCACAATTGGACCAAAATCAGAAAATAAAGAAGTAATGCAAAGTTTATTAGATGCTGGTATGAATGTAATGCGTCTAAATTTCTCTCATGGCGATTTTGAAGAACATGGTGGTCGTATTAAGAATCTTAAAGCCATCATGGAGCAAACAGGTAAGATCTTTGCAATATTATTAGATACAAGAGGACCTGAAATCCGCACTGGTAAATTACAAGGCGGTGCTGATATTCAGTTAATTGCTGGTAATAAGATTATTATTTCCACAGATTATGGGTTAATTGGTAATAAAGATAAAATTACTGTTAACTATAAAGACTTTGCTAAGGATCTAAGAGTTGGCGATACTGTTTTATTAGATGATGGTTTAATCGCTCTTAAAGTTCTTGAAACTAATGGTGTTGAGGTTAACTGTGAAGTCTTAAATAACGGTAGCCTTGGTGAGAAAAAAGGTGTAAACCTACCTAATACTCATATTACAATGCCATTTTTATCAGAGCATGATAAAGGTGATCTATTATTTGGTATACAGCAAGATGTAGACTTTGTTGCAGCATCTTTTACCCGTAATAAGCGCGATGTATTAGATATTCGTGAATTCTTAGATGCCAATGGTGGTAAAGATATCAAAATTATAGCTAAAATTGAAAATCAAGAAGGTATTGATAACTTTGAAGATATCGTAGCTACAGCAGATGGCATCATGGTTGCTCGTGGCGACTTAGGTGTTGAAATTCCTGCTCAAGAAGTTATCTTTGCTCAAAAGCATATGATCAGACGTTGTAATGAAGTTGGTAAAACTGTTATTACAGCAACTCAAATGCTTGAATCAATGCAAAAGAACCCTCGTCCAACTCGTGCAGAAGCTGGTGACGTTGCTAATGCTGTACTTGATGGTACTGATGCTGTAATGTTATCTGGTGAATCTGCTAAGGGTAAATATCCTTATGAAGCTGTTAGCACTATGGCTACAATTTGTAAGCGTGCAGATAGAGAAGTTGCTTCACGTACTACTAACTTTAAACATGAAAATCTACACATGATTACAGAGTCAATCTGTATGTCAGCTGTTGAAGCTTCAGAAAACTTAAAGACACCATTAATTATTGTTGCAACAGAGCATGGCAGCTCACCTCGTGCTATTAGAAGATTCTTCCCTCATGCTCATATCTTAGCATTAACACCTAATGCTAAGACAGCAAGACAACTATGCTTAGTTCGTGGTGTTATTCCTAAGATTGTAAAGAGAATTAATTCTACTGATGAATTCTTTGAACTAGGTAAGAAATTAGCTTTAGAAACTGGTCTTGCTAAGGCTGGTGACAATGTAGTTATGGTAAATGGAGCTTTAGTACCTTCAGGAACTACAAATACATTCTCTGTACACACTATTTAAAAACATTCTATTCTCTCCACCGATATAGGTGGAGAGTTCTCTTTCTTATCAAACTTATATTAAATCTAAACTTATCAGTAATAAAGTTTAGCTATAAATTAAATTAATGGCTAAAAATTGTTTTTAGTTAGAACATCACTTGATTCTAATAGAGACTGACTAGAATTTTTACAGATTTAATAAAACATGGGGGTGTAGTCCCCCCCTATAATAACATATTCTACAAATTAGCTTAAAGCAAATTAACTATCTACCCTTACTATCTTTTTGCTCTTCTAAAATTTGAGCATTAATTTTATCTTTAACGTCATTTGGTATATTATCCCAAGCTTCTTTGATTGGTTGAATTAAAGCTATAACCTCATCAATAGCTTCAATAGATAAAGTAGCAGAAGCATCAGCTAATTTATACTTCATATGATCATAAAGTTCATATAATCTTTGACCAACTTCAGGATTATATTCTTTTTTAATAGTAGCTTGCAAACCATTAATAATACCAACAGCTTTAGATATTTTCTCTGCTTTAGTTTCAAAATCTTTGCGCTCAATTGCACCCTTAGCTTGAGCTAATCTATCAATTAAACCTTCAAACATCATTTGAGTTAAACGATGTGGATCGGCAACACTAATTTCTGCTTCAAGATCGGTTTTTCTGTAGGCTTTCATATAACGACCATAAGCCATATATAACTCCTTAAATAACAACAATGTAAACTATGCTATCTAATACTAAAGCTAAATTCTTAGCAAGAGCAGAAGATTTTTAAACTTAAGTCAACAGGCTAAATTCTTAAATTAAATAATGTTGTCTACTATTAAGATATCTATATCCATAGATTTATAAACTATTTACTATATCTTAAAGTAAAATTATTTTAGATAACCACATATATATAAGCTTTACTAATACAAAAGTGGATCTAAACTTGCCTTTATAACTTAATCTCTAAAAATTATCTTACATTTTATCATATTTATACTATATCTTTGCAGTATAAACTCTCATCTAAGAGATGAGAGTTTATACCACCATAGATATGAAAATATTTCTTATATTTTAGAGTCTAAAATAATACCTTTAAGTTCTTTACCATTTTTCTCATTGTTATTGCTAAGCTTAGCTGCAACTTCATCTAATGAATCTCTATATTTAGTCAATGATCTTGATATACGTAAGAACTCATCTGATGGAATCTGTCTTACTGTTTCATTAGTGTTTTTATCTATAACATTAACTAATGTAACATCATTCTCTTTATCAATAACAAAACTTAAACCTAAGTTCTTAATATTATTGAGAGTATTGACACTATCATCTAACTTCTTTTCATCTACTTCTTCTTTCTTATCTAAATCTTTAATTTTTTCTAAACGTTCTTTATTAGCAACATCAATTTTATTTTGTGCTTCTTGTCTTTGCTTTACAGCACTAGTCTTAGAATTTTCTAATGTAGCCTTAGCCTCAGCAACACTACTTATAGCCCCACTTTGAGTAACAACCTTAACATTATCATCTTTACTTTGTGTTGATATCATAGACTGCTGCACCACAGCTTTTTTATCATCATTAATATTACCAAGATTCTGTATTGAATTAATGCTGACTCCCATAATAACCTCCTGCTCACCACCATATTAATATAGTGAATTATCTATCTATCCTAATAATATATATCGTTTGTTTTACTATTTATTTAAAGTTTAAATATTAAAAATTTGTATAATAAAATTTATTTAGAGATAAAAATGAGTTATATCAATATATTATACTTTGTCTTTAATTGTAATTTAGGCAATCTTTAATATAATATTAACAAAAAAAGGGCAACTTTTTGTCCTGACCCCAGTATGAACAAACTGCTGGGGTCAGGACAACCTTAGTTACCCTCTTCATTTATCCTATTCTTTAGTAATAGTCATTAAATAAAATCAAATAGCGATGTACCATGTACCATAGAGAATGTCTGTTGAGCTGCTTGCAAACCATATTGCACTGACATCATATTAGATACAGCTTCAAAAGCATCAATTTCTGTAGCATTAGCCTTAGCTTCTTGCTTAATAACAGATAGACTGTTGTTAGAGGTAATAATACTCTCAACATTACTTCCTCTAGCACCAACTTGACCACGGTACATATCATACTGCACTTGAGCATTAGTTACACTGACTTGAGTAGCAGCTAATACCTTACCTTTTTCTTCAGCTGAAATATCAGGGTCACGTAAAACATTAATAGCATTTTCTAATACATTTAAAATATTATCTTCTTCTATTGGTTGTAACTCAACTCTAAATTCACCTACTGCTGTAGCTTCAGTACCAACATTTAAAGTCATACCCTTAAAGACAATATCACCATCTTTAGTAACTTCACCTGTACCTAAAGAATTACCCGCAGCATCTTTAGCCTCAAAAACTCTACCACCATTACCATCATCTGTTACACTAAAGACTATGCCATTATCAGCACCAGTTGCAGTGCTAAATAAATCCTCATGTAAATCCTCAAAAGTACCATAATTAGTAATTTCTGAGTTCAACACAGGTAGTTGAGTTGTAGGCGGTGCTGGAGTATAAGTATTATCAATGTTTAAAGTTGGTGCTAAATGACAATTTTGGAAAATATTTAAACCACTTTCTGTAACTTGTACAGTGACAGTTGGTGAAACTTGTACAGAACGTTGTGAACCATCAGCTTGACAATCATAATAACCATCACTTCTTTCAGAGAAAGCAGGGCGATCACTTTGTGCACCTGAGAAAATATACTCACCTTCTGCATTTTTAGTGTTCATTAAATCAAATAGTTGAGCTTGTGCTTGCTCTAAATCTTCAGCAATAGCATTTAAGCTGGTTTCATCCATAGTACCATTAACAGCTTGTATCAAACGTGATTGTACACTACCTAAAGTAGTCCACATGCTAGATAAAGCAGTCTCACCTGCTGATAAAGAATCTGCTGCTAATCCTGCATTAATGGCAAATTGATTATACTGAGAAATATCAGCTCCATATTTAATGCTCACAGCCATACCAGCAGGACTCTCACCTGCTGTCTGGAATCTTAAACCTGTATTATATTGAGCAGAGGCCTTATCTAAATTAGTATTACTTTGTTGTAAATATTTTAGATGCTGATTATACATCATTGTAGTTGAAACACGCATTTAAAGCCCCCTTTTTTAAATAGAATTAATTAAAGCATCAAAGACAGTTTGTGATGCTGTAATAATCTTAGCGCAAGCACTATATGATTGTTGGAATTTAATTAAATTAGCAGCTTCTTCATCAAGGTTTACACCTGCTGCTGATAAAAATAAAGATTGTGTTTGCTCACACTTTGCACTAGCTGCTACTAAATCATTAGAAGCACTCATAATAGCTGAGCCTAAACGTGTGGTTAAATTAGCATAATCCTCTGTAAATGAATGTGTATGAGGACCTGTAGTACCTGAAACTTTATCAGCTGATTGTAATAAACCTAATTGAATACCATTACTATTATCAGCTATACCACCTATATTAAGCTCTATTTTGAAATTATCATTTTCCTTTACAGTACCTGTAATATCAAAATCAAAACCAGGGTTGTAATCTGCTGGTAATGGAGCATTCCAAGTTGCATTAGCTAAAACATTTTTACCATTACATGAAGCAGGAGCTGTACCAATCACAGTACCAGCATCATCATAAATTACATAATTACCATTAGCATCAATTCTTACTTCTCGTGGTGCACTAACATTAAAAACTGGTTCATTATTACCACCAATACTAACAGCATTATCAGGTCCTATTGAGGTCATACCATTAAATTTAATTACAGCATTGCCTTGATTACCAGTAGAAGTATTAACTCTTACTGCAGAAGCAAAAGCAAAGTCCTCTGGCTTTGTAGCATTTAATTCAAGCTTAAAGCCTTGATCTACTGTAGGCTGTACTACAAATTTAGTACCTCGCATGGTATTAGCACTAGCATTAAAACTTAATGTAAGTCCATAATTATCCATATCTATGGTTAAAGGATCTGTATTATTAACAGTAACATCAGCTGTAATGTCTATTAAATCATTACCTTCTACCTTATAAACAGTAACATCACCATTATTATCAACAGTTACTTGAATATCATTAGCAATAACGTTTGAACCTTTACCAGGAATGAAATCAGCATCCATAGTAAAGTTTGGATTACTGCTAACACCAGCTATATTAGTTCCAAAACTTAATAAATCTTGACCTGAGGTACCTTCTAGAGTAATACCTGCTTTATTTTGTTCATTTAAAGCATCAGCAAAAGCAACAGCTAATTTACCTAAATCACGTTGAGTTTGACGTAGCTCAGCACCTGCCATTAGGTAACCACCTAATTCACCACCCCAATCATCATTATTAAAATTAACTACAGTTGCATTTCTATCGCTAAATTGCAAAGTAATAGATTGCTTGCTTTGATCAAACTTATCACTATTTTGTACTAATGTTGCATAGGTATCACCATTTGTAAGTAGTTGACCATTACCTAAATACACAGATAATGTGCCATCTTTTTCACCTGTAACATTAATATCTACTAAACTTGATAATTGATTGATTAATTGATCTCTTTTATCTAGTAGTTGTAAAGCAGTATCTGAATCTAAATTTGACTGTACTGCTCTAATTTGACGATTTAACTCATAAATACCATAAGATAAAGAATTAATCTCAGATACAGTGTCCTTAACGTTACCATTTAAATCACTAATTTGATTTTGAATAGTACTATTTAAAGTATTAAATCTGTTTACAATAGTTTCTAAGTTGGCTAAAACTTCTTGTCTGTAGGCAGTAGATTGTGGATCTTGAATAGCTTCTTGTAATGAACTAAAAAAATTATTAAATGATGTAGATACAGACATATCTTTATCAGATAGCATCTTATCAATACTACTCATACCATCTGTATATGATTTGAAAAAAGCTACACTACCTTGATCCCTAAACATCTCCCTTTGAACGTAACTATCATAGATACGACGTGTGTATGACTCACCAATACCCCAATTAATAGTATTAGTATAGTATAAAGTTTCTTGGCGTGTATAACCTACTGTATTAACATTTGCAATATTATTAGATGTTGTACTTAAGTAATGCTGATTACTTAATAAACCTGCTTTTCCTGTCTGTAATAAATCAATCATTTTTCTGTACCTAACTTAGACAATTCTTGCCACTTAAAACTATTATATAAACCTATATGCTATTTATATGCCATAAATGCAATTTGCTGTGAAATATTTATTAATTTATCAGCATAGTTTGGATCTGTAGCATATCCAGCCCTTTGAATTTCCTTGAAATATTGTTTAGGATCATAACTTAATTTAGCAGCTTTAGAATATCTATCTGAAGTAGAAATTAAATTAATATAATCCTTCATACTCTCAAAAATTGATGGATAAGCTCTAAAGCTACTTACCTTATCAACAAATTTTCCATCTTCAAATTCTGCAGAACTAACAGCTAAACTTTCTCCCTTCCATGATTTTGAGGCTTTAATACCATAGTAATTATTATTTGAAGGCACATGATTGCCCCAGCCAGTCTCTAAAGCTGCCTGTGATACTAAAACTAATGGATTCATATTAGTATTTTCTGTAGCTTTAACAGCATAAGGCATAACCTTATTAACAAAGTCTTGAGGACCTTCAAACTTAGTTAGGCTCGTAATCTTTGGTAAATCAGAATAAGCTTTGCTTAATGAGGCTATAGATGCTTTATTATTTGCTTCATAAAGCTTGCTAAAATAGTTAGGTTGAGTATATCCTTGTGCATAACGAGTTTGCATTGGATCTAATATAGAGGCATTTTTAATGTTAGAAGTAAAAGGATCTACAAGTTTTGTTTGACCTTGTTCAATTTGAGTTAAAATCTTTTTGCCTTCATCACCTAAACTTGCAGCAAATTGTTTTGTAATTAAATAAGTAATAGAATTTGGATTAAGTTGTTTAATATTACTATTAACAGTAGCACTAGCATATTGTGCACTTAGCATGTCTTCAAAAAAACCAGAATACTTACTATGAAGAGGTGAATCTGGATTTAGCGTCTCATTGCTTTGACGCATAGCATCATACCAAAATTTCATCAGCATAGACTCAAATTGTGAAGCAGCTCCAACTAAAGCTTGTGCCTTTTGTTCTGTGCTGCCTCCATCTAACTGTCTTAGCTTATCTAAATTTCTATGATCACTAACAAGACCTAAGTCAACACTATTGTTAATAATCAAACTATTTTTTGTATCCATACTCCAACTGCCTTCTTTTTGACATCTATTACCCCATACAAAGCTTGTGCAAAGCATATGCCATAATAACATATTGATTTATAAGATATATTTTTAATATTTTTTTAATTTAAATTAAAATTTACTAAAAAATTTTTTATTATTTTGAGGCTAATTCAAGTTTTAAAAGCTATTTAATTGACTATGCGTCAAACATTTGGCTAAAATATGCTTAAACATAATAGATAGAGGCAACTATGGAATTTGCATTAAAAATCCTAATACTTGAAGATGATCCACATAAAAGACAAACTTATGAAACCATTTTTTCATTTTTAAACATTGCCTGCCAATCAGGTGAAATTAGCGATTGTCTTTCTTATCTTGCAAGTGGTGAGAGCAATATTGATTTGTGTCTAGCAGGTAATCTTAACTCACAAACAACACATATAAAACTATTATCACAATATCAAGAAATTCCTTTTATTTTAGCTGATGAAGATAATAAGGATATTGAGCTTAGCAATTATATAGGTACTTTAAGTGATGAGCCTTCATATGATGAATTAGTTACTTTATTACATTATTGCCAATCTTTTATTGCTATGCATAAGCTCAAACATAAGCAAGGACCTGGTTCTAAATTGCTTATTAAGCAATTTGTTGGCAAAACTCCATCAGTAATTCAAGTTAGACGTTTAATTGAACAAGTTGCTAAGACTGAAGCTAATGTTTTAATTTTGGGAGAATCTGGTACTGGTAAAGAAGTTATAGCACATGCTATACATGATCTATCTAATCGTTCTAAAGCTCCATTTGTACCTGTAAATTGTGGTGCAATTCCTGGCGAACTTCTAGAATCAGAGTTGTTTGGTCATGAAAAAGGCGCTTTTACGGGTGCCTTTGCAAATCGTGCAGGACGCTTTGAAATGGCTAAAGGTGGTACTTTATTTTTAGATGAAATTGGTGACATGCCTTTTGCTATGCAAGTTAAACTACTGCGTGTTTTACAAGAACGTAAATTTACCAGAGTGGGCTCAAATAAGGAAATTGAAGCTGATGTAAGAATTATTGCTGCAACCCATCAAAATTTAGAAAAGATGGTAGAAGAAAATAAATTTAGGGAAGATCTTTATTATAGATTGAATGTTTTCCCTATTCAGACACCTGCTTTACGTGAGCGTATTGACGATATACCTTTACTAATTCAAGAGTTAGTAAACCGTCATTCTAAAGATTTTAAAACTAGTATTAAATTTACTCAAAGAGCTATGATTGCTTTGATGCAAGCACCTTGGCATGGTAATGTACGTGAATTATCTAATTTAGTAGAACGTTTATTAATTCTTCATCCAAATCAAGTAGTAGATATAAAAGATCTTCCTGATAAATATAAAAGTGATAAATTTGTTGATAATTCTCAAGCAGAGCGTGAGGCTTTACTTGACGCTTTTTGTGATGATACACAAGATGTTAGTGATGAATATGCTAATATCAATCTACCTCCTCTTTCTGTTATTGAAGGCAATCACAATGAAAGCAAATCACAAGAAGATATTATCAATAGCTTATCTGCCCAATTAGATATGCAAGGTGTTAACTTAAAAGATCTAGTATCTAATCTTGAGGTAAATATGATTAAACAGGCTTTAGTACAAAGCAATGGAGTTGTAGCTAAAGCAGCTGAAATTTTAGGCCTTAGACGTACTACATTAATAGAAAAAATGAAAAAATATGGCATAAGTTCTCAGTCTTAACACTATAAATTCAATATATCTATTTATAACCTTGATATATTGTATATCAAGGTTATTTTTTATATTGCTATCACAACTATTCAACTTAAATAATAAGTTAAACTAACCTAAAGCCAATCATCAAGTGTTTTTGGCTGTTCTTAAAAAAAATTCATTGATTTTTGGATTTGAGTTAAGCAATTCTTCTAGGATTTTTGGAGAAATACTCTCTAAAAAACTTATATAAAGTTTAATATATTACTTAAGGCTTCTAATGTAGAAACAATAAAATCATACAATATATTTTTCCTTATTTTATAAGAAAATACATATTTATCTAATATCTTTTTAAGCCCTTCATAAAAAGAGTTTAATCTATGAGCTATAGTTTGGGCAAAACTTATATCTTGAGCTTCCTAGCATATACCATAGTATTATCATCTCTTACTCTGCTATTACTATTTGTACAGCCAATCCATTGCAAACATATATAAGTCAGCAAATTTAAAGATATAGTCTCCCTATATACATTTGTTCTTATTTTAAGTTTGCAAAAATTGTACATATTTTTGTTGACATTATCAATACTATCTGATCAACCTAAACACAATAGAGATAAGTCCTTTATAAGAGATATTAAATACATGTTCATAACATCATGAAAATAACTCTACAGACGTTGTATGATCTACTATCAAAAAATGAGCATTTTCTTTTATATTGGGCTTGTAGATTTTGCTAAAAACCTTTAGGGCATAATTTTGAATAACAAGCCACCAATCATAGTTTTTATTAAGTAAGTAATAAAGAAGTATTTTAGACATGTTGTATTTCGTAGATCTTTTTGAGTCAAACAAACACTAGACATTATTGTCAAAACCAAAATTACTTAGAGTTAATTGTTAAGAATTATGCAAGAAGATCCTAAAGTCAGGTACAAGATCTTGTTCGTTGAAGATGATTTTGTACCTAAAATA
>CALXNP010000059.1 GCA_944389785.1 uncultured Anaerobiospirillum sp.
ATTGCTTTTGATTCATGATTTTTATACAATAGCACGTGAGACCTCCTTTGTGCTTTTTTGTGTTAAAATTCAGTATAGAGAGGTCTCTTTTTTTGTACATAATATAAATAGATAAAATTTATTATTTACACCTAAAAAAGTTTTTCCAAGCATATTGAAAAAAAATGCTTCAAAAAAATATAGAATCAAAGCTCTTAATATATTTAAGCCTAATTATAACTAACTGTTTGTATTATATTTTTTATCTAAATTCCTTATAATGTTATAAAAATATAGCTAACTTGTAATTTTTTTATAATCTCTTAAGATCCTGGGTATGTTTTAAAATATAAAATTTTTCAACTAAATATTAAATTATAATAACAAGTTTGTTAAAAGTTGTGGAGCAATAGTTTATAAAAGCTGTAAGTATAAGTAGAAATATCTTAATAGAAAGAAAATAAAATTGTAAAAAATAGTTAAGATTTTTTTGCTTTAGTTAACAAGCTCCCACTTTTTTAAGTATAAGTAGTTCACATACTTGTAAACATAAAATTTAATGTATAATTAAATAAGTAAATTTTTTTTTGTTTTTCATGTAATAGTTATTTATTACATTAAGGAGAAAAGTATGAACCCTCTCAATGTGATTAGAGGCTTTGATCCAGATTTATATACATATTTTGAAAAGGAGTTAGAGCATCAAAATCTATCTTTATCCTTTATTCCAGATGAGAATACTACATCTCCATTATGTGCAGCCATCATGGGTAGTGTGTTGGTAAACTCTACTAAAAACGCAGCTACTAATAGAACACAAGGTCTTGAAGCTTTAGTAGAAAGGCGAATTTGTGAGTTATTTCATGCCGAGCATGCAAATATTAGAACTATTACTATAGAAGCAGCTTCACGTGTAGTATTTCAAAGTTTAACTCGTCGTGGTGATGTAGTTATGTCTTTGGATCTTCGTAAAAAAGAGCATTGCAATTCTGAAAATTTAGCATATAGATTTGTTAATTTTGCTATGGACAGTCAATGTCATTGCTTAAATTATGATGCTATTGAAAAGCAAGCTATGGAGTGTAGACCACAACTTATAATTGTATCACCTATAAACTATCCACTTAATATAGATTATGAGCGCTTTGCTAAGATTGCAAGAGCTTGCGGAGCTATTTTATGGTGTGATATGTCACAAACTGCATGTATAGTGGCAGGTGGTGTAATGAATTCACCATTACCTCATGCTGATGTAGTAACATTTACAGCACATGGTGCTATGCAGGGACCTTTATCTGCAGTAATTTTATGTAAGCAAGACGTTGCAGGTGCTATTGATAGAATGGTTTTGACTTCTGGTCACAATGGCTTACAGACAGCTCAGCTTGCTGCTTTAGCTGCTCGCATTAAAGAAATGTCAGCCCCTAGTTACAAAGATTATGCACAAGCTGTAGTGGATAATGCTAAAGCTTTTGCAAGTGGTCTTATCAATGGTGGTTTAAAAATAGTTTGTGATGATACACAAAATCATTTAATTATGGTGGATACAAAAAATTGTGCTGTATCTGCTCGTGGTGCTCAAGAGTTGCTTGCTGATGTAGGTATCAATGTTAGAATTTGTACTGTGGCTACATCTGATCCTAAAGTTAGAATTGATGCTATACGTTTCTCAAGCTTATCTGTTACTACTCGAGGAGTTAAAGCTAAAGATTTAGTGAAATTAGGTGAAGAAATTGCTAAATTCTTAAAGACACCTGATGATAATAATCTAAAGCACTTGAAAAAACTAGTAATGGATATTTCATACTCATTACCACCATTTGCTAGCAAATGGTTATCTCCTATAGTAATTGAGAATTTAAAGGCTTTACAAGCTCAGCATTCTATATCTGATACAACAATTGTGCGTGATAATGTGCGAAAAGATCGTCACTTTTTTTAGTTAATAATGCTCTCATCTAAGTGCATGTTTAGGTGAGAGTTTATTGTTGCTGAAGATTAAAAATAGTAAGTTATTGCTGTGCAGCAAGGACAAAGAAAATCTAAAGAGGTTTTCTATATACATTAATTAATTATTTATGACAAATTTTAATAATATTAATGCAGATAGATATTCTATAGCACCTATGGTTGATGTTACTGACTCAACTTTTAGACAGATAGCTCGTTTATTTACTAAAAGAGCTATGCTTTACACAGAAATGATAGCAGCTGATGCTATTGTTCATGAAAAATATCATTTATTAGCTTATGATGCCACAGAATTACCTGTAACATTGCAATTAGGTGGTAATGATGAAAAAAAACTAGCTTATGCTTGCAAGAAAGCTCAACAATTAGGTTATAGTGCCATTAATTTAAATGCTGGCTGTCCTTCAGATAAAGTAGCTTGTGGTCAGTTCGGTGCAATTTTAATGCATGACCCTAAAAAAATAGCTTCATTGTATCAAGCTATGCAGGAAAGCGTGGATATACCTGTTAGTGTTAAAACTAGAATTGGTGTAGATGATAAAGATAGTTTTGATTTTACTTATGAGCTTGTAAATACTATTTATAATAGTGGCTGCAGACATATAGTCTTACATGCACGCAAAGCTTGGTTAAATGGTTTATCACCCAAAGAAAACCGTACTATACCTCCACTTGATTATGAGCGTGTATATACTTTAAAAAACATGTTTAAGGATTTAAATATTACTATCAATGGCGGTATATTAACCATAGATGAGATCAAAACACATTTGACACAAGTTGATGGTGTTATGCAAGGGCGTGCGATTATAGATAATATTTATATCTTAGCATCAATAGATAAAGAAATTTTTTTAGATAAAAGTGAAATAAAATCAAGAGAGCAGCTTTTATATGAGGCCTATGAGTTATATCAAAATAAATTTAAGGGTAAGGTTGCTATACATCATTTTGCTAGACATTTATTTTCACTTTTTGCTATGCAGAAAAACTCTAAGATTTTTAGGCGTTATTTAAGCAATCACATGCATGAGCTAGGTGCTGATGGCAGTGTATTATTAGATGCTTATAAAGCTATGATTAATACATAACATGAGGTTTGATATGGAAAGTAAAACTACAATAGAGCTAAATAATAATGTAAGTATTCCACTATTAGGTTTTGGTGTATGGCGTGTACCTAGTGGAGAAGAAGGGCGTAGTATCATACGTACTGCTATAGAATATGGCTACAGACACATAGATACGGCTCGTGTTTATTGCAATGAAAAAGCAGTAGGCAGAGCTATTAAAGATAGTGGTGTTAAACGTGAAGAGTTATTTGTTACTACAAAGTTGTGGCGTGATGATTTTAGTGATCCTCGTCGTGGACTTATGCAGTCACTTGAGCGCTTAGGTCTTGATTATGTAGATTTATTTTTATTACATTGGCCGTTTACTGACTATCAAAAAGCTTATATAGAGCTAGAGAAGTTATATAAAGAAGGTTATACCCGTGCTATAGGTGTTTCAAACTTTAAAGAGCATCATATTGAAAGCTTATTTAAAGCTGGAGCTACAGTTGTACCTCAAATTAATCAAGTTGAATGCCATCCTGAAAATCAAGAAACAGAGCTTTTATCTTATTGTCGAAAGCAAGGTATAGTTTTAGAAGCTTACTCTCCATTAGGCGGACAAGGATTTACTTTAGTAAATGATCCTAGAATTATGGCAATTGCTTCTTATTATAAAGTTAGTGCTGCTCAAGTTATTTTACGTTTTAATGTACAAAGAGGTGTAGTAGTTCTACCTAAATCATGCACTAAGGAGCGTATTAAGCAAAACTCTGATATCTTTAGTTTTGAACTAACTAATGATGATATGAGTACTTTACATAGTATTAATGCTAATAAGAGAAGAGCTTTTGATTCAGATAAGATTAATGATAGACCAGAGTCTTCATTTCCTGTATTAACAGATGAAGAATAGAAACTAAAAAAATACTTTAAAATATTATTAAGTTAATATATAATATGCACGCTTATTTTTGGTCCGCAGATTTAAGCGTGTGTTTTTTTGTATATAAGAGATTTTTACTATGGCAATTACTTTAGAAGCCCAATTACGTACTGACACCGGGAGAGGTGCGAGCCGCCGCCTACGTGTTGCAGAGCGTATTCCTGCTATTATTGTTGAATCAGGTAAAGAGACTGTTTCAATCATTTTAGATGAGAAGAAGTTAATTCAAGCTGCTTTAAATGATGAGTTCTATCAAGGCTTATCAATCAGCTTAGATGGTAATACTATTGCTGTTAAGCCAATAGCTATTCAACGTCATCCAGTTTCTTCAAGAATTATTCACGTTGATTTTAAGCGTGTTTAATTTTCCTATCAAAAGATGCTACTAAGGTAGCATCTTTATCTACAAATTTCCTCTTTACCTTTATTCTAATTAGTTTACTTTTATGCCTAAACATAAAAATCAATATGGTCAGTATATGACACCATTGTTAATTTGTGATTTTATGGTAGAGCTAATTAGTCATCATAAAACTAGTGCTGTTTTAGAGCCCTCTTGCGGAGATGGTGCTTTTATTGAATCCTTAAATAAACATGGTTTTTTTAATATTACAGCATATGAAATTGACAAGGAGATTATAAATGGCAAATATAATGTTAAATGTGAAAGTTTTGTTAGTGTTCAAGAAAATAATTTATATGATGTAATTATAGGTAATCCTCCTTATATACGTTGGAAAAATTTAGAAAATAATTTAAAAGATGAACTAAAAAATTCAGATTTATGGAATCAATATTGTAATTGTTTATGTGATTATTCTAATATTTTTATATTAAAAGCTATTAAATTATTAAAAGATGAAGGTGAGTTAATATTTATTACTCCTGAGTATTGGATAAGCTCAACTCATGCTTTTAAGCTTAGAAACTTTATGCTTGAGCATGGTTATTTTGAGAATATATATTATTTTAATGAAACACCTATTTTTAAAGGTGTAACTATCTCACTTGTAATTTTTAAATACGTAAAATCTAAACATAAGAATCATGCAATTAAGTGTGTAAAATATTTAGCAAAAAAGCGTTTAAGTTCAGATGAGTTAAATAAAATTAAAAATAATGATCCTTTAGTTGTTGAAGTTTTTAGTTTGCCTCAATTTAAAACAAATGAAAGCTTTATGCTTATTGACAATAAACAAAGACAATTTATCACAAATTATGAGCAAAAATGTAGATTAAATTCATGTGAATACGCTAAATTAGGAGATTATTGTGATATTGGCAATGGTATGGTTAGTGGTCTTGATAAAGCTTTTCAAATTCAAAAAGATATTAGATTAAATACTTATGAGCAGCAAGCAATGATCAAAGTAATAAAAGCTAAAGCTTTACAAGAATATTATCATACAGTATCAACACCTTATATTTTTATAGATAAAAAGATAAGCGAAAATGATTTAATCAAATTTTATCCAAATTATTATGCAATGTTAGTCAAATATAAAGATCAATTAGTAAACAGATATAATTATGGTAGGGATATTAATTATTGGGAGTGGGTGTTTTTAAGAAATTACACTTTATTTAATCAAGATTGTGCTAAAATTTTTGTGCCATGTAAAGAGAGGGTTAGTAATAAAAATAATTTCAGATTTACTTTTGTAGAGTCAGGTTTTTTCCCAACACAAGATGTTATTGCCATATATAAAAAGGCTCATACTAAGGAGCATTTGTTATACATATTAGCTTTGTTAAATAGTTCCTATGTTTTTAATTGGCTTAAAGTTAAGGGGGTTAAAAAAGGAGATATTGTTGAGTTTTCAGTTAGACCTGTAGCAGCAATTCCTTATAGGTCAATTAATTTTAATGATCAAAATGAAGTCTATATACATGATAGTATTGTAGAACATGTACAAATGTTTTTAACTACTAAACAACAAGAACATTTAACTTATATAGAGTCTTTATTAAAGCAGTTGTTTTAATAAAAATTTTAAAGGTAAAATTAAATTAGTTTGTTAAGAATTATTATAAGATATTAATATATTATTAAAATAAGGACCATATATGAGTAATTTGCCATGTAGAATTAAAGACTTAGATGCACAGCAGCTGCAAAATTTAATAGATGCTTATGAAAATACTAATGAACTTGTATTAAGTTTAATAAAAAGATTTAATTTATTAGATAGTCCATCAGTTTTTGCTCGTAATTTACCTTTAATTGATACAGATAAGCATTGTCCTTATTGTGGGGGCATAATGCAAAGAAAAGTCAAAACAAGAAGCTCATATCGCTATCATTCACAAATTTTAACTTGTAAAAATTGTAAGCATCAAATTGATTTGCAAGCTGATAGTAAATTTGTGTGTCGTTGTGCCAAATGTAATGAGATTAAAGAAGCTTATCGTAAACAAGAGCAACAAGATACAGAAAACTTTATCCTTAATTATTTATCATATGTGGAAGAACAAGCTCATATGTATAAGCCTTTAAGCATTTATGATTTAAACTTAAAATTACGTTTGTTTATTAGCTCTATGTTAGTTAAATTAAAATTTGATCATAAAACTTTATGTTTTGAGCCTTTAGAGTTAAATATATATGCCCAACTTAGTCCTTCACTTGTTTTTACTAAAGAGTGTTTAGATGAGTTAATTGAGCTTAAAGTATTATATGTTGGTAAAAACAGCAGCTTTGAGGCATTTAAACTTTATCAATATCAAGGTGAGACACAAATAAGTTATGATATACATAAAGTACGTTTAGCTATACTTTTAAAGGAGTTTGATAATTTTACTAATAAGCAGCTTAATGAGCTTAAAAATTGCAAATATTGTACTGATTTGAACGCAATTCAAATTAAAAATATGTGGTATAGCATAAATACAATAGAGTGTTTAGAACATCTTAAATTCTATACTAATCATATAGATAGAAGTTATAATGCTCCACAGAAGCTTGTAACTTTAACGTATAGATTATTAACTCAATTTAGTCCTGGAGTTGTTTGCTGTTTATTTTGGTCAGTATGCACTTTAGTTATAACTAATTATAAGCAGCATCGATTAAGTAAGGAACATGCTTTAAATACAATCAATAATAATATTGAATATAGAGCAGATGATTTACTAAGTAATAAGCGTCATTATAAACAATCTTATCGTAATAAATATTTACCACAAAGTATATTTAGTAAATTGTTTTTTGATTATATTTTAAAATTAGATGACGATGCTTTTAGTGTTGTGTGCAATGATGAAATTGTGGATGCTGTTTTAAAAAAATGATTGTAAATTTACAATAAAAAGCAAGTATGACTTGTAGTTTTATTGTTAGGTATGATATAAAGTCTTTTTATAAGAATAAGTAAGCAAATGAGGTTATTTATGGAGCAAGTACAATTAGGTCATATGTGTGTTCTTGAAGTGATAGACATTAGTGATCAAGGATGCTTTGTTGATGCTAAAGAACATGGAAGTTTATTTGTTCCTAGAAGTCAAATTCCCCATGATTTACAAATTGGTGATAATTTAAGAGTTTTTTTATATGTAGATGGTCATAGAGTCTTAGCTACAGCTAAACATCCTTATTTAGAATGTGGTATGACAGGCAGACTTACTGTTACCTCTATAGAATGTGGTACTGTTTATATGGATTTAGGTATTCCTAAAGAGTTGGTAGTGCCTGTATCAGAACAAAGAGGTAGCTTTGAGGTAGGTCGCAGTAGTTTAATTCACGTAGCTATAGATGAGCAAGGACGTTTATTTGGTACTCAAAGATTAAATAAATATATAGAAGATAAAGCTCCACTCGGTATTTATAAAAAGAATCAAAAAGTTAGAGTGGTTCCTGTATCTAGAACACCACTAGGTTTTAGAGTGGTTGTTGATGATAAATACTATGGTTTAATTTATAAAGATAATCAAAAAGGACCTCTTTATGTAGGTAAAAGATATGATGGTTTTATTTTAAATGCTAGAGATGATGGTAGATTAGATATTACTCTGCAAGAAATGGGGCTTGATGGTATACAAAATGCGGCTAAAATTATTTTGCAAGCACTGTACCTATCAAATGGGCAATTGTCTTTTAATGATCGCTCTAGTCCTGAAATTATCGAAGATTTTCTACATATGTCTAAGGCTAAATTTAAAAAAGCTATAGGACATTTGTATAAACATCAATTAATTGTAATTAAAACAGATGGTATTGAGATTACTCAAAAAGGACAAGAAGAGTATTTACAACATCAAAAAACAAAAAAATCTGAGGCTAATTAATATTAAGGAACAAACATGGACGTGATTATAGATTTATTAGTTTTTTTTATTAAAACCGTTATTGTAGTAGGAGTTATAGTAAGTCCTCTAATACTTATATCTTTAGGCTTTAAACAAAAGTCTCAAGAAACAAAAACACAAGTTGAGCTTGTAGATTTAAAAGAGCAGCTTGTTTCAAGAAAAGAGCGTTTGCAAAAACAATTAAAAGAAGCTAAGCTTCAAACTAAGATTGATGCTCAAAAAGAAGAGCAAAATAAAAAGAAAATTAGTGCTCTATTTAAATTAAAAAAAGAAGATAAGGAATCTAAAAAGGATTTAGAACAAGAGCATAAAGAGTATATAGCTACACTTGAGAAGAAGCAAAGTGAAGGTGTATTTTGTCCTGAAAATTTATTTGTAATTAATTTTAAAGGCTCAACAAAAGGTAGTGAGGTTAAAAAACTTAGAGCTCAAATTGATGCTATTTTAGATGTAGCTACAGATAAAGATGAGGTTGTGGTGAATTTAAGCTCACCAGGTGGCTTAGTTAATAGTTATGGACTATGTGCTTCACAACTAATTCGTCTTAAAGATAGAGGTATAAGATTAGTTTGCACTGTAGATAGCGTGGCAGCTTCTGGCGGTTACTTAATGGCTTGTGTTGCTGATAAAATTGTAGCAGCACCTTTTGCTTATATAGGTTCAATTGGTGTTATAGCATCAGTACCTAATTTTAGACGTCTTTTAGAAAAGCATGATATTGATTATGAACAAGTTACATCAGGTAAATATAAGCGTACTTTAAGTGTCTTTGGGCAAAATACACAAGAAGGACGCAGAAAGTTTAAAGAAGAGTTAGCTGCTATACACGAGCGTTTTAAAGAGCAGGTTTTAAAATATAGACCTAACATTGATATTGAAAAAATAGCTACAGGTGAGCATTGGTTAGCTGTAGATGCCAAAGAGCTTGGACTTGTAGATGAAATTAAAACCTCTGATGAGTACATAGCATCAAGAGCCTTTGAAACATTTAATTGTGTTATGAAGGTTGAATATAAACAGAAAAAAGATCAATCATTACTCTTAAAATTTAAAAATCTTGTGACACTAAAAGCTTTTGCTAAAAATTTGAAAAAAGATTTAATAGAACAGGCTGAAAGTCAAGATTTTATGCATATTAAATAAAAGGTTAAGTTTATGAGTAAGTCATTAGTTATTGTAGAGTCTCCTTCAAAAGCAAAAATTATTAATAAATATTTAGGCTCTGATTATATAGTTAAAGCAAGTGTTGGTCATATTAGAGATTTGCCTGTTAAAGCAAGCCTTGCAAAAGAAAGCAAAGATGTAGATAAAAATAGCTTGTTGCATAAGTTAGGTATAGATCCTGACAATAATTGGGAAGCTAACTATCAAATTATGCCAGGTAAAGAAAAGGTAGTAAAAGAATTAAAATCCTTAGCTAAAGATGCTGAAAATATCTATTTAGCAACCGACTTGGATAGAGAAGGAGAGGCTATAGCTTGGCATTTAAAGGAAGTTTTAGGTGGTAGAAATAAAAAATATTGGCGTGTAAAGTATCCTGAAATTACTAAAAGTGCTATTGAAAAAGCTTTTGATAACCCAAGCTCTATCAATATGGATTTAGTTAATGCTCAGCAAACTCGTAGATTTTTAGATAGAGTTGTAGGTTTTATGCTCTCTCCTTTATTATGGACTAAAGTTTCACGTGGTCTATCAGCAGGTAGAGTACAATCTGTAGCAGTTAAGCTTATTGTTAATAAAGAAAGAGAAATTAAGGCTCATAAGCCAAAAGAGTATTGGACTATCGATGTTAATACAAAAACAGCTCGTAATGATAATTTAAAACTTAATTTAACAACTAAAAATGGTAAAAAGCTTGAGATAAATAATGAGCAGGAAGCTTTAATCTATGCTAAAACTTTAGAGCAAAATGATATTGTTATAAAAAAAGTTGAAGCTAAAAAAGGCAAATTACAAGCACCTCCACCATTTACTACTTCAACTTTACAGCAAGCTGCTAACCAAAGATTAGGTTTTAGTGTTAAGAAAACTATGACAGTAGCTCAAAAGCTATATGAGTCAGGTTTAATTACCTATATGCGTACTGATAGTGTTAATTTATCTAATGAAGCTATCAATGCAGCCCGAGAGGTTATTGCCAGTTCATTTGGTAATGATTATGTACCTGCTAAACCTAATTATTATCACTCAAAAGAGTCAGCTCAAGAAGCTCATGAGGCTATTAGACCTTCATATGCTAATATGTCACCAAATGCACTACCTGCAAGTATAGATAGGGATGGTCAAAGATTATATAAGCTTATTTATGATAGATATTTAGCTTGTCAGATGGTAGCAATGAGTTATGAGACTACTTCTGTTTTAGCTATGTGTGATGATCTAGGTTTAAGGGCTTCAGGACGTGTAATTTTATTTGATGGTTTTAGACGTATTTATCCAAGCTCTGAAAAAGAAGATAAAACTTTAGCCGTTGTTAATGAAAATGAATTATTAAAATTACAAAGTATAGATAAAGAGCAGCATTTTACTTCACCTCCTGCTCGTTATTCAGAAGCAAGCTTAGTTAAAGAGTTAGAAAAAGATGGTATAGGCAGACCATCAACATATGCAGCTATTATTGCAACTATTGTAGATAGGGGCTATGTTACTATAGAGCAAGGGCGTTTTTATGCTACAAAGATGGGTGAGATTGTAACAGATAGATTAGAGTATAGTTTTGCTAATTTAATGGATACAACCTTTACTGCTCAAATGGAAGAGCGTTTAGATGATATAGCAAAAGGTAAAGTAGATTGGATCTTAAGTCTCAACGCTTTTTATAAAGATTTTACCAGTCATTTAGAGCAAGCTAAATTACCTTTTGATAAGGGCGGTATGCCTGAGAATAAACATATTATTATTGATATGCTTTGTCCTGCTTGTAATAAGTATAATATGTCAGTGCAGTCTGGTAAAACAGGTACTTTTTTAGCTTGTAGTGGTTATTTTGATAAAAATGTTAAAGCTAAAGATAGATGTAAGAAGACTTTAAATTTAATTGAGATTAATACACAATGTAAAAAAGCCGTAGATGATGATACTGAGGCTAAACTCTTATTAAATAAAAAAAGATGTCCAATTTGTGATGCTGTTATGGATGAGTTTTTAATTGATGAACATCAAAAACTCTATCTATGCTCAAAATCACCAAGCTGTAGTGGCTATGCTCTTGAAAAAGGTAATTTTGGTGATTGTTTAGATAAAGGGCCTACTATCATTTGCGATAAATGTGGCAGCGAAATGGTTTTAAAAGAGGGTCGTTTTGGTAAATATATGTCTTGCACTAATGAAAATTGCAAGAATACTAGAAAAATCCTAAAAAATGGTGATGTAGCACCACCTAAAGAAGAGGCAGTAGATTTACCAGAGCTTTTATGTAAAACAGAAGGGTCTCATTATGTTTTACGTGATGGTGCTTCAGGTATCTTTTTAGCTGCTCATAACTTTCCTAAGGTTAGAGAAACCAGAGCACCTTTAGTAAGTGAGCTTGTGCGTTTTAAAGATAGAATTTCACCTAAATTTTATTATTTAACAACAGCACCAATGCAAGATAATGAGGGCAATCCTACAGAGGTTAGATTCTCGCGTAAATTTAAAAAACAGTATATAATTAGCGTCAAAGATGGCAAGCCTACAGGTTTTATGGCCATGTATGATGAGAATAGGGGTTCTTGGGAAGTTAGCTTGGGTAAAAGCACTAAGGGCTTAACAAGTAAGCGTACTGTTAAAAAAGGCTAATTGATGAGATTAAATGATAAAGAAATTAAAGAGTGTTTACACTCTGGTAAAATTGTAATTACTCCAGTACCAGCAGAAGATAAGATTAGTGGTATATCAGTTGATCTTACTTTAGGTGGTCAGTTTAGGGTATTTAAGACTCATAAACTAAGGCAGGCTTTAGATTTAGGATCAAGCAAGGAGCATATTGCTTCTATGATTGAAGAAATAACTACTTCTCCTATAGTGCCAGGCAATGAGGGTTTATCTTTGCCACCAGGTGGCTTTGCTTTAGGTGTGACTTATGAGCGTGTTAAATTAGCTGCAGATATTGTAGGTTGGCTTGATGGTAGATCATCTTTAGCTAGACTAGGTTTAATGGTACATGCAACAGCACATAGAATTGATCCAGGTTGGGATGGTAATATCGTGTTAGAGTTTTGTAATGCAGGACCTTTGACTTTAATCTTAAGAGAGGGGATGTCTATAGGTGCTCTCAATTTTGAGTTACTCTCAAGTCCTTGTGAAAGACCTTATAATTTACGTGACAATGCTAAATATAAAGATCAATATGGAGCAGTAGCCTCACGTATTAGTGCAGATAAGTAATTTTAATTCTCCATCTAAATAAAATAGGTGGAGAATTAGTAAAACTCTCTAGTCTAGTTAGATTATTTTAAAAAGTAATAGCTTTATGATCAATTAATACAGATATACCAATAGATAATAGTACTAAAGCCGCAAATACATTTAAATATGAGCTAATGCTAGTAATTTTATTTAATACTTGACCTAGCATACAACCACCAAAGCTTAATATAAAACAAATTAATCCTGTAACTGTTGCTAAGCTAATAATAGGGTTATTTACAGCACCTACACTAAAACCTACTGACATTGCATCTATAGAAGTCGCTATAGCTAGTATAAAAATAGCTAATACACTAAAATTTTTACATTGATCTGCTTCTTTATTTTCATCATCCTTTTTAAAAGTATCATATAGCATTTTTAATGAAACTAAAGCTAAAAGACCAAAGGCAATCCAGTGATCTACGTAATGAATAAAGCCACTGATAGTATAGGCTAAAAAATAACCTATTAATGGCATAATTAACTGGAATAGACCAAAAAAGATAGATACAATAAAAGCTACTTTTAATTTCTGTCTAGCATCACTAAAACATTTACCATAAACAATAGAGCAAACTAAGGCATCAACACTTAAAGCCAAAGCAATAAAGACATAACTGAAAAAAACTATCATTTATTTATAAGCTCCTCAAGCTTACTAATAGGTAATGGCTTACTAAAATAATAACCTTGGATTAAATCACAGCCTAATGATAATAGTAACTCATATTGTTCTTTAGTCTCAACACCTTCTGCTACAGTATGTATATTTTGATCTCTAGCAATACTAATAAATAATTTAATAATAGCTTTCATCTTGCTATTAGGTATCATTAGATCAATCATGCGCTTATCTAATTTTAAAGTATTAATTGAAAATTCACTTAGGGAGAAAATATTAGAATTAGTGATACCAAAATCATCTAAAGAAATTTTAAAACCAAGTTTAGATAGTTGAAGAGTTGTTTTAATTAAACTATCGTAACGGTGAGCCTGAACACTTTCTGTAACCTCAATATACAAATATTTTCTTGGTACTTGATATGAATCAATAATATCTAAGATTTTCTTAATAAAATCTGGTCGTTCCATAGTATAACGTGAGAAATTACTTGCAATAGGAATGATTTTCTTACCACTATCTATCCAATTACGAATAGTCCTGCAAACTTCTCTAAAGCTAAAATAATCTATAACATAAGATAGATTAAGATCTTCTATAAGAGGTATAAAACTTGAAGGAGGAACAACTTTATCTTCATATTTAAATCTAATTAAAGCTTCTCCATAAACTATTTCTTGTGTTTTAGCTGATATGATCGGTTGTATTTCAAGGTAGAAGCAATTATTATCCACTAAAGATTGTAATGATTTTAAATCACAAAATGTATTTAAAAAGGCATCATCTTCTTTAATATATCTTATTATATTAGTATTTTCTCTATAGTATTTTTTCTTAGCAATATTTAGCTCATATTGAGCAAGTTTAATAGTATCACAAACATCCTGATAAGAACTGCATTGTGCACAATAAGAACTGCCTATAGTAGCACTAAAACCAAGAGTTGATTTAAACATGGAGTTTAGTTTTAAAACTAGTAAATCAAAATTACTTTTTAAATCATTATGTACAATTGCAGCAAAAGACCCATTACCTAGGCAATAAACGTTGATCAATCCTTTATATTCTTCTTGTACATTTCTTAGTAGTAAAGCTACTGTTTTTATAGCTTTATTACCAATATCATGATCAAACTCTTGATTAATACCACTTAAGTCATTAATATCGACAAAAGCAATACCACAGCTTTGATGGGCATTAAAATCGATTTCTTTTAAATCGCGACTAAAAGCTTTTTGATTAAATAATTGAGTAAATGGATCTATAATTCCTTGTTTCTCAATGAAATCAAAGTGCTTAAGGTTATAAATAACAGATGATACAGAGATACAAATAAAATCAATTAGTTTTGCAAATTGTTTAACTTTATTTACATCAGGATTATGTATATTTAAGATACCAACAGTTTGATTATTAATTTTAAGAACACTAGTAATAATTGATTTTGTACCAATGCGTTCAAGACGTGATTTTATTTCAGGGAAGATTGCTTCAAGCTCTGAAACATTAATAATATTGTGATTTTTAGTGCTGGCAAAATCACCATAAATCCTAATAAGCTTATCAGTAAAAAAACTGTCAAGATAGCTTGGTTTTTGATTTTCATCACACCATTCATATTTTAAAATCGAGTTTTTCTCTAAACTTACGTTTATAAAAGCAACACAGCGTGTGGCTCTAAAAGCTTTAGCAATTACAGCTAAAGACTTAGTAATATTATTTTCAAAATTATTTTGCTGAGCTATTAGGTATTTTGATAACTCATTTAATACTTCTTCTTCATCATTAGCAATACCATATTTCTCAAGTAAAGTATCGGGTTTTGTTTCTATTGAAGCGATTTCTAAAATAAAATATTTTGAATCTATATAAATTAAAATATCATTAACATTATAAGTTGTATTGCTGTTTTTATCCCAAAAAACCCAATTATAAAAAGAGTGGGTATGCAAATTATTTTTATTGAAAACCTTAGCATGTTTATCTTTAGCAAAAACATCACTAATTAATATATGTTTATCAAGAATATCATCTAATGATATATGCAATTCATTACATGCACTTTTATTTAAAAATAGTATCTCTCTTGAATCAGGATCTATGATAAAAGCTAAATCTTTAAATCCATCTAAATATTTAAAAAACTCAAAGTAAAAATTACTCTTTGGCATAATACATCAAAATTGATAATCAAGTTGTGTAAACACGTAACATTTAAAGTTAACGAACCTATACTATTATACAATAATATCTATTACTAGATAAAATAAAAACTATAAAAATTCAATTTATAAATATGGCGAACTAAGCTACATGGTTGACTTCACATTTTTATAAATTAGAAATAAATATACACTAAAACCACTAGTGCA
>CALXNP010000060.1 GCA_944389785.1 uncultured Anaerobiospirillum sp.
TGCTTCTCATTTTTTATAGCTGGCGGAGAGAAAGGGATTCGAACCCTCGATACAACTTTTTGGTCGTATGCTCCCTTAGCAGGGGAGTGCCTTCAGCCTCTCGGCCATCTCTCCGTGACAGCGAGTGATATTATCGTAATTTATCTAGTAAATGTCAAGCTTATTTTTGAATTTTTTCTATTATTTTTTTCGCCTTATCATCTACAAGATCATCTACACGTGTAATACGTATATTTTTAGGAGCCTCAACTCCTAACTTTACTTTACCAGAACTCAACTCTATAACTTTGATAGTAATATCCCTACCAATTTTGATAGCTTGAGCCTCCTTTCGGGATATTACTAACATTTTAGAGTTGTTCCTTTATAAAGTCAGTTACAGCCTTAATACCATCATCAAGACCTTGAGGATTATTACCACCTGCTTGAGCCATATCTGGTCTACCACCACCTTTGCCATCTACAAATTTAGCAATAATTGATACAACCTCACCAGCTTTAATTTTAGAAGTTAGATCTTTAGATACACCTGCAATTAAATTAACCTTACTATCAGCTACAGATGCAAGCACTACTACACAAGTTGGCAGTGCATTCTTTAATGTATCTACAGCAATGCGTAATTCACGCATTGAGTAATCACCAAACTTAGCAACTACTACCTTAACACCATTATGCTCTAGAGCCTTATGAGCAAGATCCATTGCTTCAATAGAAACAATTTTCTCTTTTAACAGCATATTCTCATGTTCTAAGGATTGAATATGATCAACTAATCCTTTAACTTTTTCAACAACAGAGAAATGATCTGTTTTAAGCATAGCACTAGTCTTAGCTACTAATTTCACCATAGCTTGTTGATAGTTAATAGCAGCTTCACCAACTAAAGCCTCAATACGTCTTACACCAGAGGCTATAGATTCATCTGATACTATAATAAAAGTACCTAAGTCACCTGTTCTTTTTGCATGTGTACCACCACATAATTCTTTTGAGAATGGACCCATGCTAACAACACGTACCTCACCTTCATACTTCTCACCAAATAATGCCATAGCTCCACACTTTTTAGCATTATCAAGATCCATAATATCAGTTTGAATAACATTATTAGCTCTAATTTCCTTATTAACTAAAGCTACAATTTCTTGTCTTTGCTCTAGTGTTAAAGGACTAGAATGAGAAAAATCAAAACGTAATCTATCAGGACCTACTGATGAGCCTTTTTGGAAAACATGATCGCCTAATACAGCTCTTAAAGCAGAGTGTACTAAGTGAGTAGCACTATGATGTATAGCAATATTATTACGTCTTTGAGCATCAACTTTAGCTGTTACAACATCATTTAAATTAAACTCACCTAACTCTACTCTACCAATATGTATAGTGGCCTTACCAACATGTTTAGTATCATTAACTATAAATACATTGTTATCACCTAAACAAATAAGACCAGTATCACCTACTTGACCACCCATTTCACCATAGAAAGGAGTCTTATCTAAAACAATAACAACTTCTTCATCAGTTAAAACATGCTCAACTTGCTGTCCATCTTTAAACATAGCAACAATCTTACCTTCATCCTCTAGCTTATCATAGCCTTGGAATTGAGTAATTTCTGTAAGTTTAAGCTCTTTATTGTAATCAATACCAAAAGCAGAGGCCTTCTTTGCTCTTTGTCTTTGCAAGTTCATTTGCTCCTCAAAGCCTTGCATATCAACAACATAGCCTCTATCTCTTACAACATCTTGTGTTAAATCAGCAGGGAAACCATAAGTGTCATAAAGCTTAAAGACAACCTCACCTGGAATATTACGGTTAGCACCTAGTTTTTCTAGTTCTGCATCTAATAGAGCTAAACCTCTATCTAATGTATTTAAAAATTGCTCTTCTTCTTTCTTTAAAGTCTTTTTAATGTGCTCACTGCGTTCAACTAGTTCAGGATATGCCTTACCCATAAGCTCAACTAGCTTATCTACCACTTTGTAGAAAAATACATCCTTAGCACCTAATAAACGACCATGACGAACTGCACGTCTAATGATACGTCTTAATACATAACCACGACCTTCATTTGATGGTAAAACACCATCTGCAATTAAGAAAGAGCATGATCTAATGTGATCTGAAATCACTCTTAATGACTTATTTGATAAATCACTTGTATTTAAAATAGAAGCAACATTAGCAATTAAATCACGGAAGATATCAATATCATAGTTTGAGTGTACACCTTGTAATACAGCAGCAATACGCTCAAGTCCTAAACCATTATCAATCATTGGTTTACTTAATGGCTCAAAAGTACCATCTGCTTGTCTGTTGTATTGCATAAACACAACATTCCAAATCTCGATGAATCTATCACCATCTTCTTCAGGTGAACCTGGAGGACCTCCCCAAATGCCAGGACCATGGTCATAGAAAATTTCAGAACATGGACCACAAGGACCAGTATCACCCATTTGCCAGAAGTTATCAGAATTATATTTGCCACCTTTGTTATCGCCAATTTTTATAATCTTTTCTTCTGGTAATCCAATAATATTTTTCCAAATGTCATAAGCTTCTGTATCTTCAGCATATACAGTAACTAATAAAGACTCTTTTGGTAATTTATAACCTTCTGTTAATAAAGTCCAAGCATAGGTAATAGCTTCTTTTTTGAAATAATCACCGAAACTAAAATTACCTAACATTTCAAAAAATGTATGATGTCTTGCAGTATATCCTACATTATCAAGATCATTTTGTTTACCACCTGCTCTAACACATTTTTGAGCAGTAGCAGCTCTTAAATAAGAGCGTTTTTCTTTACCTAAATAAAGATCCTTAAATTGATTCATACCTGCATTAGTAAATAATAAGGTAGGATCATTATGTGGAACTAAAGAACTTGAGCGTACAATCTCATGTCCATTTTTTCTGAAAAACTCAAGATACGTATTACGTATCTCATCTGTAGTCATATACATAATTTTTTCCAATAAGTAATTTTAAGTGTTAAAACTTTTGTAATTATACTCTAGTTTTTCTTAGATCTATCACAAAATTGAGCTAAAGCTTCATAGCAATGATTCTTTAAAAAGCCTCGTCTTGCTAAATAAGCTAAAGCTTTTTGCTTAGCTGCAAAATCAACAAGCTCTATATCCTTATATTTTTTAACTAAAGCTGCATATGCTATAGCTATCCAATCAACATCAACTATAGACTCTTTGATTAAATCTGATGTTAAACCTTTCTTTATAGCATCTGCTTGAAATTTGATAGGACCATAGTAGCTATTTTTTATATGATTAAGCAGCATTTCACAATAACGTGAATCACTTTGATAGTTACGCTCTTGACATATGAGCAATGCTTTATTAACTGTTTCTTGCTCATACTTTTGATATAGTTTTTGTTTAAGCTCTAAGCTTGAGTATTCTCTTCTAGTTAAAAGACGCAGCATAGCATTGTATGCTAATGCTACATCCTTAGATATTTCTATTGATTGCATTAAAGATCTTCTGGTATCTCAGAGATTAGATTGTTATCATCTAACTCATCAAAATTATCATCTAAGCTATCTTGATCCTTACCTAAATTTGCTGTTGAATCATAGTCACTGTGCTGCTTATAATAATCTCTAATCTTTTGATCAATCTCATCTGCAACCTCAGGATGCTCATCAAGATAACGCATTGCATTAACTTTACCTTGACCAATCTTAACACCATTGTAAGCAAACCAAGCACCTGTTTTATCTACAATACCTGTTTGTGCACCAAGATCTAAAAGCTCACCATTTTTAGAAATACCATAGTTAAAGAGAATTTGGAAATTAGCTTGCTTAAATGGAGGAGCAACCTTATTCTTAACAACCTTAACTTTAGTTTCATTACCAATAACATCTTCTTTATCTTTAATAGGAGTGCCTTTTCTAATATCAAGACGTACAGATGCGTAGTATTTTAAAGCATTACCACCAGTTGTAGTTTCAGGAGTACCAAACATTACACCAATCTTCATACGTAATTGGTTAATGAAAACAACCATACAATTAGCTTGTTTAATGGTACCTGTAAGTTTACGTAAAGCTTGTGACATTAAACGAGCTTGTAAGCCTACATGATTATCACCCATATCACCTTCAATTTCAGCCTTTGGTACTAAAGCTGCAACTGAGTCAATAATAATAACGTCAATACCACCTGATCTTACTAAAGCCTCACATATATCTAAAGCTTGTTCACCTGTATCTGGTTGAGAAATAAATACATCTTCAATCTTAACACCAAGCTTTCTTGCATAAATTGGATCTAAAGCATGCTCAGCATCAATAAAGGCACAAATTTTACCTTTCTTTTGAGCTTGTGCAATAAGCTCTAAAGTTAAGGTAGTCTTACCTGATGATTCTGGACCATAAATTTCAATAATACGGCCCATTGGTAGACCGCCAATACCTAAGGCTAAATCTAAAGATAATGAGCCTGTTGGTATAGCTTCAATATCCTCAAGTTCACCTTGTCCAAAGCGCATAATAGCACCTTTACCAAATTGGCGCTCGATTTGTTCCATTGCAGCTTCTAATGCTTTTAACTTCTTTGGATCTGCTGTCATATTTGATGCAAGCTTTGCTCCTGCGTCTTTTGTATTTTTTGTAGCCTTCTCAGCCATGTATTTCTCCAGTATATAAAGAGTTTAACTATAATCGTCTAATTTTTTATTCTGTGCTAATAATAACATACCTTGCAGTGCTTCTTGTACACTTTGATATCTTATCTTTTCCCTATCACCTAAAAAAAGATGTTTTTTAGCTATAACTATACCATCATCACTTGCAAATGCAATACATACAGTACCTACAGGTTTATCTATAGTACCACCATCAGGACCTGCTATACCTGTAATTGCTACACTAATATTAGCTTTTGAGTTTTTGATAGCACCTTGAGCCATTTGACGAGCAACTTGCACACTAACAGCTCCATATTTTTCAAGTGTAGACAGCTCCACACCTAACATTTGATGTTTGGCCTCATTAGTATAAGTAACAAAACCTCTATCAAACCAATTTGAACTACCAGGTATTTGTGTAATAGTGGCAGAAACTAAGCCTCCTGTACAAGACTCTGCAGTTGCAAAAGTTTTTTTATATAAAAAAAAATTCTCTTTAAATTTACTTGCTAATGATAAAATATCTGTCATTGTTATTCACTCTTTTAATTATTTTAACACTTAAGATTTTACACCTATGATAGATGAAAAAGAAAAATTAACACCAATGATGCGTCAATATTTAGATATTAAAGCTAAATATAAGGATACTCTTGTTTTCTTTAGATTAGGTGATTTTTATGAGCTTTTTTATGATGATGCTAAAAAAGCTGCAAATTTACTCGACTTAACACTGACTAAAAGAGGAACTAACAATGGTGACCCAATTCCTATGGCAGGTGTGCCATTTCACAGTATTGATAGTTACCTATCTAAATTAATCAAGCAAGGTCATAGTGCTGTTATATGTGAGCAAGTTGGTGATCCTAAAACACAAAAAGGTATGATGCTGCGTGAGGTTTCAAAAATTGTAACCCCAGGTACCGTTACTGATGAGGCAATTGCTCCACAAAATAAAGATAATCTTGTAGGCTGTATTTTTAAGGGTAAACAATATTATGCCTATGCTAGCTTAAATCTTGGAAGTGGATATTTTAGTTTAAGCGTAGCACCTAACTTGGATAAAATAACTCTTTATTTAGAACAAAGCAGTCCATCTGAGCTTTGTATATGTGAAGATCAAACTAATCTTATAGATAGCTTTAGCAATATATGTAATAAGCGTCTACCAGCTTGGTACTTTGATTTACAAAGTGCTTATCAAACATTATGCAGTCAATTTAAAACCAACAGCCTTTTTGGATTTGATATTGAAAACTTAGATGATGGTATATGTGCTGCAGGTGCCCTGCTTGCATATGTTAAAGAAACACAAAATGTATCTTTAACACATATTCAAAGTATACACCTTGAAGAAAATCAAAATATTGTTATTTTAGATAAATGTGCAAAACGTAATCTTGAGATTTTAACTAATTTAAAAGGCGAAGATAAAGGTTCTTTATTATCAGTTCTAGATAAAACATCTACTCCTATGGGCTCACGTCTAATTAGACAATATCTAACTGAGCCTCTGCGTGATAATGATGCTGTAAATGCAAGACTTGATATTGTCAGTGATCTAATTGCTTGTATAAGAGCAGATGATATTGTTGAAATATTATTAAGTATAGGAGATATTCAAAGAGCAGTTGCCCGAATAGGCTTAAACTCGGCAAGACCACGTGATTTATCACTATTACGCCATGCTCTAAAATGTATACCTAAACTTAAAGAAGATTTAACTTTTGATAAAAATCATAAAGCTTTACTAAATTTTGATGCTCAAATTCATAGTTTTGAGCACATATATAAATTACTTGATAAAGCTATTGCTCCAACTCCTTCTGCTTTATTACGAGATGGAAATGTTATTGCTGATGGTTTTAACCAAGAACTTGATGAATTACGTGCTTTAATGAATGGCTCTGATGAGCTTTTATTAGCTATAGAGCAAAGAGAAAAAGAACAAAGTAAAATTACAAGCTTAAAAGTATCATTTAATCAAGTACATGGCTATTACATTGAAATACCTAGAAGTCAAAGTGATAATGTGCCAACACATTATCAAAGAAGACAAACTTTAAAGAACACTGAAAGATATATTACTCCAGAACTAAAAGACCTAGAAGAAAAAGCACTAAGTGCCAAAGAAAAATCCTTGGCACTTGAAAAACAATTATTTGATGAGATTATTTATAAACTTATAGAGGATATAAATCCTCTTATGACTCTTGCTAATAATATAGCTAAACTTGATGTACTCTTAGCCTTTGCACAAAATGCTAAACTTTATGGATATACAAGACCTAAGCTTTCAAGTGAACATAATATTGTTATTAAAGATGGCAGACATCCTGTACTTGAGCAAATTAATGATAAAGCTTTTGTAGCTAATAGCATTGATTTTAGTAATAAGCGTATCTTTATCATCTCAGGACCTAATATGGGTGGTAAATCTACCTTTATGCGTCAATGTGCTTTAATTACTGTTATGGCTAGAGTTGGCTCATTTATTCCTGCAAATTATGCTTTAATTGGTGATATTGACAGAATTTTTACAAGAATTGGAGCCTCTGACGATATATCATCAGGTCGCTCTACTTTTATGGTGGAAATGGAAGAAGCTGCTGCTATATTAAATAATGCTAGTAAAAAAAGCTTAGTGTTAATGGATGAAATAGGCAGAGGTACTAGTACTAAAGAAGGAGCAGCTATTGCTAAAGGAGTTGTTGAATATTTGTGTCATAATGAATCTCCTTTAACTCTATTTTCAACTCACTATCATGAAATTCCAAAACTTGAGAATAAATATACAGAAATTGAAAATATTTGTTTTAAAGCTAAAGAATATCATCATGATATTATCTTTTTATATCAAGCCTATAAAGGTTATCAAAATTACTCTTATGCTATAGAGGTTGCAAGACTTGCAGGTATGCCAAATGCTCTTATCAATATGGCTAAAGATAATTTAAGTACTTTAGATGAAGATAATGAGCAAATTCCTAAAATAGACCCTCAAAAAAATGAAAATCAAACACAAATTATTGATATAGAACCTAGTAATGCAAATAATAAATCTAACGATATGCTTTTTGCAAATGAAAAAGAAGTATTACAAGCATTAAAAGAGATTGATGTAAATAATTTAACACCACTTGAGGCTTTAATAAGTATAAGTAATTTAAAAGATAAAATAAATAACCCTAATAAATAAAGTAATACTAATTATAGTGTATAATATTTATATTAAAGTAGTTTTTGGCTTATTAAAGAAGGTGTTACAATATGAAACAACCAATTGTAGCTATTATGTATGATTTTGATAAGACTCTTTGTACTAAAGATATGCAAGAATATGCTTTTATACCTGCTCTTACTATGAAAGCTTCAGATTTTTGGCAAGAAGTAAATAATCTAACCGATAATCAAGAAATGGATAATATCTTAGCTTATATGTACAAAATGGTTGAAAAAGCCAAAGAAAAACAAGTGCCTATTAAAAAAGAAACTTTCAAAGAAATGGGCAATAAAGTTGAATTTTTTGATGGTGTTGACTCATGGTTTGACAGAATTAATACATATGCAAAAGAAATTGGAGTTCGTGTAGAGCATTATATAGTTTCTTCTGGTATAAAAGAAATTATAGAAGGTACATCCATCGCTAATTACTTTAAAAAAATTTACGCTTGTGAATTTATGTATGACTATAACGGCTCTATACAATGGCCAAAATTTGCGGTTAACTATACAACCAAAACTCAATTTTTATTTCGTATAAATAAAGGTATTTTAACTATTGATAGTAAAAGTACCGAAAAATTAAATCGTTTTACCCCTGAAAATGAAAGAAGAATACCTTTCCAAAATATGATTTACATTGGTGATGGAATTACTGACGTACCTTGTATGAAGTTAGTAAAAGCAAATGGTGGTCAATCTATAGCTGTATATAACCATGAAAAAGGAAAAGATGAGGCTGAAAATTTAAAAAAAGCAAATCGTGTAAATTTTGTGACTGTTGCAGATTATTCTTATGGTAGTGATATAGAAGAAATTGTAAAATCAATCATGAAAAAGATTCAAGCTGTTGCAGAGCTTCAAATGTATTAACAATATGTTTTTAACATAAAAATATTTCTAGCTCTGAAGATACTAGAGCTAGAAATATTTATTAATACAATATATTAAATCAATATAATTCACTATGCCTTACTTACCATTTTCACTAATTTTAGTGCAAACAGCATCTGAGGTAACTGCAATAGCAGAAGTAAAATAACATTTATATGTATTATTTTGCTTATCTTTAACCGTAAAATTAACGGCATCTAAGGATCCTGATACTGATTCTTCTACTATAGTTAGATTATTTTTGTTTATACCTGTAGCAAATTCTGCTTTCTCTAACATAGTATCTTTTGATGTTAATGAACTAGATACCATTCCACAACCTGCTAAAGGCGCAGTACAAGCAACTATTAATAAAAATTTTCTTATATTTTTCATATATACTCCTTAAGATAAATAAATTACTTTGGCAAATAACTTATAGGATTTACAGATTGCCCTCTATACCTTACCTCAAAGTGCAATCTAACTGATGGTGCATCAGTTGAACCCATTTTACCTATTTGCTGACCTCTTTTAACTTTTTGACCTTCACTAACTAAGATCTCTTCATTATGTGCATATGCTGATAAATATTCATTAGCATGGTTGATAATAATTAAATTACCATAACCACGTAAAGCACTTCCTGCATACACAACTTGACCGTCTGCAGCACTTAAAATTCTAGAGCCTCTAGTTGATTGAATATCAATACCCTTATTACCTTGCTCTGATAAAGAAAAGTTCTCAATTATTTTACCTTGAGCAGGCCATGCCCAAGTTATACCACCAACTTTTCTTGTTTTTCCTGCATAAATTTGTGTATTAGCTACAGTACTTACAGGTTTTGTAACTGTAGTTGTAGTAGTTGTTGTACCTGAAGGTTGTGTTGTTGTAGTGCTTTGAGTTCCACCTGCTACAATAACACTATCATTTTGACTTTGTTTTTGTATTGTCTCTTCTCTAGCTAAAGATAATCTTTGTCCAACCTTTAAATTATATGGATACTCTAAGTCATTAGCAGCAGCTAAAACTGAAACTGACTGCCCATTATCTCTTGCTATAGAATATAAAGTATCGCCTTTTTTAACTATGTATACAGGAACTTTTGAGCTTTGCAAATTAAGCTTTAATACTTGACCCACTTTAATATTAAAAGGAGGATCAATATTATTAATTAAAGCTAAATGTCTATAATCAAGACCATATCTAAAAGCAATAGAGTATAAAGTATCACCCTTTAATACTACATAGCTATCTTGATTTACAGGCATTACAACAGGATTTACATTGTAACTTGTATTCATATTATCAGGTATATAGGGTTTAACAACACCAACTTGTAAGCCTGAACTATTATTAGCATATACAGGAGTATTTGTGGTGGTAGTAGTATTATATGTCACAGGTTGTGAATAAGTAGTATAGTTATTATTTTGTTTATTTTCTGTATACAATACTAATTCTTTACCTTGATTATAATTACTTTGGCTATAAGTATAACCTGAATTTTGATTATAAACTTGATTAGTACTATGTCCAGTATAAGGCTGTGCCTCATATACTTTCACATTAGGATTTGCTTGAGTACTAGTTAATCCCTCACAAGCACTGAGGAAAAAAGGTAGTACCATACATAATAATGGTAGTTTTTGCATCTTAATTCCAATATACTTCATAAACTACATAAATAGCTATTAAGATCACACATAGCCAACCTATAATATCTATATAACGGCGTAATGTATGTTCCATTTTTTCTCCACCAAATTTTATGATGGCAGCTACTAAATAAAATCTTAATCCACGACCAATTAAAGAGACTAAGACAAAATTAACTATATTAATCATACCGACACTACCAGTAGTAGCCATACTTTCAGCTGCAACTAAACCTGTAGTGACTGCAATAACCTTATATGGTACAGGAGTAAAAGCTCCAATAAAGATCATTAATATACCATATTCCATAATAAGCCAATTTCTAACTGTATTCATAGCATCTTCGTAGTTTAAAAATGCAATCAAATCAGCTATATATGGATCATAAATAAAATAACCTAAGTAATAACCAACAACAGCACCAAGAACAGATGTAATAACTGCTAAAAAAGCATATTGAAAAGCCTTTTGAGGTTTTGCTAAGGCCATAGGTGCAAGCATTACATCAGGAGGAATTGGCCAAAAAATAGCTTCAATAAAACTATTAATACATAAAAATAAAGGAGCTTTTTTATGTTTAGCAAGTTTAATACATAACTCATATAGATAAGAAAAAATACCCATAAAAACTCCTTAACGTTTACTAATTAATACTACAGCTTCTACAGCAATACCTTCTTTTCTGCCTACAAAGCCTAGTTTTTCTGTAGTTGTTGCTTTAATACTAACATCATCAATAGTTACTTCTAAAACATTTGCAATATTTTCACGCATTTGCATTTCAAATGGAGCTAGCTTTGGAGCTTGAGCTAAAATAGTAACATCAAGATTATTAACTTTATATCCTTTTTCTACAATTTTTTTATATACATCACGCAATAATAACATTGAATCTATATTTTTATATTGTGGATCATTATCAGGATAAAAATGCCCTATATCACCAAGAGCCAAAGATCCTAAAAGTGCATCACATACAGCGTGTAAAACTACATCACCATCAGAGTGAGCAATTAATCCTTGTTCATAAGGAACCTTAACTCCACCTAAAGTACAAGGACCTTCTCCACCAAATTTATGAACATCAAAACCATGACCAATTCGCATACTAACTCCTTAAAAACATGGCTTGAGCCATCTTATAATCATCTATAGTAGTTATTTTAAAATTTGAAGAACTTCCTTCAACTATCTGTACCTTATATCCTAAATACTCCATAGCACTAGCTTCATCTGTAATAGCAACTTTATTACAAGAAGCTTGTGTTAAAGCCTCAATAAGATCTTTAGTTCTAAAAAGCTGAGGAGTTAAGGCTCTATACATATTAGTACGAGATACAGTTTGCTTTATTTGCATATTTTCAGCAAGTTTTAAAGTATCACTTACTGCTGCTGCTAAAATTCCACCAATACTACCTTTTAAAGCTAATGTACATAAATTATCAAGATCTGTTTTAGTTACAAATGGTCTTGCAGCATCATGCACCATAGCATATTCTGTTTTTACTTGTAACAAACCATTTAGCACACTATCTTGACGCTCTTTACCACCATAAGCAAGGATAATCTTAGGGTCATTAGCTATACTTAGAGTTTGAAAATATTGATCTTCTTTACTTAAAACTAATATTATCTTATTAAGATATGAGCATTGTGAAATAGCATTTATACTATGTTCTAAAATAGTTTTATCATTAATCTTTAGATATTGCTTAGGAATGTTAGCGCCTAATCTTTTACCTACACCCGCAGCTACAATTACAACATCTATTAACATGGCTGTTTAATTACTCTTAGGGTGAATTACACGATAGAAGACTTCGCCTTCTTTTATTAAACCAAGCTCACTTCTTGCAAGCTCTTCAACGGCTATAGAGCCTTGCTGTAAGTCATCAAGTTCTTCTTGCAAGGCTACATTTCTTTTGGTTAGAAGCTCAGATTTTGCTTGAGCTTCTTTTAATTTTGCGCTTACTGCTTGATACTCTAATATACCATTTCGTCCAAAATATATATCATAAGATAAATACATGATGGCAAATAGCATAATAAAGCCAAAAAGACGCATTAATCACCTACTGTTTTTGCTGATACTCGTATGCAGCTTTAATAAAACCTGCAAAAAGAGGATGACCTTCTCTTGGGTTTGAGGTAAATTCAGGATGGAACTGAACACCTATAAACCAAGGGTGTGTTGGAATTTCGACAATTTCAACTAATTTATTATCTGTTGATAATCCAGCAACAACCATGCCAGCATCAGTAATCTTTGAAATTAAATTATTATTAACTTCATAACGGTGACGATGACGCTCTACAACATCTGCCTTACCATAAAGCTTTCTAACAAGAGAGCCTTCTTTTAGATGGCATAATTGACCACCTAACCTCATTGTACCACCAAGATCTGACTTATCTGAGCGCTTTTCAATGTTACCATCTTCATCAAGCCACTCTGTAATTAAAGCCACTACAGGGTACTTAGTATTAGCATCAAATTCTGTTGAATTTGCATTTTCTAAATGAGCAACATCACGAGCATACTCAATAATAGCTACTTGCATACCTAAACATATTCCAAGATATGGAATATTGTTTTCTCTAGCATAACGAGCAGCAATAATCTTACCTTCAATACCTCGACTACCAAAGCCACCTGGTACTAAAATAGCATCAAGACCTTGTAATAGCTCAACACCACGTGACTCTACATCTTCTGAATCGATATACTTAATATTTACAGTAAGCTGATTCTTTAAACCACCATGTTTTAAAGCTTCATTTACTGATTTATAAGCATCAGGAAGTTCTGTATACTTACCAACCATACCAATAGTAACTTCACCATTAGTATTAGCTTGTTGATAAATAACCTTTTCCCACTCACTTAAATCAGCTTCCTTACAATCAAAGCCAAATCTATCCACAATGAATTGATCTAAGAATTGACTCTTTAATAAAGCAGGAATCTTATAAATAGAATCTACATCTTTTAAAGAAATAACAGCTTTTTCTGATACATTACAGAACATAGCTATCTTGTGTTTTTCTTGAGGTGGTATAACTCTATCTGATCTACAAATAAGTACATCAGGTTGAATACCTATAGATAATAACTCTTTAACTGAGTGTTGTGTAGGTTTTGTCTTAACCTCACCAGAGGTTGGCATATAAGGTACAAGAGTTAAATGCATAAAAATAGCATTTTCACGACCAATTTCAACAGCAAGTTGTCTTATTGCCTCTAAAAATGGCAGTGACTCAATATCACCAACAGTACCACCAATTTCAACTAAAGCAATATCATAGCCATCACTACCAGCTAAGACTTTAGCCTTAATTTCATTAGTAATATGTGGAATAACTTGGATAGTAGCACCTAAATAATCACCACGACGCTCTTTTCTAATTACATCTGAGTAAATCTTACCAGTTGTAAAGTTATTACGGCAGGTCATCTTTGTACGAATAAAACGCTCATAGTGACCTAAATCTAAATCTGTTTCTGCACCATCTTCAGTTACAAAAACCTCACCATGCTGAATTGGGCTCATGGTACCAGGATCTACATTGATATATGGATCTAGCTTCATTATGGTTATTTTTAAACCACGTGCCTCAAGTAAAGCAGCTAAAGAAGCTGCAGCAATACCCTTACCTAAAGATGATACAACACCACCGGTAACAAAAATAAGCTTAGCAGGAGATGACATCTAAAACCCCGTAATAGAAAATAAACTAAACCACAATTATATCACACTAATGCAATATATTAGGTATTTTGTTTTTTATATTATTTTTACAGAGTATATTCTATCTATAAATACAGATTACATATCTATAATATTTATAGTTCATTCTTTTGTTTAGCTTTTTTGTAGTTATTTGGAAAATACTCTTTCCCTAATTGCCATAAATATCTATCTATTGATTTTAGATCATAATTTTCTAAATTATAAAACTTTCTAAAATTAATAATAATATCTTTGTATTTACTATACTCTAACAAATCATCTGTCTTAAATTCATAAAATCTATCCTTATTTCTAAAATAAATTAATATATTTCTAACATATTTATCATAAATAGGATAAGCATCAGAATTATGATGACTGCAATATTTTGTAGCAAAAGAATATAATTTTCTTTCCTTATCATTTATTTTTATAAGTTTTATCTCATCTACTAAAGTAACATCTCCTATTGCTAGTCTTGCATCTATATCTTTTATATTTTTAATATGTTTAGCTACAGGATAAACAGAAAAAATATTAGTACTATAAAAATCATTTAATGTAGATATTTTTATTAAAATATCTGACATTTCAATATTTTTAGGACATAATTCATGAAAAAGCTTATTTAAAGCTCTTTCTTGCAAAGTATAATTTTCTAATTCATCCCATCTAGTTAGATATTTCTCAACTTCTTGTTTAGATGGTGTTGGTAATAATACATCATTTATTCTCATAGTTTTGTTGCTCAAGTAATCAGCTTTTTTTAATACTTGATGCTTAGTATTTGCTAATTCTAAAAACTCTTTAAACCGTCTTAAACTATATAAATAATAGTTAACATCCTTATTATTATGATTAATAAATACTTCCTTAAAAAGATTTTCAAAGTTATCAGAAGTAATTATTTCCATGCCCAGGATCTTAAGAAATATTAACATATGAAAACCCTCTATTAAATGCTGTTATTACATGTGTTGTTTTGAGATGAGATAATAATTTTTCATATACATGAGTTTAAGCTTTAACTTTTTGACTTACAATCATTTTTTTATAAAATGATGTACTATACTATCAAAA
>CALXNP010000061.1 GCA_944389785.1 uncultured Anaerobiospirillum sp.
CTCCCATCAACAAAACAATCAAATAAATAATAGGAGTAGTCATGATTAAAATGACTTTAATTGCCGAGTTTCGGATATAAAGCTTAAAACTTGTAAATAAATTAAAACGTTAGACATTTTTTAGTTTAAAGAATGCAAGCTCAGAGCTTAAAGCGTCTAGCTGAGATTTTATTTTGTGTATACTATCATTAGTATTATTAGCAGCTTCTGAAATAGATTTTGAAGATTGACTAATAGTTTGAATATTATGTGAAATCTCAGCTGTTGATGTGCTTTGTTGTTGTGCTGCTGTAGCAATTTGTATAATCTGTGAGCCTACTTCATTTACATTTTGATTAATATTATTTAGCACATCCTCTACACCACTAGCTTCTTGAGCAACTTTATCCATACTAGTAACACTATTTCTAATAGAACCTACTGCAACATTTACCTCATTTTGAATAGTGTCTACCATCTTAGATATTTCTTGTGTTGATACTGTTGTACGTGAGGCTAATGCTCTTACTTCATCAGCTACTACAGCAAAACCTCGACCTGCCTCACCAGCTCTTGCTGCTTCAATTGCTGCATTTAGTGCAAGTAAATTAGTTTGAGCGGCAATATCATCAATCGTACTTACAATATTACTAATATCAGCCATTTTCTTAGCAAAACTTTCAATCTTAATAGCATTTTCACGAGTATTATTACTTTGATCATGTATCATCTGTACAGCATTTTTAACAACACCTACACCATCTTGTGTAATTTTTTGTGAATGTTGTGAGCTTAAAATAGCACTCTCACAGTTACGTGAAATATCTTGTGTAGTTGATACCATTTGTTCAGAAGCACTTGCAACTGTTAGAGCTTGACCTTCTGTAGCATCTGTTTTAATTACAATATTATCAGATAGTTTTTGTATATCACTTAAAGTTGTATGTATTCTATTGCATTCATCTACAGTTAAACGCAAAGCTTTATTTAAAGAGTCTTGCATCTTTTCTACAAAACGTGAATTATAAGCAAACTCATCCTTGCCATTTTTAAATTTAAATACATGTGTTAAATCACCATTGGCAATTTTTGTAACTACATTATTTAAAGCATTAAGTGGTAGAGTAATAAGTTTTGATAAATAATTTGCACAGAATAAACCAAAGATTGTGCTTAAAATACCTAAAGTAATAGCAATATAAATACCTGAAGGATCTGCAGCTTTCTTAGTAAACATAGCTACGTTTTCAAATAATATAGCAATAGCTGATTTTATATTTGATACAACGCCTTAAAATAAATTTACACCATCTTTAATGTAAAACTCTAGAGCAATACTACGCTGATTATTTTCAATATAAGGAATAAAAAATTAAAGTAATCAATTGTAGCCTGCTTTGTATTTAATACTAAATTTTTAAATTCAGTATTTACTAAGTTATTCTCATTTAAATCAAAAATGTTCTTTTTTGCAGCTTGTGTTACACTTTCAAATTCTTGATATAAAGCTAAAGCTTTAGCATCATCTTTTTCACTTAATAAAATTAACATCATATTATTGACACGTGAAAAAGATTTTTCTGCATTACTAGCTTCAGCATAACTAACTAATAGCGTATTCTCAACAAAAGTAGAACTATTGATATTTTACTTAGAATGGTATACAGAGATAGCAATAACAATAGCACTTGTCAGCAATACTATAATAAAGCTTAAATAAATTTTTACCTTAATAGAATGGATAGAAAAATTCATAAATCTCTCCTTATATTTGTTATATTCACTAAACCTATTTAACTTTAATTAATATCTGTTTTAATTTTTATGTCACAAGTAATTAACTTGTTGCTAACTATTTAAAATTAAAAAGATCTACAATTATTTTTAGCTAAAATATAGAAGCTAGTAGTGCTACATAAAGCTTATTTAAAGCCCAAATAGGTATGATCTAATATTTTTTAGCCAATATAATTGTGCTTTAGGCTTATTTAATAGTATTAATATTAACAAGTAAAAAATTTCTATTTGTTTAAATAATTCTTTTTATCAATTAATGTCTTTAATTAAGCTTAAAAATATGTTTTTTAAGGAACTTGTATCTTTTAAAGATTGTTTGATGATAAAATTTGAAAATTTTATAATAATATCTAGTAGTAGAAGAATTTGAAATATTTATAATATTCGATATGAGTTTTGCTATATCTAAAGCAAGAGTAAAAAAACTTTGCTTTAGATATATATTACATGTTAATTATGTAGTTGCCTATTTTTATGTTTTTTAACAAAATCAATGATTACATAGAGATCATCTTCTAATTTATTAATAGCTTGATGTAAGTTATGACATTTATCATCTTCATTTACAAGCAAATAACTATCTGCTCTATCTCTTAAACTAGGTAACATATTCTCTACTAATACAGTAAATTCAAATGCTACCTTATAAAAAGCTTCAGTTACTATCTCACTTGAGCCAGATTTGATTTTCTCAGACATTTTAGCTACAGCTTGCTCAAGCTTAGCAAGCTCATTGTCAAAATCTATATCACTCACTCTTATCTGCCTTTTTTGTAGAATTTGCTTTGCTATTTTTTCGCTTTAAAGCTGCCTCTTTAGAAAATTCAGTACAAGCTTTAAAACTAAAAGGATCTTCAACAAAAGCTATTTTTAATACCTCTAAAATAGTCTTAACAGGAATAATCTCAAGCTTATCTTTGACATTTTTTGGTATATCATATAGATCTTTTTCATTCTCATATGGAATAATTGCTGTTTTTATACCACCACGAAGTGCTGCTAAAAGTTTCTCCTTTAGACCACCTATTGGTAATACATCTCCTCTTAGAGTAATTTCACCAGTCATAGCTACATCAGCTCTTACTTTATTACCTGTAATTGCAGACACTATGGCTGTACACATACCAATACCAGCACTAGGTCCCTCTTTTGGTGTAGCACCTTCTGGAACATGTACATGTATATCAAGATAAGAACTAAAACCTTTATCCAAATCAAGCTTATCAGCTAAAGATCTAACTACAGTCATAGCTGCACTAATAGATTCTTTCATGACCTCGCCTAATTTACCTGTAACTATTCTTTTACCATTACCCTCTAAAGCTACAGCTTCAAGTTGTAAGATATCACCACCTAAACTTGTATAAGCAAGACCATTGACAATACCTACTTTATTCTCATTTAGTTTTGAAGTAAAGTCATAACGGCGTGGACCTAAATGCTTTGCTACTGCTTTAACATCAATAACAATTTTACGCTTAGTCTTAGCCTTTGATATCATCAATGACTTTACACTCTTACGACAAAGTTCATTGATTAAACGTTCAAGACCACGTACACCTGCTTCATGAGTATAATAAATGATAAGCTCATTAATAGCCTCATCAGTAATACTAAATTCCTTATCATTTAAATTATTTTCACGCATTTGCTTGGCTATTAAATGCTCTTTTGCTATATGGAATTTCTCATCCTCTGTATAAGAAGATAAATCAATTACTTCCATTCTATCTAGTAATGGTTTTTCAATATTATAACTATTAGCTGTAGCTATAAACATAACATTAGATAGATCAAAATCAAGATCCACATAATTGTCTAAAAAAGCTTTATTTTGCTCAGGATCTAATACTTCAAGCAAAGCAGAAGCAGGATCACCATGATTTGAATTTGAAACTTTATCAATTTCATCTAACAAAAATAATGGATTATTTACCCCACATTTAATTAATTGCTGAATAATTTTGCCAGGTAAAGCTCCTATATAAGTACGTCTATGACCTCTTATTTCAGATTCATCATGTAAACCACCTAAAGCTATTCTCACATACTTTCTGCCAGTTGCTTTAGCAATTGATGCACCTAAAGAAGTCTTACCAATACCAGGTGGTCCCATTAAACACATTATAGGACCATGCAATTTCTCTTGACGAGCTTGCACTGCTAAATATTCTAAAATTCTATCTTTTACTTTACTAAGTCCATAGTGCTCTTGTTCTAAAATCTCTTGAGCATGATTTAAATCTTTGCTGATATCAGACTTCTTATTCCATGGAATATCAAATAAAGTATCCACATAATTACGTATGATTGAGCTTTCTGTATTATTAACATTAGCGTTTAACTTATTGATCTCAAGACGTAATTTATTCTTTACAGCAAGAGGCAAATCTTCAGTCTCTAAACGCTTTTTATAAAGCTCAATATCATTTTGTCCATCATTATCAATATTAAGCTCACGCTTTATAGCTTTTAACTGCTCTGATAAATAATAATCTTTTTGATGCTTATCCATAGAAGCACGAGCAGACTCAATAATTTTATTCATGACCTCTTGCTTATAGGTCATATCATTTAAATGACATAACAAAATATTAGCTCTTTGTACAGAACTTACCTCCTCTAAAAGCATTTGTCTGTCAAAAAGCTCTAAAGATAAAATTTGTGCTAATTTATCTGTCATAGTCGCAAGACTTGTTTCTTGCTTAATACGCTCAATAATATCTTTAGACACATTTTTTTCTAAAATATTCTTCACTATGTCACTAGAATTAGCTACAGCTCTATCAAGGCAATTAGATAAAACTTCCTTATACTCTAAATTATCTTTTTTCTTAGCTGTTATATCTTGTAGATAAATAAACTTTGCTTCTTTATATGTCTTTTTATCAACAAGCTCCTCTAACTTTACTCTACGTAAACCTTTTAAATAACAAACAATATTCTTATTTTCTTGTACTTGTTTTGACAAAATCTTACAAAGAGTGCCACATTGATAAATATCATTTTGCTCAGGATTATTTTTACTTTCATCTTTTTGAGTAAATACTACAATTTGCATATCCTTTAGAGCACTAGCTTGTTCTATAGCTTCCTTTGATTTGCTTCTAGCAATAACAATTTGTACTGTAGAAGTTGGGAAAATAACAAGACCTCTTAAGGTTAATACAGGTAAAGTAATAATATTTGCTTTATCAACACTATTTGTGTTATCAGTTGTTAATTTTTCTTTACGCATAGTTTACTTAAAATAACTTAGTATAAGATTAAAAGAAGGTGTAAAAGTTACACCCTCTAGATAAAGTTAACTGTTTAACTATTAACAGCAACATTTATATCATCTTTCTTTTCTTCTGATTTGATGACTATAGGCTCTTGACCTTTACGTACTGTGTCCTCATCTACTACAACCTTAGTTACGTTATGTACTGATGGTATATCGTACATGGTATTTAATAGCAAACTCTCAACTACAGATCTAAGACCTCTTGCACCTGTTTTACGTTCAATAGAGATATCAGCAATAGCACGTAAAGATTCAGCTGTAAATTCAAGCTCTACATCTTCAAATCTAAATAAAGCTTTATACTGTCTAGTAATAGCATTCTTAGGTTCTGTTAACACCCTTACTAAAGCATCTCTATCTAGCTCTTCTAAAGCTGTAATAATAGGCATACGGCCTACAAATTCAGGGATAATACCAAATTTTACTAAATCAGCAGGCTCTACTTTTTGATACTTTTTAGTTAGGCTTAATTCTTCATTTTTACCTTTTACTTCAGCACCAAAACCTATAGCAACATTTTTTGCAATACGTTTATCAACAATTTTTTCTAAACCATCAAAAGCACCACCACAAATAAATAAAATTTGTGAAGTATCAATTTCTATCATTTTTTTATGTGGCTGCTTTCTACCACCTTCTGGAGGAACAGAAGCTACGGTACCTTCAACTAGCTTTAATAAAGCCTGTTGAACACCCTCACCAGATACATCACGAGTTATTGATGGATTTTCTGATTTCCTAGCGATCTTATCTATTTCATCAATATATATAATACCTTTTTGAGCTTTTTCTACATCAAAATCACAGCTTTGAAGTAATCTTACTATAACATTTTCAACATCTTCACCTACATAACCTGCTTCTGTTAAGGTTGTAGCATCAGAAATAGCAAAAGGTACATTTAAAAATTTGGCTAAAGTTTGTACTAATAAAGTCTTACCAGAACCTGTTGGTCCTATCATTAAAATATTGGACTTAGCAAGCTCAACATCATCACTACTGCCTACATTTTTTAAACGCTTATAGTGATTATATACGGCTACTGATAATACCTTTTTAGCATCATCTTGACCTATAACATAATCATCAAGATGAGCTTTTAGCTCATGAGGAGTTGGTATATTTTCAAGATCAATATCTGTCACCTTCTCCTTATCTTCAGAGCTCTGATTTAAATGATTACCAAGCAATTTATTACAGCGATCAACACATTCAGAACAAATACATTGACCCTCTTTTGCTTGTATCAAAGTTCTAGTGTTAGATGATGTTTTACCACAGAAGGTACATTTTAAAGTAATTTCATTATTTGTAGACATAGTAAACTACTCCTTGTTTAAAATGCTATTTCTGTTCTCTATAACTTTATCAATTAAACCGTACTCTAAAGCTTCTGCAGCTGACATAAAATTATCACGCTCACAGTCTTTTTCAATTTGTTCTAAACTCTTATTAGTATGTTTTGCTAATAATGAATTTAAGGTCTTTTTAATTCTTTGTGTTTCATTAGCATGGATCATAATATCTGTAGCTTGACCTCTAAAACCACCTAATGGCTGATGTATCATTATTCTTGAATGTGGTAAAGAAAATCTTTTACCCTTTGCACCACCAGAAAGAATAAATGATCCCATAGAACAAGCCTGTCCCATACATAATGTACATACATCTGGCTTAATGTATTGCATGGTATCATAAATAGCCATACCAGCTGTTACTACACCACCTGGAGAATTTATATATAAATAAATATCTTTATCTGGATCTTCTGATTCTAAAAATAGAAGCTGAGCTACTATAAGATCAGCCATAGCATCTGCAACCTCACCTGTCATAAATACAACTCTATCTTTTAAAAGACGTGAGTAAATATCATATGATCTCTCACCTCTGCCTGTTTGCTCAACAACCATAGGTACAAGGCTTGACATTTTTGTAGCATAATCATTGTATAACATATATGTAGCTCAACTCCAAAAATAATTATATTAGTTTACTAAATCAAAGAAGCTCTTTTGTACATGAGTAACATTAGCTTGAGCAATAACATTCTCAACTAAAGTACGCTCTAATACAGCATCTAAGATATGAGCATATTGTACTCTATCTTTCTTGATAAGCTCCTTAATCTCATTAGGATCTTCATAAGCTTGAGAAATTAAATCTAATTCCTCATCAATATACTCAGGCTTTGGCTCATTAACTTCTAGCTTACGTGAAACTAAAGCAACAACTACAGAAACTCTTGCTCTTGAAGTAGCTTCTTTAGTCATAACTTCATCCTTAAAGTTCTTAAAGAATGACTCATCTTTAATGCCATATTGTCTAAATTGAGCCATAGTTTGCTTCAATAAGTTCTCTTCATGATGCTCAACTAAAGCCTTAGGAACCTCAAACTCACCATATTGCTCTGATAAAGCATTAAATACAGCATTAGAATTGGCTCTTCTTAAAGCATGGATAAGCTCACGCTGCATATTCTTTTTAATTTCAGCCTTAAAGCCATCTAAATCAGAATCCTTAACGCCAAATAATTTCATGAAATCAGCATTAACTTCAGGTAATATCTTGTTTGATACTGAAACTACTTCAATATCAAATTGAGCATCTTTACCAGCTAAATCTGCAGCATGATAATTCTCTGGGAATTTAACATCTATAGTAAACTTATCACCTGCTTTATGACCAATAATTTGCTCAGTAAAGCCTGGGATCATTTGAGTCTTACCAGCTTCTAAAGCAAAGTCATTAGCCTTACCACCAGGGAACTCTACACCATCAGCACGACCTACAAAATTAATCTTAGCTAATTTACCATCAGCTAAAGCTTCGTCTGCTGCAACTTCCCAAGTAGCTTGTTGAGAACGTAAACGCTCAATTACAGTATCAACATCCTCAGGAGAGATTTGTGCATCTGTAACTTCAATATTAAGCTCATTAAGTGGTTTAAACTCAAGCTCTGGTATTACTTGTAAATTAACTTCAAGCTCAAGATCTACATTAACATTGTACTCTGACTTAACTTGAACTTCTGGTACACCAACAAAATCAATATTATTTTCTTGAGCTAATTGTTGAATGTATTTCTGGCAGAATACATCTACAGTGTCACCATAAATAGAATCACCATATTGTTGCTTAACAATATTTGCAGGAACTTTACCAGGTCTAAAACCAGGAACACGAACCTTTTTCATAAACTTACGAACATTTAAATCGTACTCATTAGCAAATTCTGCTGCAGGAACAGTGATCTTTAATAATGTACTAATGGAACTTAGTTTTTCAATACTTGACTGCATTATTGGCCTCATTTTATTGCAGGTGTTTTAACAACAAATAATGATACTATAGAGTGTTATTACAGTATCTAAAATCCATTCATAAATATATGTGAACTACTCACCCTAAATCTAAACGATTTAGGGTGAGTTTCTTGATGCAGTAAGCAAGTCTCCTTGCAAACACATCAACTCTAATACGACTAAAAATCTTAGACGTATCGGTTGGAACACACAACCGCCATCGAAGGTTCTTTTACAAGAACAAATTTCGAATTCTTTCATACGCTTTGTTCTACATTAATGCAAAACAATCTTATATCTTATATATATACTTTAATAAAGTAAATAATTTATATAATTTATTGTGATAAATTAATCAAGAACAGCTAATCGGGCATGATTATATCATTTTTTAGCTATTTTGCTAAGAAAATAAGTAATACTAAACTCAATCTTACAACAATCTTAAAATCTATTTTTAGACTATAAGCTGTAATATTTTTAATAGCATTTATAATCTTTTTAACCTTAATAAGTTTTATTACCTATATTTTTATAAACAAAATTTATCTAAAAAGCTTTTAATTTATATTGATTCTGTATTAACTAAACGCTAATTGTGATTAAGATTAATGTTAAAAATTTAAAATAAGAGTAAAATAAAAGGATCTTAAAAATTAGGAAGCAAAGCAATGTCACACAATATTAGCTACTATATTAAAAACCCTAATGATATTGATCATAAAACTAAAAAAAATTTCTTAAAAGTACAACAATTAGTTAAAAGTAAAAACTTTTATAAAAGCAGTATTTATAATCTTATTATTAATGTTTTAGAATTTGATCCAAGTGAACTTGATGATAACTTATTACAAGTACATGTAAAATTAAAACAATTATTAAATATATTTAATCTACAAATCCTGCCACCCCATCTTGCAATTAATCAAAATTTACAAGATCCAATCTATATTATAGATAAAATTAATTTAAATAATGATGCTGATATTGCTGTAGTTAAAGAATTAAATGCTAAAGCTAAACTTACTAAAATGGATCTAAATCGTATCAATATAGCTACAGAAAAAATTAATAACTTCAATATAATGTTAAGAGTATTTGAGGCTTTATTTGTAATAGCTCCTCAATTAAATAGTGCACAAAAAGATTTTTTAGTTGATAAGATTTATAATCTAACTCTACCTCATGAAGCAACTCGCTATTTTATTGCTTATTTTTCATATATTAGTGAAAACTCAAATCCTATTTATGATTTTAATCAAAAAGATAATTTTTTTGCCTATCTTGATAGTGCCAGTAATTTTAAAATTATATATCTGCTTGCCCAAATAGCGAGTAAATCACACAAAACATGTAACTTTATTAGTAGTTATCCTTATCTTGAACAATTATTGCAAACTTACTTTAAAATAAAACCAAATAATCATGAGATTTTTAAAATAGACAATAGTCTAGATTTTAAATTACTAAGCTATTATCGCGATCTTCGCAACATTGAAGATATTGAAATAAAATATTGTTCCTTTCTTTTTGAAAAAGTTCAAGCTAATGCTTTAATACGCTTATCAGAAATACCAAAATTACAATTAAGTACAGCAATTAAAGAAAATATACAAAATTTTTATCAATATTCCTTTGCAAGCTTCAAAGGTAATAAACTTATCAGTCAGCAAAGTTTAGATAATTTTGCTGCTAAAAATAGAGATCTATACATACCTAATATCAATAATATTGATATTTTAATAGACACAACTCATCTAGCCGATAAAACTAAAAATCAATTACATTTTTTGTGTAAATCTAAAGATAAGCTAATTTGTCTAGGATATCCTTTTATTAAACCAGATTGTAGTGAATTAGCAGCTAATAAAGATTTATATGCCTATTGGACAACCTATGAAAAAAATGCTCTATATGATGATAATTTAGGCTACAATCAAGAACTATTTTTATCTAATTTAACATTTTGTCTTATTCTTTTACCTGCTATTAACCCAAAAGGCTATAGTATAGCTACTAATATCTTTGAAAAATTAAGATTAACCAAAATAACCTATGCTACAAAAATCTATGCATTATTCATGTACCTATATATAATAGATTCAAAATATACAAAAACTATAGATCAAGATCTTAAAAGTTTTATTTTATCTAATGAACAATTACGCAAAGGCTTATTTTACAGAATCTGTAAAGATTATACCTATATAGGTCAAATACCTAGTAATTTAAGATTTATCATCAATTATGTACTAACTTATGATTTTTTTAAAATAAAAACTTCTAAATATAACTACCATACTCAAGCTAAAGTCCCTGATAGCAATAATCGCCTAGTAGATTTATTTAGTGAAATCTATGCTGCTTTAGAAATTAAGAAATTCTTAAACTTAAAAAATGAAAAAGCTATCATTGAAAAATATAAATATAATCACACTATCAAAAGTAATTTTTTACCTAAAAATTTTGGTCAAAATCCTTTATGCGAAATCTTTTCTAATGTTATTGCTCTTGAAAATAATGTTTTTAACTGCTGCAAACTCAATTACTCTAATAAAGAGATTGTAGATACTTTAAATAATGAAATTGATACTGCTATTAGCAATATTTCTATTGAGGAGGAACATACTAAAGCAACAGCATCTAAAAATAAGATGTTAACTAATCAAAATAAGAATATATATGACATATATAAAAATATAATTGCAATATTAAGTGTATTAAGACTAAATCATCAATGCTTTGCACCTGTTAGTGCTACAAGTGTTTTAAGTAAAGTTATAGATATTAAAATTATTCAAGAACATTGCACTATCTTTTTAACTAATAATAAACTTTCTTACAATGTAGATTTAGTTGAAAATTTAATATCTCTAGATAGTATTATTGAGGCTTTTGTTTTTATAGAGAATCCATCAACTAATTTTGATAGAACTATACAAAGTATTATATTAAATCTAAAAATAGAAAATAACGATCTTAAAATGTTCTTATTTGAATATTGCAGAGCAGCTTATAAATACTATGCTAATATTTTTACTAATAACAAAAATCATAATCATTATTTAACTAAACTTGCACGTAACTTTAGAGATAAGATTAAATACTTATTTAATGATAAATCAAGTCAAGATCAATTTATACATAATATAGCTAAAACTAGTTTTAAAAATAATAATTTTAATAAATTAGTAGCAAAAAATATTGAGCATTTTTTCTATGAAATAGATATTCCTTTTACTCTATTGCAAGATATTTTAATACAACAATCTGTTTATAATAAAAATAATTTAGACCTAGCTAAAATTAAACAAAAAATGAGGGAAAGTACTGAAATTTCAAATGTAATTAGTGCCATTAAAGTGCAAGATGTAATAACAATAACTACATCTGATACTACTGATATTAATAATGCTACAGCCATTATAGATGAGATTAAAATACAAGATAGTGATACTTTGACTGAAAATACACAAGCATCTAATATCTATCAGCTTGAGCCATCCGTTTTAAAATTATTAAATTTAATTTATGAACATTTAGAAGATGATACTATCTTAAAAGAACAACTTATAACTTGTGTTAAGCAATGTGAATTTATGTCACTTGCAGTAGCTTTAGAACAACTTAATGATATTAGCTATGAAAAATTTGATGAAGCTTTATTAGATTATGATGAAGAAGATAGCATTGTATATGTAACAGTTGCTATCTTAAATAAACTTTTAGGTAAATAAACTTATTTTGTATCTTGCCCATCTGTTTTTAAAGTTACTTTATCTACTAAACTAATGATTTCTCCAAAGGAGGTGACAGTTTTAATACTATCACCTCTTTGTAGGTTAGCACTTACTACCTTTTTAGTTTTAACGTTTATAGTATAGCTATAGCCTCTTTGTAAAATAGCTAAAGGATTTAAAGCTATAAGCTTACTATTAATTGAGCTTAGACGCTTATCTAAATTAGCTAAAGTAATTTGTGTGGGTCCTGATAAAACTTTATTATAAGCATTAGTAATGCGTCTATTAGCTACGTTACAATAATTATCAATACCAGCATTAACTTTAAATTCATTATACTTTAAGCGTTCTTTAGCTTTAAATATATAAGCTTGCATTGACATATTTAGATTATTTTCTAAGCCTAAAAGTCTTTGCTTATAGAGATTTAATTTACGCTCAGGAGCTAAAGTTACAATTTTATCTTGTAATTTAGCCAAATAAATTTGTCTTGATTTATGTATCTGTGCTATAGCGCTATCTAAACGCACACATATATTATTTAGAGCAAGCTTATTAATAGCTATTTTTTGCATAGGACCTTTAAGCTCTAAAGTTACTAATAACTTATCAAGACGCATTCTATAGCTATCTACAAATTTTAAAATATTAGCATTTAGTCTTTGCTCATAATTTATTATAGCTTCTTGTATTTGCTGAATAGTAATCTCACTTACAAATTGAGCTGCAGCAGTAGGAGTTGGAGCTCTTTTATCAGCAGCAAAATCTGTTAAAGCAAAATCAGGCTCATGACCTACAGCTGAAATAATTGGTATTGGTGATAAAGATACAGCTCTAACAAGAGACTCATCACTAAAGGCTAACAAATCCTCAAAAGAACCACCACCTCTGCCAATAATTAAAACATCGCATAACCTTTGCTCATAGGCTAAATTTAAAGCCTCAAGTAATGATTGAGGAGCATCATCACCTTGAACTTTAGCATCATAAATAATAACTTTAATTAAAGGATTTCTTTTACATAAAGTAGATGTAATATCATGTACTACTCTACCCTCTTTAGATGTAATAATACCTACAGTATTAACAAACATAGGTATCTTACGATTTAGGCGATTAAACACTCCTTCAGCTTCAAGACGCTCTTTAAGTTTAATTAAACGCTCCATAATTAAACCACGTCCTGCAATACTTAAGTGTTGTACTATAAATCTAAATTGACCATTTTTAGCATAAATAGCAGAACTTCCTTGAATTACTACCTGCATGCCAACTTCAAGCTTAAAATTAAGTTTATTTAATACTTGGGCAAACATTAAACAATCTAAAACAGCATTTTCATCTTTAATCTTAAAATAAAGATGATTATAGAGTTTAAGCTCTGAAATTTCACCTTGAATGGTAGCAATACCAAAATTTTTTAAAGCATTATTAGTTATTTGCAAAAAAGAAGATACACTAAGAGCATTATTAACTCTTAATTTTAAGGTCTCATTAGAATCTTTATCTTGATTTATATTATTAAGTAACATATAAAATCCACTATTTGCTAAATACTACAGCTTTGATGTCCTTCCCAGCCTAAAGGACGATGATTCCTACCACTAAACAACAATACTGCTATTGTTGCAAGATCTAGCGAGTTCCTGCTACTGACCTCTTATCAGTCCAAAGTTTACACTTATAGGCAAGGTGCATTATTTCCAGCATTATTTTTCTCTATTATGCAAAAAAGCGTTATTTATCATACCCATCATTGCTTTTACAATCTACATATTCATTTAATGTTTGTCATTAAGTATAGACGAAAAATTTTTACAGCGCAAATTCTTAACGAGCTGTGAACAATCTTTGAAAGCGTATGTTTGCAATTTAATACCAAGCTAATTGAGTTTGAAAGTGAAGAAGATCTTGTGCATTTGCTTATTTTATATCCGCCTAAACTTTCAATTGCAGATCTTGTTTTTAAATTGGAAGGCACTAGCAGAAATTATCCATCCATCAAATCGCAGCTTTGGAGCAATGCTTTAAGATCTCCCTCTTATTTTGCTTCCTCATACAAAGGTGCTCCAATATCTATTATTCAACAATATATTGAGCAGCAGAAAACGCCAGATTGAAAAGTGCCTACATCGTACGACTGTATCCCAGCTCTAAAGTATGGAATTTTAGCCACTGATCTTTTTTGATAAAAAGTTTAATCTACACAAATATAATCTTTTATATATAAGAATTTTTATAAAAATTTTTTATACAGTAGATAATTGCGATATATAAGCCTTTTTAAATAAAAAGTGAAAAAAAATTCATATACATGAGTTTAAGCTTTAACTTTTTGACTTACAATCATTTTTTATAAAATGATATACTATACTATCAAAAGTTTTATGGGCTGTAATTTTGCTTTTTGCCTGGGGCGATTTGTTATAGATTTTGCTATTTTGAATTATTTTAAGCATAAGCTCTAAAAAATCATCATATTTGTTTTGAAATATACATCTTAGCAAATCAAAGTAATAATTTAGACTACTATTATATATTTTCAAAATTGATGTATCTTTTGTATATAACCTATTGTTTGCTTCAGATATTACGCTATATATAAATTGCTTTAATAATGCAGCTATCATACTAGCAAAGAGTAAGGTATACACTAATGATACATATTTAGT
>CALXNP010000062.1 GCA_944389785.1 uncultured Anaerobiospirillum sp.
TAAAGAGTAGCTAAAGTCACTTAGGACTTAGTCTTGGTCCAACTTTTAACTATTATTTAAGTTGGAAAGTTGAGTAAACTAATTATTAAGCCACAAAAAGCAATTACTCCACCAACTATACAAGGCAAGGCAATACCTAAAAAAATTATATCTAATACATGTGTAATTTGTTGTACTTCCTTAATTTTGGGAAAATTTGAAAAAACATTATATTTTTGTGATAAAAAGTCTGTCAAAGGACCAACACTATCTAAATCCTTAGCATATAATCTAAAATTTTGATAATAATCTTTATAACTTTTTGTTTTATAGGTTCCTTTGGCAAAAATATCAACATCATAACCATCAACATAATCACTTATCACATTAGTAACATATTCATTTAAAAAAATAGCTTTTTTATTATAAATATGATTAGCAATAATATCTTTTACAATAAAACTAGATTTACTTGATTGGCGTGTATTATCAATTATTCTAAATACATATATATCAAAACTATCATTAACTTTTAACTTTAATTTTTGTGCAAGTTCATAAGATATTATTGCCTCATTATTAGCTAAATTATAGTTTTTTTTACCCCACAATAAATCACCTTGTTTAGTTGCTAATGTATCAATACCACTATCAAAAGCAGTCTTACTTTTAACATTAACAGTATTTGCAAGTGTTCTTGCTCTACCTATAATAAAATCAACATCTGATCTTTTCGCAAGCTCATCAATAGTATCTTTTGAGATTTGAGCTGAGCTTAATAGATATATGGATAAATTATTAGGATCAGATTTTAAATTTATATTTAAATTATTTAAAATACCAAAACGTAATGAAAATATAATTAATAAAGGGCAAATAACAGCAAGCAAAGATGCTATTACACAAAAGCTTAATAATTTCTCAAATTTTAAATCCTTTAAAGCTAAAAGTAGTATTGTCATAATACTAAACCTTTATAAAAACACTATCATTATCAATACAATTATATTGATAATTGTCTATACTAGAAACTAGCTTAGTATCATGAGTTACAATAATGCTACATATTTGTTTTGCTTTACATACATTACAAATTAATTTGAACAATTCTATGGCATTGTGTTGATCAAGAGCTGAAGTTGGCTCATCTATTAATAAAAGCCTAGCATCACAAGCTAACGCCTTAATAAAACTTGCTCTTTGCCTTTGTCCTAAAGAAATTTGATGAGGTTTTTTATCTAAAAGCATATCTATTGATAGAATTTTTGCATAATACAGCAATTCATCTAGCATGACTTGTTTTTGATGCAAACTTGCATGTTTTGCTAATAATTTTATTTGAAAACTAAAATTTTCTTTAATACTTAAAAAAGGCAATAGTGCTAAATTTTGAGGCATAAAAGAAATATTTTGTAATCTAAACAGATCCTTTTGCTTATCCTCAAGCTTTAAGACATCTTGATTATCTAATATAAATTGATTGGCACTATAATTTTGCTGTAAAAGACCAATACATTCAAGCATTGTTGATTTACCACAACCTGAAGCTCCAACAAGAGCACAACATTGACCTTTTTCTAAACTTAAATTAGGTAATTTTATACAACCTATGCTTTGATCATAACTAAAGCATAGGTCTTGTATTGATAAAAAAGCCATTTTAAGGCAATGCCTCGAGGGGAACAGGATAGACATCCAAACTATCATCGCTATTTTCAGCAAGCTTAACCCATCTACCCACATCATTGTGATAAATTTGATAATAGTTAAGCTTACTTTCTAAACTACGAATCACATACTCTTGTTTAGCAGCATCTAAAGTCATCCAATCCATTTCATCTAATTGAGCAAGCTCACTTTTATATGGTAATAAAGTTAAATACTCATCCATAAGTCCAAGTTCACTAATACTCTTTTTATTATCAATAGAATTTGGATCAGTCCCCATACGCAATGCAAGTGATCTTATCTCATCAAACATCTTGCTACTATCTAGTACATTTTTTGAATATGAATCTATAACATTCTTAACTAAATCATGTAAGTCTGATAATTGTGCTTTAGTTAAAAGTACTACAGGTGTTACAGTTGGTGTTATCTTATTGATTAAATCACGCTGTGAAATATAACCTTCTAAAAAGCTTTGAGCTGCAACATCTTGCTTTGAACCTAAATATGCAAGTTGCATAGCATAACCTAACTTTTGTGCACTTTGCTCAAGCTCATTTTCATTAGCTGCAGAACCTGCTCCCATTTTTCCTAATGCTGCTAATTCAACTTGATCGGCTATAGCCTTTGCAAGACTATCAACCATTTGTCCAAATTTATTTACATCACCTGCATTTACAGGATAATATAAACTTTGATTAATAATATTATTAAAGCTCAAATCATTATATTGATCTTTTGCTTTTTGATGATCATTGTTTTTTTTACCACTTTCAGTTAAAAGATGTAAAGTATATAAAGCAGCCCCTTTATGTGAGGCTTCTAAACGTAAGGCCTTTGCATCTAAACCAGTTGAAGATAATGCATTGCTAGAATCTATTGCACCTGCATCTGTGATTAAAACTATATATCTTCCACCATAACTATTCCAATTGATATTTTGTAAAGCCATGTTTACACCGCTATAAGCATCTTCATCAAATAAAGCAGTTGAAACTTTAGCCTCTTTTAAATTTGCCAAAGACTTTTCAAAATCATCTATACTAGTTGCCTCACCAGGTGCTACAAACATTTTTGAAACATATTCAAGCTGAGGCTTATTATCTATATTTGATCTAAATGCTATTAAACCAAAATGAACACTATCTGCTAAAGTTCCATATTCTGTCTGTTTACTATCTAATTGTCTAACAATATCTTTTATAGCTTTTTTAGTTCTTTCTATATAAGGCCCCATAGAAATTGTAGTATCAATTACAAAAACTATAGCTGCTTTAAAAGCAGTAATATCACCAGCATCATTATTTGTAGGCTTAGATTTTGTATTTGCTACTGCATTTTTATTCACACAGGCAACTTTAAAGCCATACATACTATCGCCATTTTCTAAAAAAATTTCATCACTTTGCAAAATTGGTAATAAGTAAAATTGTTTTTTATAATCCACATACTTTTGTGGCTCTTGTGCAATAATATTATCTAATTTTTTACCCGATTTTATATCATTACGCAAAGCATTTACCATATCTTTATTATTATCTGAATAAACATATGACTCAAGCGTTTCTAGACTATCAAAAATAATGTTTTGCTCACGTGTTGCTCTATTTGTAAACATTAATGCTGTTTGCATTTTCCAAGGTACTGTACAATCTTTTTTCAAATAACCTTCAATAGTGCCATTAGTACTAGCACCTACAGCTAAAACATCATTACTATCTTCATACACATAATAGCGACTAAATGCTGCTAAAGTAGTGCCCTTTGTATCAGATGGATTTTTTAATAATTGACAAGTAGGTGTTGTCAAAACACGCCTATGTATACTAGTAGTACCATCTTCTATTAAAGGAGTAGCTGCTAGAGAATAACTACTTAAACCCAAAAGACATAAACTAAATAAAATCTTTTTCATACTATTTACCTACTGCCTTTAAAGCTTCTTGATTATTTGCATCAAACTTTAATACCATTTCATACCAATACTTACTTTCTTTTGCATCCTTTTTAAAACAAGAATTAGTTTTTGTAATAGCAGGATCATAATAACGAGCTAAGGATAAAGCTGAATCTATATGCCCAGCTCTAGCACTACTTATTAACAATCTAAAAGCAAGATAACATCTATTATTATTAACAGCTTCATTTGCAAGTGTGTATAAAGCATTATGATCTGCTTTTTGCTCAATACAGGCTTTAATAATTTCATTATCATTAGCATCTGATAAATTACAAGTTATTTGTGTTACAACTTGAGATGCTTGCTCTTGAATAGGTTGCTCTTGTACTATTTGCTCTTGAGTCGCTTGTTCTGTATTAACAGAAGGTGCTGTGATACTACCTGAATCTTTAAATAAGAAAAAATAAATGCAAGCTGCTAAAATTAATAATGCTACTAAACTAGCACCTATAATAAACATTAAGTTAGATTTAGGTTTATTACTTACATCTTGTTTATTATTTAAATTAGCATGAGAACTAAAATTTTCTTGCTTAGAAGTAAAATTATTATTTAACTTTACTTCTTGTGTAGCTTTTTCAAACTTTACTTGTGTGGAGTTTTCTAGGGTTTCTTCAACAAAAATCTTTTTAGCTTGTTCTTTTTCATGATCGCCACTAGCGCTTGCTTGTAGTAAACCATCAACAGTTACATCAAACTTAATTAATTTATTATCAACACCTTTTACCTGTAAAATGTACTTTATTTTATTGCCAGATAATACAATTGCATTAACAATTTTTTCCTCTAATGCTAAAGATAAATTAGTACCTAATAACTTAATATTATTAGCTTTAATTAATATGTATTCATCACTATCTCTATCAACATCAGTAGGCCATGAAGATAATTTTGTATTATCTACATTTAAAAGTTTTATATACAAACCTTGCGTAAAATTTTTTAATTCCATTAAATTTACATTATCAAGCTCTAATACGGCACTACCTTGCTCTTTTGCTCTTAAAAATGCTATAGCCATTTATTTCTCCAAAAAATCAAGAAAAGCTAATACCTGACAAATGACTTCATTAGACTCTTTACTAAAACTATACAAGCTTTGTGAGTTTATATTTACATTTTCCATAATGTAAATCAAACTACTAAAAAAACCTGTAATAAAATGTTTTTGATAGTTTTTAGTCCTATCATCTAAAATAGGTAAAACCTCTGCTGCTAAGCAGCCTGCTCTATAAGCATTATCCTTAACAGTTATAAATTTACTCTCATTTAAAGAACTATTTTCTTTGATAAATAAGTTACTTACCTTAACTTTAAGTAAATTAGTACCTAAAAAACAGCTAAAATCAGAGAAAAATCTTAATACAAGCTGTACTTGCATAATACGACGCTGTCTACCTAAAGCTTGATACTCAACTTCATTTACTAAAAGCTCATTTACTAGATGCTCTTGTATATTAATTTGCTTACTATAGACAGCTTTTAAAATCTCATCTGTTATTTGTTTAATCAACAGCTCTACAGACTTATTGATTTCTTTTTCATCTTTAAATCTTGCAGCACTACTATCATAGAAAAAAGAATAATTATCCTTACTATTTTCATCTGCAAGTAAACCAGTAAGACGTGTTTTCCAAGCTTTATTAACAAAGGCATAAAGCTCTTTTAAAAAAGTATCACTACTTAATTCTTTTACTCTTTCTACGTACATATCAAGTGCAATGCCAGAGTAAAATTTAGCATTTATATCAGATGCATTACCTTCATTATATTTTTCAAACAGAACATCATAATCCAATTCTAAACAATTACGTATACGTGAAAAAATATTAGCAATATCATTTAATTGTAAGAAATTCTTAGTAAGCTCTATACCTCTTTGTCTAGCCTCACTTGCAGCTGCTGAGCCCTCTTTAGCAGCAAAACTTTCTAACCTTAAAATTATCTCCTTAGCCTTTAAAGCAAGTGGTTTTATAACTCTTTGATCTTTTAAATCATTTTGCTTAAAGTTTTTAATTAAATTTTCAGTTATAAATCCTACACCACCATCATTTAAGGATAAAACAGCATCTAATGCTTTATTTGGATCTTTTATGTAGCGCTTAAAATTTGCACAATTTGAAATTTCTAACTTACATTTATTAATAGTATCAATAAAGTCATCTTTAATAGCAAGCTCTTGTGTATCTGTGCTATTACGCTCTATCCAATTTAGTCTAATATTTGGCTTTCTTGCTAAATAAAAATTACAAAATGGTAAACCTTTTGTAAAATTATTCATCCAAGCTTCCTTGCCAAAACGCTCAAAACAAGCATCTATAGCATCTGTAGGCTTTGGTGTAATACCATTTAATACATTTTCTACATAATTATTAAATACACTATCAAATCTAGTCAATACTCCTATTAAAGGAGGGTTTTGCTCATATTTTGTACGAGCTTGAGGTGTAGCTCCTAAATTCTTTTCTACCCATTTGCGCATAATATTAACTAAAGATACAACCTCTTGTTGAGCATGAGCACCAAGACATAAAAGTAAAACATCTACCTCTTTATTTTTTGTGTATCTATCAAATAAATAAGCAACCTTACCACGACGTAAAAATTCTAAGGATAACTCCTTATCTTTAGCATTTACTTCATAATTTACAGATGTTGCTTTAGTTAATAATGAAACATCTATACTATTTCTAGCTCTTGCTCCAGGAAAATCTATTACATCAAAACAATCTACATGACTACCATTTGATAATGGGAATAATATTTCAAGACAAACTGCGGCAAATTTTGCAAAATCAAGCTCAACTATATCAAGCCCTTCATCATCAAGACAGATTTTAATGGTATTGCTTTGATTAAAAATTTGCTGTAATGAAGTAATACTTATAATGGTTCCTTCCTTTCTTTGCATTAATCTGCCATCAATATTCTCAACAAAAGCGGCAAGTGGAACATATACTGTAGTATTACCTTTTAATTTTAATAGCTCATTACTAATAATTTCATACATATTAGTAAAAGCACTAAATCTACCCCAAAAGATAGAGAAAAAATAAGCTCTGCCCTTTAATGATAAACGAGGTACTAAAAATCTAGCCTTTTGATAAAAAGTACTATTTGCATCAAAACGAACAAGCTTACCATCTGAATGTTCTTGGGCATAATCTGCAAAAAATACTATATCTTCTATACTTATAGCATTATCTACTTTATCTTGTATAAATTGCTCACATTCTTTTAAATGATCAAGCAATAATTGTTCAGTAAAATCAACACTTACTTGATCTTTATTTAAATCAGCATAAAAAGAATTTAATAAAATAGCAGCTATTTCTATCTCACGAAAAACTCTTGCTGTAATAGGGAATTTTGGTACTTGTTTAATAGCTTGATGGGTGAATCTTGTTACAAAACCAGTAGCCTCTTTATCTTGACCTTGCGGATTTATATGAGCTAAAAAATTAATTTGCTCACCATCTAAAACAGCATTTAGCACACCATTACTAGCTGCCATATTAGATACTAAATAACTCTTACCTGCTTGTGATGGACCAAAAACACCTATTGTAGTGCTTTTAGAGTCAACACAATTTATAGCAGCTTTAGCTTCATTTAAAAAGCGACAAATATCTGTATTCAATTCATCAGATATATTAAGTAAATCTTGCTCTAGTGACTTGTTTTCTTCAACCCAAGTTAATGCAGTTTTAGCAGCATTATATGCTTTTAAAATATTCTCTTTCATATAAAACCTATTAAATCTCAATCCTACCACTATCTAACCAATATCTAGTATTAGAGCCTGTTACTGTCTTAAATCTAAGCTTAAAGTAATTTTTTAAGTTTTTATTAGCATAATTAACTTCTTTGAGCTCTACTTGTAACATAGAATAATTTTCATTAGGAAGTTCTTTACTAATAAAACTATAAGGATAGTTATTTTTATTAGTATTAATAAGCTCTAAAACAACCTCTACAGTTGGTCTTTCCCCTCTAAAAATATTGACAATTTCATTATATTTTCTAGTTTCTTCCTCTTTAACATATTGCATATTATCTTGACAGATTTGCTGTAAAGCAGCATTTTTTTCTAATATCAAATCAAGCGTATAAGAACTTTGCTTTTGCTCTACAACATTTATTACATCACTTTGATAATGTGCATCAAAATACTCTTGATATAAACTTTGTTTTTGTTGCTCAAGTTTTGCTTGTTTTCCTTTTAACTTGTCAATAAAACTTAAATTATCAAGCTCTTTTTGCACAATTGAATTTGCATATTCTCTTGCTTTAACTTCTAAATCATTACTTAAGCTTGCCTTTAAATTCTCGATATAGTCACCACTATTTTTTATTTGAGCATTTAAATTATCAAGCACATTTTGTGCTTTTTCTTGATATACATAGTCCAAAGAATGAATGAAATCAGCTTCTTCTTGTTCATTAGTAGGAACCTTTACAGCACAAGCTTTTTTAACTCTTTCTATTTCATTAATACCTGAAACTAAATCAATAAAATACATAGGAACTGCTGTAAAAGAGCTATCCTCTAATTGTCTTACACCTATATGCAAAGAGATTGTAGTTTTAAAACCTTTAGTCTCATCATCTATACGCTCATAATTAAAAGGTGGTTGTTTATCTTTATTATATTTAACTGCAAACCATAATAAATCGCTATCATCATTTTGACTATTAGTCATAGTCTCTATAGTACTATTTGGTATATACTTATATAGAACATTTTCGCAAGATATAAGCTCACTATTATCAAGTACACCAATATAACGCATTGTACTTTCTTCTTTTTTTACTTTAGCGTAATATCTAAAGTTTTCAAAGTTTCTATAGTCCAAACGTAAATAATTTAATAAAGCACCTACAGCAGCTGTAGTTTTGGGGTCACCTATGCTAACACCATCTTTTGAAAAAGGATACCAACTTGCGCATCTATAAGAGTGCATATTAATAACTCTAGCAGCAGGTATTGGTAATGAGCCTATTATAAAATCTCTAACAAACGGTAGTTTAGATGGACGACCTGTTAAAATTAAAAGGTCAACATCATAAATATTTACTACTTCACATAATTTCTTTAATACATTGGTATAACTGTAGTTTCTACCTTCTAAAATGTCTAAATATATTTGTGTTAAATCTATATTAAGCTTTACATCTAAAATATTATAATCACTGATTTTTGCTTTTATTTTGTCATTGAAAAAATCTACTACAGCTTGCATAGGCAAGGCATAACTATGCCTATTTTCTAAAGGCTCTTTTAAACTACTATTAACCACATCACCTACAATAAAATCATGTACACTACCTGTTAAATAAACATGATCTTTACTTGTGTCTAATACTTCTAAATGCTCTAAAATACATAAGCCAACCTTGACAAAAAGTTGTTGTGTTAATTGTTGCTTTAAAACCTCAATAGAAACATCAGAATTTTGAGTATTAAATACCATAGTCAAAAAGCTTACAGAATCACTTAAATTACGTGCATTTAAATCATCTATAATAGCTTTTATCACAACATTTTTTATAATTTGATAGAGTATGTCATCACCTGCAACTCTAAAACCCTCACGTAAAACTTCATTTGGTATAATGTTATAAGTATTATCTCGTAAATCATCTTGTAAACGATAATCTATAACAACAAGATCAGATGTGCCTCCACCTATATCTAATGATGCAATACGTGTAGATAAAAAGGTATTACCATCTTCATCACTAAGTTTTTCACACAATCTTGTGTCTATATCTTTTCGTCTTAAACTTTTGACAAAATCACGTGGTCTACCATTAAATACCTTTTGTATCTCATTATATAAATATACAACCTGACCAGATTGAGCCTCATCCCAATTGATAAAAATCTGAGGTACTGGTGGGTACATATTTTCTTTTTTAGTAACAAAATTAAAATCAAAACGTGAGTTTTTATCTTTATCATAACCTAAGCATTTCCATAAAATGCCTATAGCTTCATAAATGCATGAACGCAAAATTTCTCGCTCTTGTGTTGGCATTGAAGGTGGTACAGTCATGATCACACTTTGCAAATTACGAGGTGAGTTCTTAGAACGACATTTTAATCTTTGAGCTAAAGAGTTCATTTGACCTATAGCTTGTAAAAATACTTCTATCAATAAAAATGTCATTGTTGAGCGTGAAGAATATTTTGCTCTTGTAGCTAAATAATTATCATCTGTTACAGCAAATAAAGCATCACCATTTGAATTAATAAAATCACAAACAGAGCCTTGACGGGCAGTTTCACTTTTTGCAGCTTCTTTATTTTCTTTATCTATAGTTTTTGAATCAATCTGATAATAATTGGTATTAAAATGCCAAATATCAGTATTATTACCATTTTTGTCCCATAAATATCGCTTAGGACTTGTTATACCTGTTCTACCCTCATTACCCATTAAACGTGAAGCTAATTTATTGGCTTCATTACCGATACGAACAAAAGAATGCCAAGTAAAAGCATCTGCTCGACCTGAACGAGATGATTTATTATCAAAGTCAAAACTAACATTAGAAAATTCAACTTTACTGTCAAATGGATCTGTATATACAATTTCACTTGCATTTAAATCTCTAAGCATCAATGTATATACATTACTAAAATCTTCACTACGAGTAACATCAGGATGACTTTCTACCATAATGCCACATGAGCGACTATTACCGATATCTAAAATTAAGCTAACATCAACAGGATTTGCTCCCATAGCAGGTGGATTTGGCAAAATATTTACATCAGGAAGTTTAACTACTCCACCTAAAAAAGCTAAAATATTTAAATAGTGAGCTTCATGCTCATGATTTTGTACAATAGCTGTTTCAATTTCACTTGCTGAGGCTTTTTTATAAGAAGAAAGACGCTCCTTTACAAGCTTGGTAAAAATTGAACTACACCATTCATTGACCCATGCCTTACCACTACCCTGACTTTGTAAAAACCATGAGCAATCAACACTTTTCCATAAAAATTTAAAAGCAAGCCCTGCCTCTATATCCTTTAACATAGGAGCAAAGTAATCACTCCCCTCAAGACCTTGCATATCAATGGCAGTATCAAATGCTAAAGTTATATGATATTTTTTTAGTTTATTTTTCTTAGATCCTTTTTTTAATAATGACGATAAATAATCATCATTATTTTGCTCTTGTTCTTTATTTTCTTCTTGTGTATTTTCTAGTTCTACAATGCGACATCTTGCCCAATTTGTTGGTCCATTTTTTTTACTTGACCCTAATGCAATATAAGGTATAGGAAACCATACTTGATTAAATAAAGCTAAAGATTGCTCTGTATCAAACACAAGATCTGAACTTGAATGATCAACAGCCCTTTGACTAAAAGAGTCAATAAAAACAAGCTCTTCTCCCTCAAGAGGAACTAAACGCATTAAAGGATCATTTATTGTTACACCTGTTTTAAAAAAATAACCTCGTGCAAATTTCTTTGCTACATCATCTTTTTCATCACTAAAATTTATCTCTATCTCAAAATCAACAAATTGAATACCTGTATTTGCAATTACATCAATATTTCCATCAAATTTACAAATTGGAGCTAACATTTTTTTATCCTATAACTAACTAGATAGGTTTATTCTATCATTTACCTTATATATAATAATATTAATTTAATCAAGTTTCTAGCTTAAATAATAGCTAAAAGTTACTATAAAACTAATCTGTACATAACTTTCACTATTACTAATAAATATAAATCATATGATTATTTACCTTAAATATCACCTAACTCAATTAAAATCTAATATCTGCTTTTATATTTTGATCAATTTTAAAAAACTTTAATTCCTCTAATAAAGTTGATACTAAGGAAGCTGCCTCTGCTGAACTTTCATATTGAGCTGAACTTACATCAACAGATTGTTGTGCCATTTTGGTAATATTTTGCATATTATTAGAAATTTCTGATATAACATCAGTTTGTCTTTCAGCAGAAATTGCAATATGTGCAATTTGTGAATTTACATTATCAACTAAATTTAAAATATTATTTAAAGTATCTTCTAATTCACCTGCACTAGCAGCCATTTGCTCCATTTGCACAACAGAATCTTGCATAGAATCAGTAGCTTCTTTAGAATCAATCTGCACTGTATTTACCATAGATGAAATTTCTTGTGTTGATTTTGAAGTACGGGAAGCTAAAGCTCTTACCTCATCTGCTACAACAGCAAAACCGCGCCCTGTTTCACCAGCTCTTGCTGCCTCAATTGCAGCATTTAATGCAAGCAAATTAGTTTGAGCCGCTATATCATCAATAGTATTTACAATAGAGGCTATTTTTTGACTTTGCTCTGCTAGACGTAAAACTTTTTGAGCATCTTCATGTGTTTGTAAACTTTGTTCTTTAATCTTAGCAACAGAAAGTCTAACCTTATCAACTCCTATTTTAGTTTCACGCTTTGTATCTTCAGAACTTTCTTTGGCTACATGGCAATTATTTGCAATATCTGAAGTAGTAGCAACCATTTCATCTGCAGAAGTTGCCACAGAAACTGATTGATTCTCTGCAGACTTAGAGCCCTCTGAAATTGATTGAGCACTACTATGTACTTCTGAAGAAATACTGTGTATCTTTTTTGATACAGCAATAACTCTAGCTATTGTATTAGTTAAAGTTTCACTAATACTAATAAATGAGCGATAAATATCACCAATTTCATCTGATGGAATCTTATGTAAATTTAAATTTAAAGCAAAATCTCCAGATTCTATTTTTAAAGCTGTTTGCTTAATTCTTAAAGTATGCATTACTAAATATCTTGCAATAAATAAAGCTACAATTAAAGTTAAAATGATACCTATAAGTGTAGCCCCTACAATAGTATACATTGCATCTTTAATATTTAAAGCAGCAATTGATATTCCAAGATTATTATTATATTGATTAACAAGTTTTGAAATATTCATGTTTGAACCACTTAAATATGGTAAAACCTCATGTAAAAAAACTTCATCAGCTTGAGCATATTTACCTTGTTCTAAAAGATCCATAAAAGTCATATTAGTAACTTCAATAAGCTTTTTTAATTTATCTCTAGTATCTGCTGCAAGATTAGGAAATAAACCATCTGGTAAATTTTGATAAATATTATTTAAATTATTTAAATGCTCTTTTCCCTCTTGAACTAATTGAGGACTTGGTTTTAATTGTATATCATGCATCCAACGGTGTACTTTATTATATGCATTATTGACAGTAATTGTTCCTGTCATATTGTTATTGATATTTCTTACTTCTTTTTCAAGTTTTAAAGTAATAGATAATGAATATAAAGAGATTAAAGCTGTTAAAATAATAACAAATATACCTACAGCAAAAGCTGCTAAAATCTTACCTTTAATACTCAATAGATCAAAAAATCTCATAAATCACCCTAATCTTAAAAATTACAACCTTATGTTTAAATTTTTTATATAGCTTAAAAAACAGATATATAAACCTTTTTTCTATTATTTCATATATAAAAAATAGTCTTTAAGATTATACTCACAAAAATATATCTGTCTTTCTTATACTTATATTTTTGTGATACAGGTAAGGTAATTATCATTGTAGCCTTAAGCTACAAACCTATATAAATTAGATCAAAGTCAAATAGTTATTGTTATAAAAATAAGAGGAGTAAAGAAGATATAGGATTTAAAAAAACAAAGATTAAAACAGCTTAAAAACTCTTAATACAAATCCCTGTTTAATTATAAACAGGGATTACATATTTTATAAACACTCAGTACCATCAAGATACAAAGGTAATTGCCAATTAACTGTAGTTTTACCTTGCTTATGTAAATAAGCATTTGCTTGAGAAAAATGCTTACAACCAAAAAAGCCTCTATAAGCTGATAAAGGGCTAGGATGAGCAGCTTCTAAAACTAAATGCTTTTGTCTATCTACATTCTTACATTTTTGCTTAGCAGCATTGCCCCATAGCATAAAAACGACACCAGAACAATTTTTATTAATAGCTTCAACAACACCATCGGTAAATTCTTCCCAACCTTTATCATGATGAGAATTTGCTTCACCTTGCTTTACAGTTAAAACAGAGTTTAACAATAACACTCCCTGTCTTGCCCAAGGAATTAAGCAACCATGAGATGGTATAGAAAAACCAGGAACATCTTCTTTTAATTCTTTATAGATATTTTGCAATGAAGGTGGCACAGCCACGCCTGCTGGAACAGAAAAAGCAAGACCAGAGGCTTGATTAGGCTCATGATAAGGGTCTTGTCCTATTATTACTACTTTTAGCTTATCAAAAGGAGTAAATCTAAAGGCATTAAAAATTTTTTTATCTTCAGGGTAGATAATATCACCCATAGCGCGTCTATTTGCTATAAATTCAAGTACACCCTTAAAGCTTTCTGTTTGCTTTAAAGGTCCAATAATATCACTCCAGGTACTCACTTATTATCTCCAGATAATTTATTTTTCCTAATAATCTTTTTTTTACTTTTAAAACTTAATAGTATCAACTTACTTGTAAGCTAGCTAATTGTAACATCAAAAAAAATACTTTTGTTATCTTTTTTGCTAGTTTATTTCAGTAATCGCAAATTTTATTTTTTACTATAAATCAAATAAAATGCAATATTTAATGAGATATATTATATATACATTATGATTGTTTTTGTTTCCAAAATAAAAATTAATTATCAAAATTTAATTAAAAATTTACCTTTTCTTTATCAAAATAAAAAGACTTTGATAAGTTAGAGGTAAAAATCTTTTAACTAAACATATCTTATAAAAAATTATAAATATATATATTTAAATATAAATTTTGAAGCAAATATCCCTATTTTTGTTCATTATCAATATAAATTAACTAAAAATACTTTCTTATGTTATTTTATTTTCATAAAAATATAA
>CALXNP010000063.1 GCA_944389785.1 uncultured Anaerobiospirillum sp.
GCACTAGTGGTTTTAGTGTATATTTATTTCTGATTTATAAAAATGTGAAGTCAACCATGTAGGTTAGTTCGCCATATAATTTAAGTCTCATTATGTATCATTAAGGCTAAAATGGCACGTGTTTTATTTAAAAACTATAATAATTTTGCTATAATTCTACGTTATTTAAATCCCAATTTTACTTAGGAAAATCTATAATTGTTAGACACAATTTCCATTCATGATAAAGTAGATGCCCTAAAGCAAAAAGCTGATGAGCTTAGGGGGTATCTTTGATCTAGAGGGTAAAACCCTACGCCTTGAAGAAGTAAATGGACTTCTTGAAGATCCTAATATATGGAGTGATACTAAAAAATCACAAGAGCTTGGTAAGGAAAAGCAAAGCTTAAGTCATGTTATTGATGGCTTTAATGAGCTTTATCAAGGTTTTGATGATGTTGTCATGCTATATGATTTAGGCACCGAAGAAAACGATAATGAAGCTATTAATGAGGCCTTAAATCAATGTAATGAGCTTGAGGCTAAGTTACATGCATTAGAGCTTGAGCGTATGTTTTCAGGTGAGCATGATAATTTAGATTGTTATTTAGATATACAATCAGGATCAGGTGGTACAGAGGCTCAAGATTGGGCAGAAATGGTTATGCGTATGTACATTAAATTTGGTGAAAGCCATGGTTTTAAGTGTACTATTACCGATCTTTCTTATGGTGATGTAGCTGGTATTAAAAATTGTACTATTAAGTTTGAAGGCTCACATGCCTATGGCTATCTTAGAACAGAAACTGGCATACATAGACTAGTTAGAAAATCACCTTTTGATTCTAATAATAGACGTCATACTTCATTTTGTTCAGCATTTGTTTATCCTGAAATTGATGAAGAAATTAAGATTGATATAAATCCTGCTGATTTAGAAATAGATGTATTTCGTTCATCAGGAGCAGGTGGTCAGCATGTTAATAAAACAGAATCTGCTGTAAGAATCACACATAAACCTACAGGTATTGTAGTTAGTTGCCAAAATGAGCGTTCACAATTTCAAAACCGTGATCATGCCATGAAGCAATTAAAGGCAAAATTATATGAGCTTGAGCTTCGTAAACAGCAAAGTGAAAAACAAGCTGTTGAAGATAGTAAGTCTGATATTGGCTGGGGCAGTCAAATTCGTTCTTATGTTTTAGATGACTCAAGAGTTAAGGATTTAAGAACCAATGTTGAGTGTCGTGATACACAAAAAGTATTAAATGGTTCTTTAGATATGTTTATTGAGGCAAGTTTAAAGTCTGGACTTTAAGCATTAGTAAAGGAAAATAAAAAATGACTCAAAATAACGAGCAAGTAACAGGTGAAAACCTAAATAATGAGATGAGAGAACGTAGAGCAAAGCTTGAAGCTATTCGTGCTGTAGGCAATGCTTATCCTAATGATTTTCGTCGTGATGCAATTTCAAGTGATGTATTTGCTAAATGTGCTGATAAAGACGAGCAAACTTTACTTGCAGAGAAACAAACCTTTACTCTTGCTGGTCGTATTATGACAAGACGTATTATGGGTAAAGCCTCATTTGTAACAATGCAAGATGTTGGTGGCAAGATTCAATTATATGTAACTCGCGATAATCTTCCTGAAGGTCAATATAATGAGATGTTTAAAAAGTTAGACCTAGGTGACATTATTGGTGTTAGTGGTTATGCTTTTAAGACAAAGACAGGTGAGTTATCAATTCATGTAGAATCATTACGTTTATTAGTAAAGGCACTTCGTCCATTACCTGAAAAATATAAAGGTCTTACAGATCAAGAAGCAAGATGCCGTCAGCGTTATTTAGACCTAATTGCTAATGAGTCATCAAAAAATACCTTTAAGATTAGAACCAAGATTATTTCATTTATCAGAAGATATATGGATGCTCAAGGCTTTATGGAAGTTGAAACTCCTATGATGCATGTTATTCCTGGTGGTGCTAATGCTAAACCTTTTATAACACATCACAATGCCTTAGATATAGATATGTATCTACGTATTGCACCAGAGCTTTTCCTAAAGCGTCTTGTTGTAGGTGGTTTTGAACGTGTATATGAAATCAATCGTAATTTTAGAAATGAAGGTATTGATGTAAGACACAATCCTGAATTTACAATGATTGAGTTCTATATGGCTTATCAAGACTACAATAATCTTATAGATTTAACTGAAGATCTATTCCGTAACATGGCTTTAGATGTTTTAGGTACCACTAAGGTTCATTATGGTAAAGAAGGCGAAGCTGGTCTTGATCTTGATTTTAGCCAAAAATTTGAAAGATTAACCATGAAAGAGTCCATTGTTAAGTATGGCAAGGATATCACCATGGCTGATCTTGAAGATGAGCAAAAGGCTTTAGAGTTATGTAAAAAGCATCATATTGAAGTTATGAAAGGTTGGGAGCTTGGTCATTATATCAATGCTTTATTTGAAGAGTTTGTTGAGCATAATTTACAACAGCCAACCTTTATTACCTCATATCCTGCTGTAATTTCACCACTTGCTCGCAGATCAGATAATGATCCTGAATTTACTGATAGATTTGAATTCTTTATTGGTGGTCGTGAAATGGGTAATGGTTTCTCAGAGCTAAATGATCCAGATGATCAAGCTTCACGTTTCCGTCAGCAAGCTGAACAAAAGAAAAATGGTGATGATGAAGCTATGTATTATGATGAAGATTATATTGTAGCTTTAGAACATGGTTTACCTCCAACAGCTGGTGAAGGTATTGGTATTGATAGAGTTGTAATGTTATTTTCAAATTGCCATACCATTAGAGATGTAATCTTATTCCCAACATTACGTCCTGATACCAAATAACTCAAATTCTAAAGATGCACTTATATAGTGCATCTTTAAGTTTTTTGAGCTATTTAATATAATTACTCAAATATCTATCATTGAGGGAATAAAGATGAATAAGTTTCATAGCTCTTTAGTTGCTTTAGTAACTCCTTTTAAGAATGGCAAGCTTGATGAGCAAGCTTTAGAGCGTATGGTTGAATGGCATATTGAGCAAGGTACTAATGCTATAGTACCAACAGGTACTACAGGCGAAAGTCCAACCTTAAGTGAGCAAGAGCATATTAGGGTTGTTGAGATTGTTGCAAGTGTAGCTAAAGGTCGTGTGCCTGTTATGGCAGGAGCTGGCTCTAACAATCCAATTGAGGCTGTAAAGTACTCTCAAGAAGCTCAAAAGGCTGGTGCTGATGGTTTATTACATGTAGCAGGTTATTACAATAGACCAAATCAAGAAGGTTTATACAATCATTTTAAATTTGTACATGATGAAACAGATTTACCTATTTTTGTATATAACATTCCAGGTCGTGCTATTGTAAATGTTTTACCTGAAACATTGGCTAAACTTGCAGAGCTTCCTCGCATTGTTGGTGTTAAGGATGCTACAGGTGATTTGGCAAGACCATGGCTTGAGCGTCAATTAATAAGGAGACCTGATTTTACTTGGTTATCTGGTGAAGATGCTACACAAGTAAGCTACAATGTATCAGGTGGTGTAGGCTGTATTTCTGTAAGTGCTAATGTTGCTCCACGTTTGCTTGCTAAACTTCAAGAATTAACATTAAATAATGATTATGTAAGCGCTAAAGAGCTTCAAGATAAGCTTATGAAATTACATGGTTTAATGTTTAAAGAGCCATCTCCTGCTGGTGCTAAGTATGCTTGTTCTTTACTTGGTTTATGTTCAGCAGAAACTAGATTGCCAATTATGAGTGCTTCTGCTCAATTACAAGCAGAAATCAAGCAATGCATGCAAGAGCTTGAGTTAATCTAAATGACAAATAATCAAGTAGAAGAAAATAAAAAACGTAATATCAAGTCTTATGTCATACGCGCTGGGCGTATGACACAAGCTCAGATAAATGCTATTGAAACCTTAGGACCAAAGTATCTTTTAAATATAGATCTAAATAGCAAATTAGATTTTGAGCAAATTTTTAATAATAAAAATCCTGTTGTGCTTGAAATTGGATTTGGTATGGGTCGTTCTTTTATAGAAATGGCCAAAACAAATTTAGATCAAAATTATTTAGGTATTGAAGTTCATCCTCCTGGGGTTGGTGCTACTTTAATGCAAATTGAAGAAAATGCTTTAACTAATGTTCGTTTAATTCAGCATGATGCTTTTGAAGTATTTGCTCATTGTTTGCATGAAAATAGTATAGATTATTTACAAATATTTTTTCCAGATCCTTGGCCAAAAGCAAGACATCACAAACGTCGCTTAATCAATGATAATTTTATTTCCATGGTAACACCATATATTAAGCATGGGGGGCAAATTAGATTAGCAACAGATTGGGAAAATTATGCAGAGCAGATGCTTGAAGTTATGAGCAGAGCTAATGGTTTTACCAATCAAAGTCAAGATGGTACTTACATACAAAGACCAAGCTATCGTCCTTATACTAAGTTTGAGGAACGTGGTCAAAAACTCGGTCATGGAGTATGGGATTTGGTATTCATTCGTGATTGATCATAGATTTGTATTATTACAAGATTTTGTAAATAAAAGCTTGCACAAACAAGTAAAGCTTGAGGCTTTAAATGGAGATGCAAGCTTTAGACGTTATTATAGGGGTGATGGCATCATTGCCCTTGACTCTCCTCCTGATACTCAAAAAAATCAAGAATTTATTACTCTTAATCATAGTTTACATGAATGTAATTTAAATACTTTTAATATATTGCATCAAGATTGTAAGCTTGGTTTATTTATATTAGAAGATTTAGGGGATAGTTCTTTATTTAATTGTAGCTTAGATATAAAGCATCAAATGTATTTAAAAGCTATAGATACTGCTATCAAGTTAGCTTTAAATATGCCATGTGCTAATTTACCTGTCTTTGATAAAGCTTTTATAGATTTTGAATTATCTATCTTTACTGAGTATATGTTAGATAAAGCTTTAGGTTTAACTTTAAGTAATGAGCAACAAGCAATGCTTAAAGCTTGTTTTGAAATTTTAGCTAATAATTGTTTAGCACAAAAGCAATGTGCTATGCATAGAGATTTTCACTCAAGAAACTTAATGCTCAAAGATAATCAAATTTATCTTATTGATTATCAAGATATGGTGAAAGGTCCTTTATTTTACGATTTAGCATCATTATTATTTGATTGTTATGTAAAATTAGAAGATGACTATAGATTAACACTTTTAGATTATGCTTATAAGCAGTTAATAGAGTACAATCTAATAGATGCAAACTTTAGTTTTGATAAGTTTTGTACTATGCTAAAGCTTACTGCTATGCAAAGGCAAGTTAAGGTTTTAGGTATTTTTTGCAGATTATCTATACGTGATGGTAAGCATGGTTATTTAAAAGATTTAAAATTAGTTTTAGACTATGTATTAGAGTTTTGTGATCTTGATGAAAGATTTACAGATTTTAAAGAGTTTTTACTAAGCTATGTAAAAGGTCATTTACCAACATGAAAGCCATGATCTTAGCTGCAGGGCAAGGTAAGAGGTTAAGACCTCTTACTTTAACTTGTCCTAAACCTTTAATTAAGGTTGATAATAAAGAATTGCTTGCATATCATTTAGAGAAGTTAAAGCAAGCAAATATTACTGATATAATTATTAATAGTGCTTATTTAAGTGAGCAAATTGTAGACTTTGTAAATAATTATGCAGATAAGGATATGCATCTTAGTAATTCTATTGAAGATGGTTTAGGTCTTGAGACTGCAGGTGGCATAATTAAGGCTTTAGATTTTTTTGATGATGAGCCTTTTTTAGTTATTAATGCTGATATCTTTTTAGATTGTGATTATGGCTTATTTGCACAATATCAATTACAAAGTAAATATTATGCTCATTTATTTTTAGTAAAAAATCCACAGCATAATTTAAAAGGTGATTTTGCCATAGCAGAAGATGGCCATTTGATCACTGGTAATGCTTATACTTTTAGTGGAGTAGGTATTTATACCAAGCAAGCTTTTTTTAATTTAGCAGTACAAAGATTAGCTTTAAGACCTATTTTTGATAAGTTAATTAATTTAAACAAAGTTAGTGCTAAGTATATTGATATACCATGGTTTGATGTTGGTAGTATTGATAGACTTGAGACATTAAATAATTATTTAAAAAATAAAAATTAGAGGTAGTAGATGCGCTCTATTAAAGGCAGAGTTATTGGTGGCATAATAGGCTTTTTATTTTTAAATGTTATAGGCTTATTATTAGGTATTTTTTTAGGTTATATTTTTTATGATAAACCTAAGATAATTAATTATAAAAGAGCACAGGCTTATAGTAGTTTTAACTCAAGAAGTTCATATGCTAATTTTGAATTGATTATGAGTGCTTTTAGCCTTATGGGCTATGTGGCAAGAGGTGCTGGTCGTATTAATCAAGATCATATAGCAAAAGTAAGAGAACTTGCCGCATTAATGGATTTAAGTGCTGATAATTTTAAGCAAGCTGTTGAATGTTTTAATGAGGGAAAGAGTGAAAGCTTTGATCTAAATTACGAAATCTATAAGATTCGTAAAAATATGCAGAATAATGAGGTTATAGCAGCTTATTTATTAGAATTACAAATAGCTGTAGCTTTATCTGATAGATCATTAGAAGCTGGAGAACAACAAAGATTAGAGCAAATAGGACAAGGTCTTGGTTTAAATATTAATGCTGTTAATCGTCTAATACAAATTAGAATGGCAGAGATGAGGTTTAGAGAATTTTCTCAAAACTTTTATCAAAATGCTTATAACTCACAGCAAAGAGAAACATATAGTTCAAGCTCATCATATGAGTATAATGAAAGGCATGACTATAAACAAAATCGAGCAAGTAGTTATACTGAGGCTGATAAGCTTAAAAATGCTTATGAGATTTTAGGAGTTAGCTCTAGTGCAAGTTTTGCTGAGATTAAAAAAGCTCACCGTAAGCTCATGCTAAAATACCATCCTGATAGATTAGCTTCACAGGGTTTATCACCAGAGATGATTAAATTGTATACACAAAAGGCACAAGATATACAAGCTGCTTTTAACTTAATCAAAGAGTATCGTGGTGAGAAGTAAAAGATAAACTAATTAATTAACAGTACGTTATAAGGAGCATTTTTGCTCCTTATTTGTATATATAGATTGATAGTGATCTTTTATATATTGGGAATATCTTTATCTAATATATTTATATCTACTTTAAGATTAAGTTCAGTTAAAAAATCAACATCACTGCAAAATTGCATTTTTTCATTGCTAATAGGGTGGTAAAAGCTTAAAGCTGCTGCATGTAGGCATAAGTTTTTAGATCTTAAAAAATTCTTTTCGTCAGCATATAAGTGATCACCTAAAATAGGATGTCCTATTTGCTGTAAATGTAAGCGTAACTGATGAGATCTTCCTGTTTTTGGATATAATCTTACTATAGAAAAATCCTGCAATTTATTTACAAGAACTTTCTCATAATAAGTAATAGCTTCACGTCCATGCTCAAAATCTATAATTTGATAAGGTCTATTGTTAATATCAGTACGCATCGGCAGATTTATTATGCCACTATCTTGTTCTAAGCAACCTGCAACTTTTGCAAGATATACTTTTTGTGTTTGTCTTTGCATAAATTGCTTTCCAAGATTTGAAATAGCTGTTTTACTAAGACCTACAACCATAATGCCTGACGTTCCCATATCAAGTCTATGTACAGCTTGTGCATCAGCATATTTTTGTCTTACTCTATACAATATACTATCTTGATATTCTATTTTTTTACCAGGTACAGATAGTAAGCCTGATGGTTTGTTTACAACCATAATGTCCTTATCTTCATATAAAACTTCAAGATAAGGCTTTGTTGGGGGTTGGTAAATAAATTCTTTAATCATATAAAACCTCTTAATTATTGTATCAAATCATGTAAAATAAGAGAAAACATTTATAAGGAGTTAGATATGGAAAAGGCGTGGTTTTTTAATAGTTTTGGCACAAGTGACGTTCTGTATCAAAAAGAAGTTATTTATGAAGAACCTTTAAAAGACAATGAAATTTTAATTAAAGTTTATGCTTGCGGTATTAATCCAATAGATGCAAAAATTCGTAATGGTTCAAGTTTTGTAAGTCAAAAAAGACTAAATACAGTACCTTTTCCTTGGACTTTAGGTTATGACGTTGCAGGTATCGTACAAGATGCAGGTCCAAAGTCTGCATTTAGTAAAGGTGATGCAGTATGTGGATGTGCTGGTTATTTAGATAATCCATGCGGTTGTGCGACTTTAGTTAAATGTTCAGATACTTACTTTACTACAGTACCTAATGGTGTAAGCTTAATACAAGCTGCAGCATTGCCAATAGCTGGTGTAACAGCTTTAGATATTTCTCAAAGTGTATCAAGCTCAATAACTGGTAGAATTTTATTATCAGGTGCAACAGGTGGTGTTGGGCATATTTTGTGTAGACTTTTTGCTCTGCAAGGCTATGATGTTACTGCTTTATCTAGTAGAGATAATTTTGTGCATGCTTATAAGGCAGGAGCTTGTGAATGTTTGGACTATACTGAAGATTTAAGTTTTTATGAGCATAAATTTGATTTAGTCATTGATATGTTAGGTGGTGAAATAGGCAAGTCTTTATATAGATTTATTAAGGCAGGTGGTCTTTTTGTAACTGTACCTACTTATAGTAAAAAAGAAGTTATAGAGTATGCAAAAAACTTTGAGAGAGTAACTGCTACAGATGTATTAGCTCATGTAGATAAAGTAAAGCTTGCTTATTTACTTAATTTAATGCGAGAGCAAAAACTGATGATCAATGTAAGTTCTGTTTTTGCTTTTGATGATTTAAAAAGAGCACATGAGCAAATAGAAAGTACACACACTGTGGGTAAGATAGTATTAAAGGTATAACTGTTAATAAAATTTTATTAACTTTATAAAAGAAAAAGCCCTTAACAGGGCTTTTTCTTTTATATTATTTAAAACTTGCATCAATGACCTTTTGCACGTTATCAGCAGGTTCTTTTAAGTTAAGTTTGATGTAATTATCCTTTAGCATAGTTAAAGCTTCTTTTAAGTAAGAAGTATCTTTATATGAATAAAGAATAGTTTGGCAATGACGAGCTGATGATAGATAGGCACCTCTTTGTGCGTAGTATTTAGCTATAATCATTTCACGTTTAGCTAATTCTTCTTTAATAAAAATCATACGTTGTCTTGCATCTTTTGCATAAGGACTATCAGGGTATGTTTCTATTAATTGATTAAAGATCTTAAATGCTTCAAAGTATTCTGTAGGATCTTTTTGTGATCTATCAAGACCAATAAATTCTTGTAGCATATTTGATCTTTTTTGTATAGCATTAAGGCCCTTCATATACAATACATAATCCATGTATTGACTTGTTGGGCTTAATCTAATAAATCTATTAATTTGAGCTTGAGTTAAGTCAGTATCTCTACTTTTGTAATAAACATAGATTAAATCTAATTGTACTTGCTCTGATAAAGAGCCAAAAGGATAACGAGAGTCTATTGCTTCTAAATATAGTTTTGCTCTTTGATAGTCACCAGATGCCATAAAATTTGCTGCACTTTTATATAGAGTTGAAGCAGATACATCAGGCACTTCATCTTGATTATAATTATTGCTAGAACAACCAAAAACGGTTAAAGAGCAAGCAAAAACAAGAGGTAGTAAATACTTTTTCATATTAAATCCAAATTAACCATATTTGTCTGATACTGTATTTTACAATTTATAGGTAAAAAATATAGCTTTAATTTTAAAATTAGTAAAAATAAAAAAGCTTTTAACGTAAGACTAACCTTAATAATAGCATGAAGCTTGATTTAAAGCACCTTTTAATTATTAACTATTATTCAAGTTTAGAAAATTGAGTTATTAATTAAAAGCTATTTAAATATATTGGTAAAAAACTAAAATAATATACAATACTAAACTAATATTAATATTTTAGATTAGGGTAATTTCATGTCACAACAATTAATTTTAGAAATTGAAGATAATTTACATGGTAAAAGATTAGATGCAGCTTTAAGTGCTATTATTGATGATATGTCACGCAGCACAATATGTGAATTGATTACAAATGGTAAGGTTGTAGTTGAGGATAAACTTATTACTAAACCTAGTTTTAAAGTAAGTTCTGGTAATAAAGTTTGTGTAACTATTGAACAAGAGCAAACTACAGATATTATTGCTCAAGATATTCCTTTAAATATTGTTTATGAAGATGATGATGTTTTAGTTATCAATAAACCTATTAATTTTGTAGTACATCCAGGTGCTGGTATCAATCAAGGTACAGTAATGAATGCTTTACTTTACCATTATCCTGAAAGCAGAAATTTAGATAGAGCAGGTATTGTTCATCGTTTAGATAAAGATACCTCAGGACTTATGGTTGTGGCTAAATCATCTCTTGCTCAAATAAGATTGGTTAGAGCAATTTCAAAACATCAGGTTGTAAGAGAGTATGAAGCTATAGCAGAAGGTCTTATTAGTTCTGGTGGTACAATTGATAGAGCAATAGGCAGAGATTTAAACAATAGAACACGTATGGCAGTATTACCTGAAGGAATGGGAAGAGAAGCTATTACTCATTACAGAGTAATGGAGCAATATAGAGCACATACTAGAATTAAGTTAAGATTAGAAACAGGTAGAACACATCAAATTAGAGTACACATGGCAAGTATTGATCATCCTTTGCTTGGAGATAGTCAATATGGTGGTAAGCGTGTTAAGCATTTAAAGGGTGCTAGTGAAACTTTAGATCAAGCTTTGGTAAACTTTAAACATCAAGCTTTGCATGCGTCTCATATTGAATTTACTCATCCTGTTACACGTGAAGAAATGAGTTTTGATGCTCCTTTACCTGATGATTTTGTTAATATTATTAATTTATTAAAAGAAGATTACTTATTACATAAAGAAGAGTTAGATTAATGCAAGCTATCAATAGTGTTTATATCAATGATTTTGTAGATGCTGTATATACTAGCAGACATGGTGGAGTAAGTTTAAAACCATATGATAGTTTCAATTTAGCTATGCATGTGGGAGATAAAAACTCTTGTGTTGAGCAAAATAGGCAAATATTGTGTGAGCATTTTGAAAAAAAACATCTTGTTTTTATGGAACAAGTGCATGGTAATAATGTTGTTTTTATAGATAAAAATAATATGTATGCAAATGTACAAGCTGATGCAATTGTAACAACAAGAGCAGATGTTGTACTTAATGTGATGACAGCTGATTGTTTGCCATTATTACTAGCAAGTGAGGATTGTGTTGCTGCTATACATTGTGGTTGGAGATCACTTGCTGCAAATATTGTAGAGCATAGTATAGCTTGTATAAGAACACATAGTAACTCTGTTATCAGTGCTTTTATAGGTCCTTGTATCTTGCAAGATAGTTTTGAGGTTGGGCAAATTGTTAAAACTAGTTTTTGTCAGCAAGATTTAAGTTTAGAGCAATATTTTAAAGATAAGGGTGAGCAAAAATATTATTGTGATTTAAATGGTATATGTGTAGCTAAATTAAAAAAATTTAATATCACTGCTATCAATAATTTGTATCTAGATACTTATAGTCAAAATCAAGATTTCTTTTCTTATAGAAAAGAGCAGCAAACGGGACGTATGTGCTGTTCAATTTCATTAAAAAATAACTTAAATGCTCTTTAAAAAATTATACTTGCCCCTATGTATGTAACAGATAAATTAATAATTTAAAAAATGAGGCAAAGAATAATGAGATTAGATAGATTTACTGTAAAATTCCAAGAAGCTTTATCAGATGCACAATCGTTAGCAGTAGGACATGATAATCAATTTATAGAACCAGTACATATTATGTCAGCTCTTGTAGATCAAGAAGATGGCACTATCAGACCTTTGTTAGCTTTAGCAGGTTCTGATCCACAAGCTGTAAAATTACTAGTAGATGAAGCTATAGATAGATTACCTCAAGTAAAGGGAGTTGGTGGTGATATTCAATTATCCCCACAAACAGGCAGATTATTAAACTTATGTGATAAGCTTGCTCAAAAAAATAAAGATGCTTATATCTCATCTGAGTTATTTGTAGTAGCAGCAATGCAAAGTAATGGTGAGCTTAAAGCTATTTTAGAAAAATGTAATATTAATGAGGCCAAGCTTAATAAGGCTTTAGAAACAGTTCGTAATGGTAAGAATGTCAATGATGAAAATGCCGAAAATGCTAGAGGAGCATTAAAGAAATATACAATTGATTTAACAGATAGAGCTGAAAAAGGTAAATTAGATCCTGTTATTGGACGTGATGAAGAGATTAGACGTACAATGCAGGTTTTGCAAAGACGTACTAAGAATAATCCTGTGTTAATTGGTGAGCCAGGTGTTGGTAAGACTGCTATAGTTGAAGGACTTGCACAGCGTATTGTTAAAGGAGAAGTACCTGAGGGCTTACGTAATAAAAAGGTATTATCTTTAGATTTAGGTGCTTTAATTGCTGGTGCTAAGTATCGTGGTGAGTTTGAGGAGCGTTTAAAATCTGTATTAAATGAACTTGCCAAGGAAGAAGGTAAGGTTATTTTATTTATAGATGAAATTCATACTATGGTAGGTGCTGGTAAAGGCGAAGGATCAATGGATGCTGGCAATATGTTAAAGCCTGCTTTAGCTAGAGGTGAGTTACATTGCGTAGGTGCTACTACTTTAGATGAGTATAGACAGTATATTGAAAAAGATGCTGCATTAGAGCGTCGTTTCCAGAAGGTTTTAGTAGATGAACCAACTGTTGAAAATACTATTGCTATTTTACGTGGTTTAAAAGAGCGTTACGAGATTCACCATCATGTACAGATAACAGACCCTGCTATTGTTGCAGCAGCAACTTTATCAAGCCGTTATATTACAGATAGACAATTACCAGATAAAGCTATTGATTTAATTGATGAGGCTGCAGCTAGCATTAGATTACAAATTGATTCAAAGCCTGAAGCTTTAGATAGATTAGATAGAAGTCTAATTCAGCTTAAGATGGAAAGGCAGGCTGTAGCTAAAGAATCTGATGATGCAAGTAAGAAGCGTCTTAGTGCAATAGATGCAGATATTCAAAGTAAGGAGCTTGAATACGGCAAATTAAATGAACTATGGCGTAAAGAAAAGTTATCTTTAGAAGGCAATCAAAAGATCAAAGTTGAATTAGATAATGCAAGACACGCATTTGATGTAGCTAAGCGCTCAGGTGACTTAGCTAAGATGAGTGAATTGCAGTATGGTGTTATACCAACATTAGAAAAGAAGATACAAGATATTGATAATATTGATATTTCACAAACACAGTTAGTAAAGAATAAGGTTACTGATTCTGAAATTGCTGAAGTAGTTTCAAGAGCAACTGGTATTCCTGTAGCTAAGATGCTAGAAGGTGAGCGTGAAAAACTTTTAAGCATGGAGACTAATTTACATAAGCGTGTTATTGGTCAAGATGAAGCTGTTAATGCTATTGCTAATGCTATAAGACGTTCAAGAGCAGGTTTATCAGATCCAAATAGACCAATAGGCTCATTTATGTTCTTAGGACCAACAGGTGTTGGTAAGACTGAGTTGTGTAAAGCTGTAGCTCAATTCTTGTTTGATACAGAAAAAGCTATGGTAAGAATTGATATGTCAGAATTTATGGAAAAATTCTCAGTATCTAGATTGGTAGGTGCTCCTCCTGGATATGTAGGTTATGAGCAAGGTGGCTACTTAACAGAGGCAGTAAGACGCAGACCTTATTCTGTTATTTTGTTAGATGAGATAGAAAAAGCTCATCCAGATGTATTTAATATCTTATTGCAGGTATTAGATGATGGTCGTTTAACAGATGGTCAAGGCAGAACTGTAGATTTTAAGAATACTGTGATTATTATGACTTCAAATCTTGGATCATCAATGATACAAGAGCAAAGTGGCAGTGCAAGTTATGATGAAATTAAAGATAAACTCTTTAACATACTTGAAAAGCATTTTAAACCAGAGTTTTTAAATCGTGTTGATGAAACTGTTGTGTTCCATCCATTGAGCCATGAAAATATTAAGGCTATTGCTAAGATTCAATTAGATAGATTAGTTAAACGCTTAGCAACAGCAGGCTACAATATTAAGATTAACGATCATGTATTTGATTATGTAGCCGATGTTGGTTTTGATATTGTTTTTGGTGCTAGACCTTTAAAGCGTGCTATTCAAAATAGTATTGAAGATCCATTAGCTCAAATGATCTTAGGAGGAAAGGTTGCAGGTGATAAGAGCTATGAGCTTAATATTGATGAACAGGGCACTATAAAGTTAACTCAAATTTAATAATTACTTAATTTAATAAAAGCCACTTCTGAATAAGAAGTGGTTTTTTATGTTTTAAATCTAAAAGTAAACAACTAATACTTTGAATAAATAATTTTTATATGGCGAACTTACTAACATGGTTAACTTCACATTTTTATAATTTATAAATAAACATACACATAAGCTACTAGCTG
>CALXNP010000064.1 GCA_944389785.1 uncultured Anaerobiospirillum sp.
AGGAGGTCGCGGGTTCGAGCCCCGTCCGTTCCGCCAATCTTTATAGAAATGCTCTGCTATGCAGGGCTTTTTTTGTAACTATCTTAATTTATATGACGTCTGTTGCGGAGCGGTAGTTCAGCTGGTTAGAATGCCTGCCTGTCACGCAGGAGGTCGCGGGTTCGAGCCCCGTCCGTTCCGCCAATTCCTTATATCATAATTATTAAATACGATATTAGTTCTATCAGAATAGTATAACTATTTTAATAAAATGATTTTTTGTATTTATTTGTGTTGTAATTTATTTCTGATTTAATAGAACTAGCTCACAAAGTATAAAGTTAAGCTTTAGATCTATGATTACTATTAATTATTAACTAGAGATTATTATCAGTATTAATTATAATAAACTAGATATATAAGAAAAATAAGATCTAATAAAAACAACAGGTAGGTGAGTATGTCAGTAAGGTATAAAGTTGCACATGTTAATTTATCTCGCAACTATGGTCCTTCAGAAAGACAAACAGAGTTATTAATAGCAGCATTAGCTAGAACAGGTATTTCTCAAATTTTGGTATGCAGAGAAAATTCTTATATGTTAAATAATTTAAAAAGCATACCTAATATTAAGGCTGTTAAAATACAAGGTAGTGGTGATGTTATGTATATGGGACATGTAAAGCTAGGTAAGCTTGCTAGTATCGTACATGCCCATGAAATAGAGGGGTTTAAATGGGCCTCTTTACACTATATGCTATTTGGTATACCTTATGTGCTTACTGTTAGAGGTTTATCTTGTATAGAAAACTCTTTGCCAGTACGTTTATTGTATACTTGGGCATCAAAGGTTGTAGGCATTTCTAAAAGTTTAAATAAACAAGTTAAAGAAAGTTATGACATTAATCCTGTTTTAATTCCAGATTGTCACTCTAAATTAGCTCCACATCAACCTACAGTTATTAAAATAAAAGAGTTATTTAAAGATAAGTTTGTGGTATGTCATATAGGGCCTTTAGTTAATAAATCATCAAATAATTATGATTTAATTGAGGTAGCTCAATTACTTGAAATAAGGATGCCACAACTCATTGTTTTATTTGTAGGTTTAGGTAGTGATTTTGAAAACTTAAAAGACAAAGCTACAGGTATACCTAATATTAAATTTATTAGTGAAATTAAAAATGCCTCAGATTATGCAGCTGCCACAGATGTCTATATTTATCCTTCATTAGAAGAAACTGCTTTAGGTAATAATCCTCTTGATATGATGAGTCAAGGGATCTCTGTTGTAGCTATAGATAATGGGACTTTACCTGATATCATTAGAAACGAAGAGACAGCCTTAGTTGTACCAGAAGGAAATCCACAAGCCTTAGCTGATGCTATATATAGAATTAAAACAGATCGAACCTTAGTTGATAATTTAAAAACTAATGCAAAAAAAGAGATTTCTTTTTATTCAGCAGAAAATATGGCTGCAAATTATATTAATATTTATCAGAGTATTGGTTCATAATAGTTTAGATATATTAAAAATATTATTATATTTGATGCTTTTATACAGATTAAATGTTAGATGTATTAAAGTATCAAATAATTTAAATTATTTGAGTTAAATTTTACAATTAAAATAAAGCTGTTATAGGTGAATATTTATTTTACTAAACTTACCAATTTATATTGTTACAAATAAAAGTAGGTTAAATATAACTATATTATAAATATAACTTATTAATTATATTAAATTTGATAGTTATCAATAAAGTTATTGTATGAAAGAATTTTCACCATAATTGTTAGATTTAATTTGAATTGTTACTGTGTATTAAAAGTTGAGCTATAATAAATAGCATTGATCATATTAAAGAAAAACAATAGGATAGGTGATTTATGGCTGCAAAATATAAAGTTGCACATGTTAACTTATCTCGTAACTACGGGCCATCAGAAAGACAGACAGAGTTATTAATAGCAGCACTTGCTAAGTTAGGGATTTCTCAAATTTTAATATGTAGAGAAAATTCTTTGATGTTGCGCAATTTACACGGTGTACCTAATGTTAAAGCAATAAAAATTCATGGTATTGGTGATGTTAGATATATGGGACATATGCAGCTTCTTAGAAAAGCTGAAATAGTGCATGCTCATGAGGTTGATGGATTTAAATGGGCTTCTTTACACTATATTTTTTTTGGTGTGCCATATGTTTTAACTGTTAGAAATAAATTATGTTTGGAAGAAAACTTACCAATGCGTCTTTTATATACATGGTCGTCTGGAGTTGTAAGTGTTTCTTCACCTTTAGCAAAGAGTGTTAAAGAATTATATGATCTTGATTCAACCTTAATTAATGATTGTTGTGCAAATTTAACACCACATAAGCCTACTGTTGAGAAAATTAAAGAACTATTTAAAGATAGATTTGTCATAGGTCATATAGGACCTTTGGTAAATAGATTAAAAGGTCAGGCTGATTTAATTGATGCGGCTCAAATTTTAGAAAATAAAATACCACAAATTGTGGTTTTATTTATAGGAGCAGGAGATGATCTTGCTTTATTGAAAGATAGAGCAGCAGGTATGCCTAATATTAAGTTTTTAGGTAATGTAAAAAATGCTGTAGATTATATTGCAGCTATGGATGTTTTTGCTTATCCATCTAAAGATGAAACTGCTTTAGGAAATACTCCTCTTGATGTAATGAGTCAAGGTATTCCTATTGTTGCTACAGATGTTGGTGCTTTACCTGATATTATTAAGAATGAAAAAACAGGTTTAGTTGTACCACCTAATAATCCAAAGGCTTTAGCTGATGCTATTTTTAGGATAAAAAGTGAGTCTATATTAAGAAACTCTTTGGTTTCTAGCGCAAAGAAAGAGGCCGCACGTCATTCACCTGAAGTTATGGCCTCACGTTATGTTGATATATATTCAGAAGCTATTTATAAGGATGTTATTTAAGTTTTTAGTTGATACACTTGATAATTTAATTGTGAATTATCAGGCTGTAGTAAATCTTTATGCTCTAATAAATTATAAATACAGCTTTGGACTAATAAATTTATAGCCTGACGTCTTAGACCATTAAGTGTAATATTTATTGTGTAGCAAATAGTATGTTGTATAGCTTGCTTGTTATCAATAAAATCTAATCTAAAACTATTGTTATCTTGTTTATCATATCTAAGAGCAATAATATAATCATAAAGATTTTGATTTTGTGTAAGTAGGTAAGCTATTTGATCATTGTCTTTAGTTAAGATGGCTTGTTGTAAATTGAGTTTATCGCTTAAATCATAAGCTAATAAGCCAGAACTTATGCTATCTATTATACATACACTACATTCTTGAAGTTTATTTGCAATACGTTTAACTAAATCATAGTTATCTTCACAAATTAAATAAGGTTGGCAAATATTGCGTGCTATAGCTAAAGCTTTATTAAAAGCGCTATCAGAACTGTTATTACAAATTAATTTTAATTCTAACACGGGATATGCAGCTCTATAGCCTATAGTGATACTATGGTCAAAATGCTCTTGATTAAATTTTTGTCCTAGAGCGGATTCTGCTATACCAAATAAAAATAGTCTTTTTACAAAAATATTATTATTTTTACAAAAATGGGATTGTAAATATGGTTTAATTGCTAGATTAAACATTACCTTAAGCTCATGTGGAACACCAGGTGTAAAAAAGCATAATGCTTTATTGATCTTAAGATAAAAACCACAAGCTGTACCTGTAGTATTTTCAATCATAGTAGCACTAGAAGGAATCATTGCTTGCTTTTCATTTGTTTTGGGCATTATGCGGCCACGTTCATCATGCCATTTTTTTATTTGCAGTAGCCATTGTTCTTTTAGTATCAATTTGTCATTAGCAGCAATACAAGCTGCTTGGGTAGTATTATCATCAGAGGTAGGACCTAGACCACCACTAACTATGATTACATCTGCAATTTGTGAACGTTGCATTAGGATATCTACAATATCCATAAGTCTATCTGAGACACTATGACGTCTGTTAACATAAATTCCTAAAGCTAGAAGCTCTTGAGAAATCCAAGAAGCATTTGTATCTGTTATAAAGCCTGTTAAAACTTCATCACCTGTTGAAATAACTTCACAAATCATAAAAGCCTCTTAATTTGCTTGTTTATTGAGTTTAATACATTTAAATTGATTATAGTCATTGGTATAGATAAGTGGTCCTAAATTTAAAATACCAACAGCTAATTGTTCAAGCTCTTTATTTTCTGTACCTATACTTAAAGTTTCATCTTTATCATTGGCTGTTAAGAAAATAGGTTTGCTTTGAGGAGCTAATACAATCACATCTGAATTTTTTCTTAAAGCAAAAATATTATTAAACTGCATTGCTACAATATTTTCTTTAGTATCATGCAGTAAATTTCTACCTACAAAAGGAAATGAACCACTAACACCAGATAAGCTAAGCAATGTTGGAGCCATATCAATTTGTGAAACTAAACGTGTATCTTTAAAAGGTTTAATGTCAGAGCCTAGAATTAAAGCAGGAATCTTAAAATCAAATAAAGGAAAAGGACTATTGTTACCTTTAACTTGACTTTCATGATCGGCTATAACTAGGAAAATAGTATCCTTGTAATAATCCTCACTCATAGCTTGTTTAAAAAATTGACCTAAAGCGTAATCAGCATACATTACTCCTAAAAATCTAGCTTTTTGACTTTCATCTAGTCCTTTAGGTAATGAGACTTTATTGTTAGGTATTTCAAAAGGATCATGAAATGATGAAGTAAATACTATAGAAAAGAATTTTTCTTGTTTAGCATAAGATTCTTTATACATAGAGTTAGCTTTAGTAAAAAGATCTTCATCACTTACACCCCATGAAGCTACAAATTGTGGATTAGTATAGTCTTTTTGTTCAATAACGGTATTCATGCCATTAGCCAAGAAGTAATTTCGCATGTTATCGAAGTGTGACTCACCTCCATATACAAAACTTGTGTTATAGCCTAGGCTTTTGTATATATTCATTAAAGTTGCAAGATTATTTTGAGCTTTTTGGGATTTTACAATGGATTGTAAAGGACTTGGTGGATAACCTGCACTAATCGCTTCAAGTCCGCGTATAGAGCGGTGTCCTGTTGCATACATATTAGTAAACTCATGACCTTGAGATACTAACTTATCGTAATTAGGAGATAGAGGTAAACCTCCTAAATGACCTATAAAATTAGCACCAAAACTTTCTTCAATTACAATTACTACATTTTTATATTGGCTTTGTTTAGTGTCTACATAAGCATTAAAGATACATTGTTCGTCAGATAAGTCTTTTACTCGAGTACTTGCCATAATATCTAAAGCTTGTTGTGCTTGTTCAACAGAAGCTAGTGCATAAATAGTTGAAGTAGTAAGTTTTACATCTTGATGAGTATAAGCATAAATAGCACTGTAAGTTGAGTTAAGTGGCATATTATTAGCTAGTACCGATGGTGAAAAAGCAATCATAGCTGGATTTAAGGGTCTATGTCCTAGAGTAGATCTAACGGCTAAAGGACAAAGTGTTATAACAAAGATAAAACTAAAGGCTAGTGTTGAGATGCGTTTAATTCTTTGATAGTTATTAAATAAGTAACTGCTAAACTTATAGCTAAAAATAATAAAACCTAAAGTAATAATAATACTTAGACAAAAAGCTAAAATATGACCTTTTAAAATTGTGCTAAATACTTCTTTTGGATATTTTAAATATTCTACATAAATGAGATTTGGTCTTACACCATATTCATCAATAAAAGCAAAACTTGAGATTTCATTTAAAACTAAAAAACCTATACTCAAAGCACTAAGTATTTTAATTAAAAATAATATATTGATTATATGTTCTTTTAGAAATTGACATAGCAATAAAATTAAGGTTATAACACCAAATAAAGGGCATACTGTAGCAAGATCTACCCTAAGGCCTTGAAGCAAAACATAGCCTAAATTATCAAAGACACTAGGTTCTTGTACATATATAATTAAACATATACGAAAAAAGCTTAAAACTATAAGGGCAAAGATAGTTAAGTAAATAAGTGGAAAAATACCTTTATTTTTAAATGGCATAAAAACCCCTCAATAATTGCTTGTTATAATAATTTAACTTTGATGTTAGATATTGTTTAGCTTTAGCTCATTTTATTATCATAAGCAAAAGTTTGTAACTATAAAATATTTTATTGAATAATAAAGCTATGCTAAATGACGTTAAACATTGTACCATCAAATGAAAATAAGCTATATTACTTTCCTTATCTAAAATACAAACTCTCTTAAGATTCTAGATTGATAGTTTTATTATTAATATTATCAAATTAGTTGTAAAACTGTTTGATAATATGCTTATAGTTAGATCGAATTTTATATAAATGTAAACTATTTTGGTGAACTAATCCTTATTATTTATAGCATACTTAATTATGTGATATAGTATGCTCTTACCAATTAATTATAGATACCTTTATATAGATTAGATTTATCTTTTACATATCTTTTCTTTAATATTTAATGATGATAAATAGGCTATATATAATAACTAAGTTTAAGGAGAGAATATGCCTATAAATATACCAAATGATTTGCCTGCCACATCAATTTTAACTGCTGAACAAGTGTTTGTTATGACTCAAGATAGAGCAATACATCAAGATATTAGACCACTTGAGTTATTATTTTTAAATCTAATGCCAAAAAAAATAAATACAGAAATACAATATATGCGTAAGCTATCTAATACTCCATTACAGGTAAATATAGATCTTTTGCGTATAGATCATCATATAAGTAAAAATACTCCTAAGATCCATCTTGATACTTTTTATAAAGATTTTAACGAAATTGAAAATAAATATTATGATGGAATGATTGTTACAGGAGCTCCTCTTGATCAAATAGGTTTTGAGGATGTTAACTATTTTGAGAGATTAAAGTATATTATTTTATGGTCAGTTGAGCATGTAACATCAACTTTGTTTAGCTGTTGGGGTGTAGCAGCAGCTTTAAAGGTTTTTTATGATCTACCAATGTTAGAACGTAAAGATAAATTAAGTGGTGTTTTTAAACATAATACAGCTCTTAGTAATGATCCTTTAATTCGTGGTTTTGATGATTGCTTTTTAGCTCCACACTCACGTTTTATTGATTTTCCAACTAAAGTTATTAAAGAAAATACAGATCTCATTGTGCTTGCAGATAGTGATGAGACAGGAGTATTTTTAGCCACAAGTCCTGATCATAAGCAAGTATATGTTACAGGTCATCCTGAGTATGATGCCACTACTTTAGCAGAGGAATATGAACGTGATTTAATTGCTAATAAAAATCCACATATACCTTATAATTATTTTCCAAATAATGATGTACATGCTAAGCCAATATGTGTATGGCGTTCTCATGCTTCAATGCTTTTTGGTAATTTTCTAAATTACTATGTGTATCAACAAACACCTTTTTACTTTAATAAGTAAATATTATGTTTAAGATCTAAGTAATAAAAAGTAAAGTTAAAGCACATATAAATTTATCTTAGATTTTTATATTAAGATTTTATGTAAAAAGTCCTAGTTATAGGACTTTTTTTAATGATGAGTAAAGAGACTATTTAAAAATAATTAAGTAAACTTACTTTACAAAGATGTTAGTTATTAAATGAGTCTTAATTATTTTTAGAATTATCTAGTCTAAGGTCTTAAAAAAGCTCTTAATAAAAGTTAAAATAGCGTAAATTTGAAAAGTATAGGATTACGTGGTGGATAAATTTAGAATTGTTGGTGGTAAGCCACTAATTGGTGAAGTATTAATTTCAGGTGCTAAAAACGCAGCCTTACCTATTTTACTTTGTACAATGTTAACTAAAGATAAGATTATTTTAAAAAATGTTCCAAATCTAAGAGATGTTAACACTTGTATTAATTTACTTAAAATTTTAGGTAAAGAGGTTACTAAATTAGATACTAATACCTTGCAAATTGAAGGTTTAGTTACAAATAAAGTGGCTCCTTATGATTTAGTTAAAACTATGCGTGCCTCGATTATGGCTTTAGGACCATTATTGGCTTTTTTAGGTGAAGCTGAAGTGTCTTTGCCAGGAGGCTGTGCTATAGGTGCAAGACCTGTTGACTTACATGTAAAAGGTCTAAAAGAAATGGGAGCTGACATAAGTTTAACTGAAGGGTATATTAAAGCAAAGGCTCCTAATGGCAGACTGCATGGTGCTAATATCTTTATGGATAAGGTTTCAGTTACAGGTACTGAAAATTTAATGATGGCTGCTGCTTTAGCAGAAGGTAAGACCATTATTGATAATGCAGCTCGTGAACCTGAAATTATTGATTTAGCTGATTGTTTGCGTTTGATGGGTGCTAAGATCACAGGTGATGGTAGTGCTACCATCGAAATTGAAGGTGTAGCTAATCTACATGGCTGTGTTCACAATATTGTACCTGATAGAATAGAAGCAGGAACTTATTTAGTTGCAGCTACAGCTTCGCACGGTAAAATTATTTGTAAAAATGTTAATATCAGCACTATAGAGCCAATTTTATCTAAGCTTAAAAGTGCTAATGCTTTAATAGAAACTGGTGATGATTGGGTCTGTTTAGATATGTTAGATAGGGAAATACATCCTGTAGATATTGTTACAGCTCCACATCCAGGTTTTCCTACAGATATGCAGGCTCAATTTACTGTATTGAACGCTTTAGCTAGTGGTAATTCTTTAGTAGTTGAAACCATTTTTGAAAATAGATTCATGCATATTCCTGAGCTTATACGTATGGGAGCTAAACTTAAGATAGATGGTAATTCAGTTTTTATTGAAGGTACTAGTAAACTTACAGGAGCTCAAGTTATGGCTACAGACTTGCGTGCTTCTGCTTCACTAGTTATAGCAGGTTTGGTAGCTCAAGGCACAACTATTGTAGATAGAATCTATCATATGGATAGAGGTTATGAGTGCATTGAAGAAAAAATTAGTAAGCTAGGTGGAATTATTGAGAGAATAAGCAGTTAATAATGTTTGATTTAGCTCCTTACAATACTTTTGGTTTACATGTGGGAGCTAAGAACTTAGTTGTGGTTAAGGACTTAGCTTCACTTGAAAACTTTGATGATGAAAGATATTTAATCTTAGGTCATGGCTCTGATGTACTATTTACTGATGACTTTGAGGGTACTATTTTAGTTAATGCTATAAGAGGCATTGAAATAACAGATGATAAAGATTACTACTATATTAAGGTAGGTGGAGGTGAGATTTTAGATGATCTTATTGTGCATTTACTTAATAAATCTATAGTTGGTCTTGAAAATCTCTCTAAAATACCAGGTACTGTAGGTGCAGCCCCTGTACAAAATGTAGGTGCTTATGGGGTAGAAATTGGAGACTATATTGAGCAAATAGATGTTTTTAATTTAAAGACAAAGCAAATTATTCATTTAAGTCAAAGTCAATGCGAATTTGATTATAGAAGCTCTATTTTTAAGACACAAAGATTGTGTCATTACTTTATTAGTCATGTACATTTGAAAATTAAAAAGAGTAATGAGTTTGTCTTATCTTATAAAGAATTACAAGAGCTTGATGTTAAAGATGCTTTTGCTATTAGAAATAAAGTTATAGCTTTACGTGAAGCTAAACTTCCAGATCCTCGTTTTATTGGTAATGCAGGTTCTTTTTTTAAAAATCCTATTATAGATGAGGTAAAGCTTAAAGCTATACGTAAAATATATCCTAACGTACCTGTCTTTACATATAATGATCAAAAAAATTATTATAAAGTAGCTGCAGGTTTTTTAATAGACAAGGCTGGTTTAAGAGGTGTTACTCATGGTAATGCAGGTACTTGGGAGCATCAAGCCTTGGTTATTGTCAATAGAGGTAGAGCCAAACCACATGAAATTGTAGCTTTAGCTAAATATATAGTGGCAGTAGTGAAAGATAAATTTGATATATACCTTGAGCCTGAAGTGAGAATATTTGGTGCTAAAGGAGAGATACAATGGCAGGATATATAGATTTAACTATAGTGCTTTTAAGGCTTTTACAGCAATCACAAGGTAAATATGAATTAAATGCTTTATTGACTAAACTTAATATTACTCTAGATGAGTTAAAGCTTGCTTGTGATGATTTAAATAGTCTAAGTTCTAACGCAATTAGCATAGAACAAGAGCAAGTGATTTTGCATAAGTATTTTGATCTATTAGATCAAAATACTTTACATCTTGATACAAAGTCTTGTGGACGAGTTAGTTTGTGTGACAAGATTAGCTCTACAAATACAGTTATGTTGCAAAATGCACATAATCTTGTCAAAGGTGATGTTTTAATTACTGAGATTCAAACTCATGGACGTGGTAGACGAGATAGAGTATGGCAGGGAAGTTTAGCTAATCAATTGACATTCTCACTAGCATATAGTTTTACTCAAATTAAAAGTGTTGTAGGTATGGCTATAGCAGTAGGGTCCATTTTAGTTCAAACAATAAGAGATTTAGGTTTTAGTGATGTATATTTAAAGTGGCCTAATGATATTTATTTTAAAGATAAAAAATTAGGTGGAATCTTAATTGAAACAGTACAAGTCAAAAATAATATAGTAGCAATTATTGGTATTGGTTTTAATGTATATAAACATGAAGCTTTAAATGAAAATGCCATTGCTTTATTTGATAATATTAAGCAGGCACAGAAACAAAATCTTAATAGAAATAATTTAGCTGTTAGTTTTATTAATGCTGTACGTAAAGCTTTAATTGATTTTGAGAAGAATGGTTTTATTAACTTTGTATCAATTACTAAAGAATTTGATTATTTAAAAGGTAAACATATTGAGCTTATAACTAATAACAAAAAAGAATACGCTTATGTTAAAGGTATTAATGAGCAAGCCATGCTTGAGCTTATCATAGACTCTCAAGAAGTAGCTATTAGTTCAGGTTATAGTATACGTATAGTGTAGTTTTACTTTCTAAGTAGAATTTTTTCAATATTATGGTTATGTCCTTTTTTTAAAATTAAAGAAGCTCTATACTTACAAGGTAAAATATTCTCAATTAAGTTTACATGATTTACAGTTTTCCAGATACCTTTGGCTATAAAAATAGCTTCATCTTCTGGTAGTTGAGCATAACGATGAAAATAAGAGTTAGGATTATTAAAGGTACTTTCGCGTAATTTTAAGAATCTATCCACATACCATTTAATTAAATTATCTTCTTCAGCATCAACATATATAGAAAAGTCAAAAAAATCTGAGATAAATACGTTATTTCTGATTTCTGGATAATCTGCACCATTTTGTAATACATTAACACCTTCGATAATTAAAATATCAGGTCTATCTACAGTGATATATTCATTTTTAACAACATCATAACTTAAATGTGAGTAAACTGGTACTTTAAGATTAGGTACACAATCTTTAACTTCAAATAAAAATGTCATAAGTTTTTTCACATCATAGGAGATGGGAAAGCCCTTTTTAGTCATAATACCCTTAGTATTTAAAGTAGCATTATCATACAAAAAACCATCAGTAGTGATTAGATCAACTTTTGGCTTATTAGGCCAACGTGAAATTAATTCTTTTAGAAGCCTTGCAGTAGTCGTTTTACCAACAGAAACAGATCCTGAAATTGAAATGATAAAAGGAGGAGTTTTTAATGAGTCACCCAAAAATTGCTTGATAACAGCAGAACGTTGATGTCTTGAGCTTACATATAAATATAACAAGCGAGACAATGGTTGGTAAATACTATTTACCTCATCTGCAGGCATTTGATCATTAAAAGCTAGGCATTTTTGTATTTCAGCATCTGACAATACTAGCTTATGTTTGCTATGAGCAAAGCTAGACCAAGTTTTAGGATCAAATTCATAAAAAGGTGAAGCAAAAGATTTATTAGACATATCTACTACTACAATAAAATAATAATGAGCAAGTATAACATCAAATTATAAAAATAAAAAACCTCTGCCATATAGCAGAGGTGGGATGTCTAATTATAAATAAAATTTAATTAGGATAAAAGCCAGATGGTCTATCTGATAAATTAATTAAGATATTTTTATATTGAGTGTAATGCTCAAGCATCATTTTATGTGTTTCTCTGCCAATGCCAGATTGCTTATAACCACCAAAAGGAGAGCCTTCTGGAATTTGATTATATGTATTTACCCACATTCTGCCAGTGTGAATAGATCTTGCTACATTTAAAGCTTCATTAATATTTTTAGAAAATACTGCTCCGCCTAAACCATAAACAGAATCATTAGCAAGAGCAATAACCTCATCACTGCTGCTAAAAGGCATAATTGTAGCTACAGGTCCAAAAATTTCTTCTTGGCAAACACGCATGCAATTTTTGGTATTTCCAAGTAGGGTTGGCTTCATAAAAGCACCTTGTTTAAGTTCACCTTCAGTTGCACGTTCACCGCCACATAATACTTGTGCACCTTCTTTTTGTCCTATTTGAACATATTGTAAAATTTTATTTAGTTGTTTTTCATCTATTTGTGAGCCCATTTGTGTGTCATCAAGCCATGGCATTCCAATTTTAATTTTATTAAATCTTTTAATAAGCTCAGTTACAAAATCTTGGTAAATGCCTTTTTGTACAAAAATACGAGATCCTGCACAACAAACTTGACCTTGGTTAAATAAAATACCAAGCATGGCTCCATCTAAAGCTTGTTCAACATTGCAATCATCAAAGATAATATTAGCACTTTTACCACCTAGTTCTAGTGTTGAAGGTATTAGTCTTTTAGCTGCTGCTATTGCTACTTCTCGACCAACCTCTGTAGAACCTGTAAAGGCAAGTTTACTAAAACCTAGATGAGCTAAAATAGCATTACCTGATTTACTGCCACTGCCTGTTATAACATTAAACACGCCTGGTGGAATAATTTCTGAAGTCAATTCTGCAAGACGTAATACAGATAAGGAGGTTGTTGAAGAAGGTTTAAAGACAGTACAGTCTCCTGCTGCAAGTACGGGGGCTAGTTTCCAAGCAGCCATCAAGAATGGGAAGTTCCAAGGTACTATTTGACCTACTACACCTATTGGTTCTTTAACTACTATAGATAAAAATTGATTATCTAATACAGTTGCTTCTCCTGTATCTGCTAAAATTGCAGCTGCAAAATATCTAAAGTGAGAAGCTGAATAAGGGATATCAATAGCTAATGTTTCACGTATTGGTTTACCATTATCCATAGATTCAATTAAAGCAAGCTCTTCTTTGTTTGCATCAATTACATCTGCTATTTGATTTAGGATGTGTGCTCTTTGTTTAGCTGTTGTTTTTGACCAAGTTTTAAAAGCTTCTGAAGCTGCTTTAACTGCTTTATCTACATCCTCTAAGCCAGCATCAGCAAAGCTGGACAGTTTTTGACCATTTGCAGGACAGAAACTATTCAATACTTTATTATCACAAGCGTCGATCCATTGACCATTAATATAGAGTTTTAAGGCAGACCGATCATCATGACTTGATCACAGTTTTTACTAACTTAATATAAGATATACTTCTTTGGTATTATTTTGTTTTAAAAAGTTAATTCAATTTATTATATTTATTTCAAATAAATATAGCGATATATCTAATTTTTAATAAAAAACTGCTTATTGAAAATCAATTTCTATCAGTCCTAAAAATGTGATCCAGTCGATATGGTCGGTTTGCCGTAATAGAGTTTATAATAGTCTTTGAGTTTTAAATCTGAAGGTAACATAATTGTCTCCTTAATCTGCTGTGGTAATTATAAATAACACCTTTTTTAATTCTAGGTGTATTACCTATAGTTTAAAAAACTATAAGTTAGTTTTTTTACATAATGAGAATAAATAGTATTTTGTCTACAAATTTAGCTACAGATAAGTTATTTTTTACGGCAAACTTACCATCCGATTTAGATCACACTTTTTGTATTAGAAGCTTTTAACTCTCATAAAAGTGTG
>CALXNP010000065.1 GCA_944389785.1 uncultured Anaerobiospirillum sp.
CCATAGTTTTAAACTCCGATAAACCATTTATATAATAACCAATTTATCTTCGTTTACACACTTTTTATTTCACTCTCAAAACTACTATATAAACTTTGCTATACCACAGCTTGGTATAGCATATAAAACTAACTTATATTGCAAACTAGCTTTTATTTGATAATAACTTTTTTATAGTTTGAGATTTTTCTTCTATAGTTTTACTTAACTTTTGAATCTCTTCATTTTTATTATCTAAAATATTTTTAAAGTCAGCACGCTCTATCTCAATTAAACTTTTAAGATTATCTAATTCATTAGTTAGAGCTCTTATATCTGTATCTTTTTTAGATAACTCTGCAACAAAATCAAGACGCTGCTCTTGCATCAGACTTTGTGTAGTCTGTTGTTTAACTTTAAGATCTTCTAATTGCTTTTTTAAAGCTAAATTATCTTGAATTAAGCTCTCAATCTCTTTATTAATCTTTATTTTTTCTTGTTCAAATTGCTCTTGTGCTTGATGTAAATCATTAAACTTAACACTAAAACTAGTATTAATAGTATTATACATTTCATCTGCTATAGCATTTATTTTCTTTCTTAAAAATTCAGGAGTAATAGTTTTATTAGACTCATCATCTTTAATTTCTTTAATGTATTTGCTAACAGTAGTTAAGCTACCCCCTGTTAACTTATGAACATTTAGAGTAGTTATTTCAATATTATTTATTTTTAACTCTTCTATAGCATTCTTTATAACTTGCTTATTCACTCTTGCCATAATTTAACCTTTTTATAGCCATAATTTAATTATTAATAATTGTTCATATTAAAGACAAAAACATCTATTTGCCTTAAATTATTTCATATTATAATACAATATTATGTAATTATCATTATTACATAATATTATTTTTACAAATAAAAAGATTAAAATATAGTAACAATAAATATGTAATTAAATAGCATTTTAAATAAAAAAGGATGATTGCAATAAATCACAATCATCCTAATATTAATTAGATATGGAAACTTTTAAAACTTATTTTTGATAACCACACTTGTAGCAGTGACCATTTTCATCTAAAGCTACACCACATAGTGGACATCTATCTATCTTTTTAGCTGTATCAAATTCAGCACTAGCAGCATTGCAGCCACTTGTAAAGGTAATCTTAGCTATGTTTAACTTATCTTTTAAGAGATCATAAACAATCTTAATCATACCTTCTACTGTAAGGGTTTCTTTAGTTACAACTAATCTACAATCAGGATAAGCTTTTGCTAATTCTGTATCAAAAGCTGGACCTTTTAAGGTATTGTTCTTACTGCCATCTTTAATACCTTGTTTTTCATACACATCTAAAATAGCTGGTAATAAAGGATCATCCTCTCTTAAAATTAAAGCATGATCAAAGTTCTTAATATAATTCCAAGCTACTTTTTGAATTTCATTACATGGATATACCATATTTACACCCATCTCTACATTATCTTCAACTTCAATAGTTAAAGTACCTGTGTGACCATGTAAATATTGTGCCTCACCTTGGAATTTATAGAATCTGTGGGCATATTGAATATCAAAGGTGGTAATGCTGCGCATAGTTTTCTCCTATTTTTATTTATAAAATTAAATCTTAGCTATACTCAAAGCTTGAAACTTTATGCTTATTAAAACTTAACAATAAGCTATTTATAATAATATATAGATATAAAATATATTATTTAATAAACAAATTTTGTATTAACACTAAAATCAATTATGTGTTTTACATCTTTATATATATTTTATAAAAAGATAATATAGTGTGTCAATAGATATGTGTTACATTTTATATAAAAATATATTAACTAATTGTAGTATATAAATATTTTTTAATTTTAAAAACTATTTTTATCTTTGAAATCTAAGTTAGTATTTTTATAAATTTTATTAAAATTGTATATTTTATATAAATACATTTAAGTTACTAAAATCTTACTAAATATTAATTTATTAAAACTGTTAAGCTGTTATTTATCAAAAAGCTTTCTATTTTGTTATATGCATAAATAACCTAAATTATCTAATTTTTAAAATTTTTTATAATCAAATAAATCTTGAGCTAAATAAAATTCTAATTAAAAATATGCTGTTACATATTGTAATTATAAAAAGATACATGCCAATATTACATTTTTATTTATTTTATCCAGCGAACCACTAGCTAATTACTATCTTTATATAACTTTTAAGTAAACTTAACATAGATTATGTGTAAATTCTTAATATTATAACTACATATAAAATATGTATCTTTTTATAAAAACATAAAAAATATTTTGATAAATTATCTTCTGTTTAATTTAAAAATGAACTTTTATTGAGAAAATAAAAAGAAGCTTCATTCTAATTTAAATAATTAAAATTAAAAGCTTCTATACTTGTTATAAACACAACAATATATCTATATTTAATGTAAGAGACTAAATCAAATAAACTTCTACAATATTGCAATTAATACAAACAAAAATTATTACTTATATACAATATTAATAAAATATTTTTTACCGCATTCTACTTTTTAAGACTTAAACGTATATTAGAAATATCATTAGATCCTAAAATAGTTTCTAACTCTATATCATTATCCTTAATAATATGTCCTATCTTAGTATAGGCATAACTATTTGTACCATAAAAAACTACAATATATCTGCCTTGATATAGCATTATATCCCCAGCATATGCTTTTTGAAATCTATCATTTTTATGGAAAGCATAAGGCAGCTCTCCTACTATTTCAAAGCCACCATAGCCATGAACAGCAATATTTAAATCTTGTTTGGCTAAAAGCTCTTGTAATTGCAATGCTGCTTGTGTATCTTCAAATACAGCCTCTAAAACCTTATTACCTACATGAATCTCAAACATTTTTGTACCATTATTTACCATAGCTACACTTGTATTTAGGCTAGTATAACTTAGAATAATTAACATTAATATAAGACTAATAGTTTTCTTAATTTTATACATAATAACTACTTCCCACTAAAATATACTAAATATTACTATTAAAATTTACTTTGAACTTATAATTTTAACCTTTATTCTCTTTTATATTACATCTAAAATAAATTAGAAAAGTTTTATAATTGTTATTTATAAAAAATATTTATTGAATTTACCTAAAATAATGTACAAAACAAATAATTACTACTATGATATAACTATTAAAGATTTTAACCTAAAGTTTAAGGTAAGTTTATGAGCACTACTCCTGTATCTATTTTGCCTATAAATAATTTATCTAGTATCAATGATACACAAAAACTTAGTTTACAATCTATTAAGGAGTATTTAATATCTTTACCCTCAAAAAATTCACGTTTAACTATGTCACGTGCTCTTAAAATTATAGTTAAAGAGCTAGGCTGCAACTCTATTGATAATTATGATTTTTCAAATTTAAATGAAAAGACTATTATAGCCTTAATTACTAAACTTAATGAAAAATATGCACCTTCTACTATTAAGTTATGTCTTACCTTATTAAAAAGTATTTCTAAGCGCTTTTTAATCAATGATCTTATTTCACAAAAAGAATATACCTTAATTTGTAATATAAAAACTCCAAAAGGCTATAGGATTTCAAAAGGACGAGCTTTAATGCAAGCAGAAACTAAAGCTTTTTTTGATCAATTAGAAGATGATGGCTCTTTAAAAGCCACTCGTGATGCTGCTGTAATTGTTGTACTATTGCATTGTGGTCTTAGACGTTCTGAAGCTGCAAACTTACTATATGAAAATGTTCATTTAACAGAAAGCCCTGCTTTTATTAAAGTTATAGGTAAAGGAAATAAAGAAAGAATATGTTATTTAACTGATTTTGCTAAAGAAATATTAGAGCAATGGGCTGATTTTAGAGGCTCAGAAAGTGGACCATTTTTTTACCACATCACCAAATATGGAGAAGTTTTTGCTAAAGGCTTATCTGATAGTAGTATTTATAAGATATTAAAATCTAGAGCTAAGATTTTAGGTATTCAATGCACCCCACATGATCTAAGACGTACTTTTGCCACCAATCTACTTGCTGCCAATATAGATATAGCTACAGTAAAAGATATGATGGGTCACTCAAGTATTATGACTACACAAATTTATGATAAGCGTGGTGATGAACGTATGCGTGCTGCTATTAATGTATTAAACTTTAATAAATAAAAAAAGATGACTAGTGTCCTAACCTTGGTAAGTTCAACAAACTACTAGGATTTATTATTTATAAAAACTCTAAAAAATAAAGCCAGATAGATCTTAAGATTTACAAGTATAAGTTTAAAAGCCCATAAACATCGTCCCAATTTTAGTACAATATAAAATTAAAAAGGGAGCAACTTATAAGTCACTCCCTTTATCCATAAAATGTCAACTATTACTAATTAGTCTTTTGACTTTCTTTGACCATAGGTCTTGAATTTTTCTGCCATTAAAGCAAGCTCTTCATCAGGTAGTACTACAGGCTTACCAATGCAAGATGCCATATAGTGAATTTGAGCACAGTATTCTACTTCCTCAATAATATTAAAAGCATTTAATAAGTCTTGAGCACCAGCTAAAATACCATGATTTGCTAAAATAACTGCACGTCTATCTTTCATATACTTATCTGCATTTACAGCAAGCTCATGTGAACCATAAGTTGCATATGGAGCACAACGTACATCTTTACCAGCAACTGCTATCATGTAGTGTGAAGCAGGAAGATCTTGACGTAATACAGCAAATACTGTTGCATATGTTGTATGAGCATGAATTACAGCATCAATGTCAGTACGATTACGATATGGCATTAAGTGCATTTCCCACTCTGATGATGGTGTTCTATGACCTTCAACAGTCTTACCATCTAAGTCAATGATAACAATATCATCTTCAGTGGTTTCAAAAAAGTCGATACCAGATGGAGTAATAGCAACTAAGCCTTGCTCTCTATCAAATACAGATAAATTACCACCTGTACCTTTAGTTAAATTAGCTCTAACTAAGCGTTTACCAAACTCAACTAAATCATGTCTTGCTTTTTCCATTAACATTTTTGATATTCTCCTAGTTAAAAACTACTTAAATAATGGACCATAGTTCTTGCAAGCTCTGTAATCTTGTCCCTCTTTATCCATACCAAAAGCATTCCAACAAGCAGGACGGAAGATCTTATCTTCAGGAACATTGTGACCACATACAGGTATTCTTAGGATAGATGCTAAAGTAATTAAATCAGCACCAATATGGCCAAAGGCTATAGCACCATGGTTAGCGCCCCAATTGTTCATAACATTGTAAGCATCCTTGAACATACCTTCTTTACCATTGCAACGAGGAGCAAACCATGTGCAAGGCCAAGTATAATCAGTTCTCTTCCATAACTTTTCAGTAACTTCTTGAGGTAATGCTACGCTATAACCTTCTGCAATTTGAAGTACAGGACCTAAACCGTCTACTAAATTTAAACGAATCATAGTCATTGGAACTTCAACATCTGTTAAGAAACGTGATGAATAACCACCACCTCTAAAGTAACCTAGATCTGCAGGGTTCCATGTAGTATTCTCAGTTATAGCTTTAATATCAGCATCTGTTAACTCATAGAATGGCTTTATTGTTCTATTGCCATCGCTATCACGTGCTTGAATATTAAAATCAAGAGCTGAAGCACCTGAGTTTATCAAGTGTAAGAAACCTTGTGATTCTTTTGCATAGCCTTCAAGCTCATAACCAGTAACTCTCTTAACAGCATCTGCTGACCAATAAGTTCTTACATCAGAGAACATAGCTGCACGATTGGTTAATAACTTCTCAAATAACATACCAAGGCCATTTAAGCAGTCATTTTCTGTAGCTAAAACTAATGTTTCACGCTTACCATTCCAATCAAAGCTTGAATTTAATAAAGCCTCAGCAAAGTCTGCATTTGGATAGAAGTCAGTCCATTGTCTTTGACCTTGGAAACCAGCAGCAATTGCATTATGACCAACAGCTTCTTCTTCACAGCCCTCTGGTAAGTTCTTATTTCCTTTCATTAAGTCTTTGATGATAATCATCATCTTAACTACAAACTCCCATTGCTCGTCTTTAACTTCACGTGAGTTTTGTAAGTGTTCTGGATTCTTATCAAAGCCTTCTTTACAATTTGCCTTAGTCCAAGCTAATGCCTTTTCAAACTCTGCCTTATCATAAATTTCGTTGGTCATACGACGAATAATTTCTACTTCATCAACTGACTCAACACGCATACCTAAGTATTGCTCAATGAATTTAGGATCTATAATAGAACCTGCAATACCCATACAAATAGAACCTATTTGTAAATAGCTCTTACCACGCATTTGAGCTGCTGCTAAAGCTGCACGACCAAAACGTAATAGCTTTTCTTTAACATCACAAGGAATCTCTGTATCATCAGCATCTTGAACCTCATGACCATAAATACCAAAAGCTGGTAAACCCTTTTGAGCATGGCCTGCAAGAACTGCAGCTAAATATACAGCACCTGGACGCTCTGTACCATTAAAGCCCCATACGCCTTTAATAGTCATCTTATCCATATCCATGGTTTCAGAACCATAGCACCAGCATGGAGTAACAGTTAAAGTAATATCTACATTTTCACGTCTGAACTTCTCAGCACAAGCTGCTGCTTCTGCAACACGACCAATAGTAGTATCAGCTATAACAACTTGTACAGGAGTACCATCACTATAACGTAAATTTTCTTCAAAAAGCTTAGCTGCAGCTTTTGCCATATTCATTGTTTGTTCTTCTAAAGACTCACGTACATGTAAAACACCACGACGTCCATCGATAGTAGGTCTAATACCAATTTTTGGATAATTCATTTTTATTACCTCGTTTAGTTAGAAGATATATATTCCATAGTAGATGAGTTTAGAATTAACTCTCTACCCTCTTTAATTGATTTAAACTCACCTGTAGCACACTTTTGTACTAAAAGATTGCCATAGGCTGTAGCCTCCATAGGACCACAAATAAGATCTTTTTTAACAATAGAACAAATTAAAGAACATAGAAGCTTAGATTTAACTCCACCACCTATCATATGAATTTTGTTAAACTTATAGCCTACAATTTGCTCTATACTTTCTAAAGTCTCCTTATATTTATAAGCAAGACTTAAGTAAATTATCTTAAAATAATCAAAATCATGTGCTTGATGCTTATTTAAGAGCTCATCAACGCATGCTACTACATCAAAACTGTTTTGAGCAAAACACTCATTTTCAACATCAACTACATCAGAAACATTTGAATCTTTGACATAGTTATTAATTTCATCAAATGAAATGCAACGACCATATTTACGCTCAAGCTGACTCTTTAACATCTCAATGATGTAAAGACCAGTAATATTCTTAAAGAACATATTTGTCTTGTTAAAGCCAGCTTCATTAGTAAGACTGCTTGCATATGCTTGCTCACTAATAATAGCTTTATCAGTAATAGCTCCAATTAAAGACCAAGTTCCACATGATAGAAAAGCTGTATATTTATCTGTATAAGCTTGTGTCATAAGTACAGCACTTGCTGTATCGTGAGAAGCACTAGCAACAACCTTAATATCAGTATTTCTTAACTCAGTAAGTAAAGAGTTTTTAGTAGAGCCAACTACAAAACCAGGCTCTATTACTTTACCAAACATATCCTTTGATAGACCATAGCCATTGAGAATACTATCTGAAAATTGCTGTGTAGCCAAATCAAATAGTTGTGAGGTTGAGGCTATGGTCATTTCTGTATAAACATTGCCTGTTAAATAATAATTAAATAAATCAGGCAACATTAAAATATGCTCAATCTTATTAAAATTAACACTTTCCTTCTTTAAAACTAAAAGTTGGAATAATGTGTTTATTGGCATAATTTGATTGCCAGTTTGCATGAAAATCTCTTTTAAGCTATATACTTCTTTAGCAATCTCAAAGCCTTCAACATGCTTTGCATCACGATAAGAGATTGGATGCTCTAATAATTGTCCATCTTTTCCAACAATACCAAAATCTACACCCCAAGTATTTATAGCAATGCTATCTATACAATCTTTGTATTCTAATATTGTCTGAACAACTTGCTTTAATAATTCTTCAAATTGCCAACGTGATCTGCCATCTTCATCTACACGGCTATGAGACATACGCATTACTTCTTTAGTTTCAAACTTGCCATCCTTAACATAGCCTAGTAATGCTCTTATAGATGTTGCGCCAAAATCAAAAGCTAATGAGTTTTTCATACAAACCACCACTTAATTATGATTTTTTCCAGTTAAATAAACCATAGAAGAAGATTATTATTAGGCAGAAGAAAGCCATAAAATATGATGTTCTAACAGCAGCTTCTTCACCACTAAATTGTGGAGCTAAGAAAGATAATGTATTATTATCAATGAATCCACCCATAATAGGAGTAATGATTGCACCACCTAAGATAGCCATAATTAGACCAGCAGCACCTAACTTAACTTCATCACCTAAACCCTTAAGTGCAATACCATAAATAGTTGGGAACATTAAAGACATTGCAGCAGAGATTAACATTAAACATATTAATGATATTGAAGCTGGTAAGTAGATAGTGCCTAATGTAACTGCCATACCCAATACAGCAACTATAGTCATAAGACGTGGTGCATGTATATACTTCATCAAATATGTGCATAACCAACGGCAGCCGATGAATAAAAACATTGCATAGATGTATAAATCAACAGCTTGATCTTCTGCCATATCGGTTAAAACCATTACATACTTGATCATCCATGTCCATACGGCAATTTGCATACCTACATAGAAGAACTGAGTAATTACACCAAAAACATACTTCTTATTTGCAATTAAAGCAGAAAATGACTTGCCTATATTTAATGGACCTGACTCATCTTTTAAAGATGACTTACTCTTAAAGAAGAAGAACCAAATAATAAGAGCAATAGCAATTAAGCCAACATAAGGTACACATACCCAGAATAACTCTACACTACGAATAGACTCAAGCTCAGCTTGATCCATAGCAATACGCTCTGCATAATCAGCTTCATGAAGATTAGCTAGAATTAAGAATTTTGCTAAAAACAATCCTATGATAGAACCAACAGGGTTAAATGCTTGAGCAAAATTAATTCTGCGAATAGAAGTCTCTTCATCACCTAAAGCTAAAACATATGGATTACATGTAGTCTCAAGAATGGATAAACCACCAGCTAAGATGAAAATTGACCATAAGAAGATATCATAATTTTGAAGAATAGTAGCTGGTATATAACCAAGAGCACCTACTACATATAAACCTAGTCCAAGTAAAAGACCATGTCTAAATGACCACTTCTTTATAACTAAGGCAGCTGGAATTGCTAAAACAGCATATGCGCCATAGAAAAAGAATTGTACCATCGAGCTATCAACAGCTGCCATCATAAAGATTTTGCCGAAAGCTGGTACTAAATTATCTGTCATGTTATTTAATAAGCCCCAAAGAGCAAAACATGACACAAGCATAAAAAATGTTGCTCTGTATTTTGAAGGAACTACAGGAACCTCTTTAACATTATTAACTTTAGTTTCTTGAGTTACTTTTATGTCAGACATAGCAATACTCCTATATAAAAGATCAAATCACGCCTTTTTGTAAAATTACATTGGCATAAAGTGCACTTTCAGAGGTTGCAATAATGCAATATGCTTTTTTGGCTTCCTCATAAAAAGCAAATCTTTCAATGTTAGTGACACATTTATCACCGCGATCATCGTACTTTTTGATGATGTCCTTATATACATCCCATATAGGAGTCTCAACTTTATCACCTTTAACTACTTCCATTAAAGTTACAGGTGTATTAATATATGCGTCTAGAGGAAAGAGCTGTAAAATAGCATCTAAAATCTCAGGGACATTGTGACCATCCATACGAATAACTTGACTATTTTTTCCAATTGAGCAACTAGGGAAATTTCCGTCAGCTATTACTATGGTGTCGCTGTGTCCCATTTCGCAAAGAACCTTTAAAAGTTCTGGTGGTAGTATTTTTGGTATATTTTTTAACATAAACATCCTCTACTCATAATTGTTTTTATAGTATGTATAATTTTTTATATTAACTACACACTATAAAAAATTTCTTATGACCTTTTAGAAGTTCTGATATTTATCATAGGTATGACAAATAATCTTAATCTTCATCATGATGCTATTATTGAATTTTTGAATTAAATATGCTTGAATAAAATTGTCATGATTTGGTAATTTTTTAACTAGATATATTATTTAGGTGGTTTTCTATGTTAAAAGCATCTTTACGTGAACAAATAGAACATGGAACTAATGTATTACCTTTTGCTTACTATTATGTAGATAATACTCATCCACGTTATAGAATGGTTTTGCATTGGCATGAAGAATGTGAGTTCTGTAAAATAATAGATGGCAATTTGCAAATCCAAATTGACGGAATAACTTACAATGGTAAATCAGGTGATATTTTTTTCATAAATTCAGGATGTTTACATTCAGCCATACCTAATAATTGCATATACGAATGCTTTGTATTTGATCTTCAGTTCTTATTAAAAGAACGCTCATCTGCTAATGGTTTTTTGTATGGCTTAATTTATAATCATAAAAGAATTGTACCATATATGCCATTTGCAACAACTTCGGCTTATATCCAGTCTATGTTAAATGAACTATTATTTACATTAAATAAAAAAACAATTGGTTATGAGCTTAAAAGCTATGGATGTCTTTACTATATTTTAGGTGCGATTGAGGCTGAAAATCTTATTGAAGATAATCCTAATATATCATCTGAAAGTGTAAACAAAATCACAAAATTAAAAATGGCTATTTCATATATACAAAGAAGTTATAATAAAAGTATAAATCTACAAGATATATGCAATCTGCTTGATAATACTCCTCAATCTGTCATACGTCTATTTAAAGAAACTATAGGAAAAAAACCTATGGAGTATGTAAATTCCTATAGAATAGCTGTAGCTTGCGATCAACTAAAACATTTAAATAAAAATGTGACACAAGTAGCTCTTGATTGTGGATTTACAGATGTTTCTTATTTTACTAAGGTTTTCAAAAAATATACAAATACAACACCATCACAATTTATAAATCAATTTTTAGAAGAAGAGCATAAAAATATTTTATAAAAAATCACCAAAAAATTTAAACAACAATAAAAATGGGGATGACTAATCCCCATGTGTAATATATCTTGTAAAAAGAAAATATAGTATTTCTTTTTTAATCAGCTTCATTTATTTTTATGAAGCTAAAGCATTAAGCTTTGCTTTTGCTTTAGCATTATCTAAAGCAGCAGCCTTTTGATAAAAATCTACAGCTTGTTTAAAATCTTGATTTACATGTAATCCTCTTGCACACATAAGTCCTAACATGAATAAAGCTTCATCATTATTTAAAGCAGCTGCAGCTTTAAAACAACCAAAAGCTTCTGCATAATCAACCGCTACTCCCTTTCCCTCAAAGTAAATTATGCCTAAATTGTACATAGCTTTATCATTATTATTTTTAGCAGCAATTTTATACCAGCTAATAGCAGCCTGCATATGTGTATCATTTTTTATATTATTTTCATATAGCAAGCCTACAGTGTATTGTGCATTTACACTACCAATCTTTGCAGCCATAATATAATATTTAATAGCCTTATCATAATCTACAGCTACACCTATACCTTTTTTATAAATTGTAGCAAGTATTGTAATTGCTTTTAAATTATTATTATCTGCAGCTTTTTCATACCATTTAATAGCCTGAGGTATGTTAGCAGGAACTAAGACACCTTCTCTGTATATATCACCTAATTTAAGTTGAGCATCTGAATAATTGCTATTTGCAGACTTAATATATAACTCAAAAGCCTTTTTAAGATCTCTTTTAGTACCAAAACCACCCTCATACATACTAGCTAATATGTATTCAGCTTTGCTATCACCTTGGCTAATAGATTCATTAAGTAAACTAAAAGATTTATCATAATCTTGAGCTACACCTTCTCCATTAAAGTACATAGTAGCAAGCTTGCATTTTGCATCTTGATTATTATGCTCTGAGGCCTGTTCTAATAACCTTAAAGCTGTAGTATAACTTTGTTCAACACCTGTACCATCATAATACATACAAGCAAGCTTGTACTCAGCTCTATCGTCACCACGTTTAGCAAGCTCTGTAAATAATTTGTAGGCTTTTTTTAGATCTTGCTCAACACCCTCACCTTCATAATACATAGTAGCAAGTTTATATTGAGCATCTTGATTATTGTCTTTAGCAGACTCTATAAACCAATGTAATGCTTGTGAAAAATCTTGTTTTACACCCTTGCCTTCATAAAACATATTTGCTAATTGGAATTTAGCATACTTAGCATTGCTAGTATTACCATTAGCTATTTTCAAAAAGGTATCAACAGCTTTAGCTAAATCTTGCTTTACACCCTTACCTTCATAGCACATAATAGCTAATCTAAACTGAGCTTGCTCAGCACAATCATCATCACTATTGGCTAGTTTAGAATATATTTCAAAAGCTCTAGCAAAGTCTTGTTTTACACCCTTACCTTCATAATAAAAATTAGCTAAATTTAATTGAGCTTCACCTAAACCTGTTTTAGCAATTCTCTCAAAAAGATCAAAAGCTTGTACATAATCTTGCTTTACACCTTTGCCATCGCGATATAAATAAGCTAAACGTAATTGTGCCTCTGATAAACCACTATTTGCCGCTTGAGTATACCACTCAAAAGCTTTTTTATAGCTTTGCTCTGAATCAATACCATGTTCATAATTGTAACCTAAGGTATATTGAGCTGCCTTATTACCATTTTTTGCCTTTGTAATAATTATTTCACGATCTTGATTTTCTATTATACTTGACATTTATAGCACCTTACTTTGTTATAAATTGATTGTTACTATTCCATACAAAAATAATACCACATTAATATAATTTATCATAAATACTATATAGTATTAAATAGATATTTTTTAGCGTAAATCACGCTATTTTAACCTAAATCCCCATCTCAATTATAACTATCAGCGATCTCCATCATCAAGATGGCTTCAAGGAATTGTTGGTGTCG
>CALXNP010000066.1 GCA_944389785.1 uncultured Anaerobiospirillum sp.
AAGAGTAGCTAAAGTCACTTAGGACTTAGTCTTGGTCCAACTTTTAACTATTATTTAAGTTGGAAAGTTGAGTTAAGTAATATTTAATATGTTTAAGAGATTTATGCAAAATACTAATTATCTTGGGCATTTATATGCTATTTTTTGTGTATTAGTTTGGGGCTCAACCTTTATTTCTACAAAGGTTTTATTGATTGATTTTGCTCCTTTTGAAATATTATTTACACGTTTTATTTTGGGCTTCTTAGCTATGTGTGTAATTATGCCCAAGTTTTTTGGTTTTAAAGGGATAAAAAAAGAGCTGCTTTTTGCTCTTGCTGGTCTGTTTGGTGTCACTTTATATTTTTTACTTGAAAATATTGCTTTAGTTTATGTTTATGCTTCAATTGTAAGTGTGTTAGTAGTAGTAGCACCATTTTTTACTGCCCTAATTAATCACTTTATTATGCATGATGAAAAGTTAAGTATGCATTTTTTTGTAGGCTTTATACTATCAATCATAGGTATAGCATTAATATCCTTACCTTCAAATGATGTAATTTTTAATTTAACTGGTTATAGTTTTGCATTGCTTGCAGCTTTAGTGTGGGCTTGCTATCTAATATGTATTAAAAAAATTCAAAACTATGGTTATAACACATTAATGGTAACAAGACGTATTTTTGCTTATGGTATTTTAATGTTATGTCCATTTGCTTTTATTACAGATTTTGATTTTAAATTTGAATTATATGCTAATAAAATAAATTTATTTAATATGTTATTTTTAGGCTTATGTGCCTCTGCTTTATGTTTTGTAGTGTGGAATAATAGTGTTAAGCTTTTAGGTGTATTAAAAGCGAGTGCATATATTTATGCTATTCCTGTAGTTACTGTAGTTGTTGCTGTAATTATTTTAGATGAAAGATTAGATATGATTTCAAGTATAGGCATTGTATTAACAATATTAGGTCTTATTATTAGTGAAAGTTATGACAATATAAAAAATATATTAAGAAAAAACATTAAATAATTTAAGTTCATTAAAAATGATAGATTATATAAATAGAATGTTGTAGAAGCTAAGTTATCAATAGTGCTTGTAAAAACAATGGTTATTTTTAGCTTAGCTATTATTTGTATAGAAGCAGGTGCAAATAAAAAGCAAAAACTTTGTTTAACTAATTCAAAATAACTTTTTAAAGTCTCCTAGATCCAATTTAATCTTATTTAGTTTTATCTGTAAGCTTAAAATCTACTATAAAAAGGTTGTTTATAAAAATATAATGTTAATTTATACAAAATAAAAATATTATTATTTATTAATATGTTAGAAAGAAAATTGAATTTTATTTATAGATTTTAAATTTAGATCTTTAGCTAAAAGTACTTTAAAAAAGTCTAAAAGTACAAGTGATTGTTATAATAATTATACGATATGCTCTAAAAAATCACTTAAATAAAAGTACATATAGTATTTTTTGTTTCAATATTTAAATGTTATTTATCAATAAATTAATAAAAAAAAATACATATTAATGCTATCTATATCACGTTTTTTATTATATATTTTATACAAGTTAAAAAAAATCATGCCATAGACTAAAAATTACAAAAAATTTAATAAATTTTTTTCATATTACTTTTTAACTATTTATTATTTTTTTCAAATAAATTTTATAAATTAATTTGTGGATATTAAATAATCAATTGATTTTAAATATAAAAATTTAATAAAAAATAAAAATGTCATAAATTGAACTTGCTTAAAATTGTCAATAAAACTAAGAGCTTAAATAAGCTATAAATGCCAAAAATCTTGTTTTATATCACATTTTAAATGTTTAATAACAGTTACATTAAAAGTACAAATTATATTAATGGTCTTATCCTATTAATTATAAATAACACAAAACTACCTTAAATTTTAATTAAAGTAGAAATATAAATTATAGTATTTATAAATCAATCAAACAAACAACATGGAGATGCAAAATGGCAGGAGCGAATATAAATCCAGCTGAACAGCATAAGCAAATGGGAGATGAGCAAAAAGCTGTTATTAATAAGTTATTTTATAGACTTATTACCTTTTTGTTTATTTTATTCGTATTTTCTTTTTTAGATAGAATTAATATTGGTTTTGCTGCTTTAACTATGGGTAAGGATATTGGTCTTGATGCTACCTCATTTGGTTTAGCTATGACCTTATTCTATGTTACATACTTAATAGCAGGTATTCCAAGTAATGTGATATTATCTATTGTAGGAGCTAGACGTTGGATTGCTATCATTATGGTAGCATGGGGTCTTGCTTCAACAGCAACTATGTTTGCTACAGGTCCTACTTCATTATATATTTTAAGAATGATCGTGGGGTTAACAGAAGCTGGCTTCTTACCTGGTATTTTATTATATTTAACTTATTGGTTCCCATCTTTCTTCCGTGCACGTGCTAATGCTCTATTTATCATAGCTATGCCATTTACAGCAGCTTTTGGTTCTGCAGTTTCAGGCTATATCTTAAATATGGACGGTATTTGGGGCTTAGCTGGATGGCAGTGGTTATTCTTCTTAGAAGGTTTTCCATGTGTAATTTTAGGTGTATTTGTTTGGTATTATTTAGTAGATTCTCCAGATAAGGCTAAGTGGCTTACTGAAAGAGAGAAAGTTGTTTTAAAGGAGATGATTGAGCAAGACAAGTTATCTTTAGTTCAACCAGAAGGTCCTAAATCTCATTCAGCTTTACAACATGAGAGTACTTGGAAAGGCGTATTTACTGCACCAGTTATTTTATATACAGTAGCATATTTCTGCCTATGCAACAGCTTATCTGCAAGTAATGTATGGACACCTCAAATTATCAAAAGTGTAGCAGGTGAGAATACTTCAAATAGTATGATTGGTATTTTGGCAGGTATTCCTCATTTAGTAACTATTATTCTTATGCTAATTTGGTCTAAGAGCTCAGATAGGATGCAAGAACGTAAAGCTCATACAATAATACCTTATTTAATTGCAATGGCAGGTTGGTTGATGTGTGCCTTCTTTATGGTACCAATGACACAGTATATAGGTATTGTAGTAGCAACAGCAGGTTCTTTTACAGCAATGGTATTGTTCTGGACTACACCTGATCAAAATATTTCAGATAAAGCAAGAGCTGTAGCTATAGCTGTAATCAACTCAGTAGGTAATATTGGTTCAGGTATAGGACCTTTGATCATAGGTATTCTATATGATAAGACACAATCTTATTCTTCAGGTTTATATTATGTATCAATACTACTAGTAATAGGTTCTATTTTACTCATCTTTATTCCAATGAATAAAACAAGACCAAGAGCTACACCATAGGCAAATTTTTATAATAAGTTAATATTCCTAAACAAGCCTCAAGCAGTTATATAACTCTTGAGGTTTTGCTATTTTATAAGCCTTGTAAAACAAACGAATCAAACAAACTGATGTAATTAAAACAATTAAATTTACAATATATGCAATAAAATAAGTATAGAGCTTTAAATCAAGCTTATTTGACATTTATATGATAAGTGTAAGTTACTTTAATACTTAAGAGATATAGAGTAATCATTTTGATAAAAAATAAAACTTGACATACTTAAATCTAAAATTAGATTTAAGTATTTTAAATAATAAATTAATAATTAAATCAATATGTTATAATAATATTAGACGGCTAAGTATTTTTTATGCCAATATTAAAAAAATAATATTATTTTAAGAAAATATATCAAAATTATTGCTGCAGTAATGGTAACTTTTATATGGCTAAAAGTACAAGTTATCTTAAAAAAAATTATAAAAGAGTGTTGATTAAGTTTGCTAACTAATTATTTTTAATTGATAAAATTAATAAAATAAATTAAATCAAAAAATACAAGCTATAAAATTCAAAATATTCTTTATAGTAGTAAAAAATTCTCAAAAAATGGCTTTTTTATCAGCTTAGTAAGCTTACTATTATTTGAGAAATATCACATTTAAAAGCTCTATAAATTGATACTTTAAAGAGGCGTTAAGATGCAGCAGAGATAATTAATAAACAAAACATTTTAGGAGTATTTACATGGTAGGCACAGTATTTGCCGTAGCATTAAATCATAAAAGTCAATTAGACTTTTGGAATGATGCTTTTCACACTGATCCTTATAAAGCACCACCAAAGACACCTGTTTGGTTTATAAAACCACGCAATACTATCATAGCCAATAATGACAATATTATTCATCCTCAAGATCTTGATGTTTTGTCAGGCGGCACAATTGGTATTGTTATTGGCAAAAAAGCTACAAAGGTTTGTGCTTGTAATGCTAAAGAATATATTAAAGGTTATTGCTTAGTAAATGAAGTTTCACATCCTGAAACATCATTTTATCGTCCTGCAATTAAGGCAAAATGCCGTGATACATTTTGCCCAGTAGGTGAACTATCTGAAGTTGAAAATGTTGATAATGTAACTATTGAAACTTATTTAAATGGTCAGTTAGCTAATAGTTGGTCTACAGCTGATCTATTACGTAATGCTTATAAATTAGTTGAAGCTTTAACAGAATTTGCTTCTTTAGAAGAAGGTGATGTATTACTAATAGGTACTCCACAAGAACGTGTTGTTATTAATGTTGGAGATGAAGTTGAAATCCGTGCTAATGGTTTTGTTAGCTTAAAGAATAAAGTTGTGGCCTAGGAGTAATAAAGATGAAAAGAGCTTATATTAGTTATCAAGGTCAAAAGCTTTATGCAACTGTTGATAGCGAAGATAAATTTTTAACTTTAGATAATGGTAAAGTAATTGCTTTTGATGATAAAGAAGTTACTTTTTTACCACCATGCAAAGGCACTATGTTTGCTTTAGGTTTAAATTATGCTGATCATGCAACAGAGCTTGAGTTTAAGCCACCTAAGGAGCCATTAATCTTCTTAAAAGCTAATAATACTCTAACAGGTCATAAATGCACTACAGTGCGTCCTGACAACGTTGAATATATGCATTATGAGTGTGAGCTTGTAGTTGTTATTGGTAAGACCTGTAAGAAAGTTAAGCGTGAGAATGCCATGGATTATGTCAAAGGCTATACAGTGTGCAATGACTATGCTATCCGTGATTATCTTGAGAATTATTATAGACCAAATTTACGCGTAAAATGTCGTGATAATACCACACCTATTGGTCCTTATATTGTGGATAAAGAAGATGTGGCAGACCCTCATAATCTAACTATTTGTACTTATGTAAATGGTCAATTACGTCAAAAGGGTTCAACTAAGGATATTATCTTTGATATACCATTTTTAATTGAATATATCTCAGATTTTATGACCCTAAATGAGGGCGATATGATTGCTACAGGCACACCAAAAGGATTATCTGATGTAGTACCTGGTGATGAGGTAGTAGTTGAAGTTGAAGGTGTTGGTCGTTTAACCAATTACATTGTTAAAGCAAATTAATTATACAATCAATCAAACAAAAGGAAAAAAATATGAAGAAGGTAAATCATTGGATTAATGGTAAGAATGTAGAATCAAAAGAATATTTTGAGGATTTAAACCCAGCTACTGGTGAGGTTATTGCAGAAGTAGCCTCAGGTGGTCAAAAAGAAATTGATGAAGCTGTAGCTGCAGCTAAAGAAGCTTTCCCAAAGTGGGCAAATACTCCAATGAAAGAGCGTGCTCGCTTGATGAGAAAATTAGGTGAGCTTATTGATCAAAATGTACCACAAATTGCAGAGCTTGAGACTCAAGATACAGGTTTACCAATTCATCAAACAAAAGACGTTTTGATTCCTCGTGCCTCACATAACTTTGAGTTCTTTGCTGAAGTTTGTCAGCAAATGAATGGCAGAACTTATCCTGTTGATGACAAGATGATGAATTACACTTTATTACAACCAGTTGGTGTATGTGCTCTTGTATCACCTTGGAATGTACCATTTATGACAGGTACTTGGAAAACTGCTCCATGTTTAGCTTTAGGTAATACAGCTGTATTAAAAATGTCAGAGCTATCACCACTAACAGCAGATCTTTTAGGTCAATTAGCACTAGAGGCTGGTATTCCTAAGGGTGTATTAAATGTAGTTCAAGGTTATGGTGCAACTGCTGGTGATGCTTTAGTAAGACACAAGGATGTACGTGCTGTTTCATTTACTGGTGGTACAAAGACTGGTCGTACTATTATGAGTACTGCAGGTATTAAGAAGTACTCAATGGAATTAGGTGGTAAATCGCCAGTATTAATTTTTGAAGATGCTGATCTTGATAGAGCTTTAGATGCTGCTTTATTTACTATCTTCTCAATTAATGGTGAAAGATGTACTGCAGGTTCACGTATCTTTATTCAAGAAAGTGTATATGACAAGTTTGTAGCAGAGTTTGCTCGTCGTGCAAGTCGTATTAAGGTAGGTGATCCTATGGATCCTACTACACAAGTAGGATCAATGATTTCACGTGCTCACTATGAAAAGGTTACTGGCTATATCAAGATTGGTATGGAAGAAGGTGCAAAAGTATTAGCTGGTGGTTTAGAGCGTCCAGAAGGTTTAGGTGGGCACTTAAAGAATGGTAACTTCATTCGTCCAACAGTACTTGCTGATGTAAACAATAATATGCGTGTAGCTCAAGAAGAAATCTTTGGTCCTGTAGTATGTTTAATTCCATTTAAGGATGAAGAAGAGGGCCTACGTTTGGCTAATGATGTTGAGTATGGCTTAGCTTCTTATGTATGGACTCAAGACATTTCTAAGATCTTAAGAGTAACACGTGGTATTGAAGCTGGTATGGTCTTTGTAAACTCACAAAACGTAAGAGATTTACGTCAGCCATTTGGTGGTGTTAAGGCTTCAGGTATCGGTCGTGAAGGTGGTGAGTATAGCTTTGAGGTATTTGCTGAAGTTAAGAATGTATGTATTTCTTATGGCAGTCACCCAATTCCACGCTGGGGCATTTAATTAAATAAGATAAGGGTTTTTGCCCTTATCTTAAAATAAGAATTTTTATTTATACAATCAAACAAACTTTAATTTTTAGGAGAAAATTACTATGGGAAAGCTTGCTTTAGCCGCTAAAATTACACATGTTCCATCAATGTATTTATCAGAATTACCAGGTAAGACTCATGGTATTAGAGAGGCTGCAATTGAAGGTCATAGAGAAATTGGCCGTCGCTGCCGTGAGTTAGGTGTTGATACAATCGTGGTTTTTGATACTCACTGGTTAGTAAATTCAGCATACCATATCAATTGTTATGAGCATTTTAAAGGTGTATATACTTCACATGAATTACCACATTTTATTCGTGATATGGAGTATGAGTATCCTGGCAATCCAAAACTTGGTCAATTAATTGGTGAAGCAGCAAGAAAACGTGGTGTTAGAGCTCAAGATCATCAAATTTCATCATTAACTTTAGAATACGCTACTTTAGTGCCAATGCGTTATATGAATCAAGATCAACACTTTAAGGTAGTTTCAATTTCAGCTCTATGTACCTCCCATGCTTATGAGGACTCTGTAGCTTTAGGTCAAGCAGTATTAGAAGCTATTGAGCAATATGATGGTACTGTAGCAGTTTTTGCTTCTGGTTCTTTATCTCATAGATTTACTGATGATAGAGTAGCTGATCAATATTTAACAAAGTATTTCCGTGAGTTTGATAAACAAGTTGATCAGCAAGTTATGAAATTATGGAGAGAGGGGCGTTTTGCTGAGTTTACAGCTATGCTTGCTGATTACTCAAAAGCTTGCTTTGGTGAAGGCAATATGCACGATACTGTAATGTTACTTGGTATGTTAGGTTGGGATAAGTATAACGAAAAAGTTGAAGTTATTACTGATGTTTTTGCTTCTTCAGGTACAGGACAAACAAATGTGATTTTCCCAATACCAGATTACATCAAAAACAAATAACTTTATAGCTAAAAAGGCGCACAATGTGCGCTTTTTTAAACAATGTTAAAACAGAGATAATTATAATTAAAGGATATTTTTATGCCACATTTTATTTGCGAATGCACTGATAATATTAAAGAACAAGCTAAATTAAAAGAGCTTTTTGCTAAAGTTAATCAAGCTTTAGCTGATACTAAAATTTTTCCATTAGGTGGTATACGTTCAAGAGCAATTTATCTTGATACTTATCAAATGGCTGATGGTAAGCATGATTATGCCTTTTGTCATATGACTTTAAAAATAGGTGCAGGTCGCTCACTAGAGGATAGAAGCAATACAGGTAAACTTATTTTTGAAATTATTAAAGATCATTTTAGCGAGCTTGCAAGTAAAAGACTATTAGCTTTATCTTTTACTATGGAAGAGTTAGATCCTATTTTAAATTACAAACAAAATAATGTGCATGCTTTTTTAAAGCAAAATAGCTAATTCTTATTAGTTGATAAATCTTATTGAATTAGCACAGATAGTGTTGTGAGCTAGAGCTTAGCTTTAAATAAAATTAAAGTGTAGGCTTTATTAATATAAATACAAAATCATAACATTATATTAGCAATCAAATACTCAGTGGAGATATGAAATGATTTTTAAGCTCAATGATCTAATTTTTACTAAAGCTTATATTGATGGTCAATTTGTTGATGCTAGTGATGGCAAGGAATTTGAGGTTATAGATAAAGCTACAGGTAGGCTTATTACTAAAGTAGCAGATGCTACAACAGCAGATACTCAACAAGCTATAGATGCAGCAGAGCAAGCTTTTAAGTCTTGGAGTGCATTAACAGCTAAGCATAGATGTCAAATCTTACGTAAATGGTATGATTTGATGATGGAAAATCAAGATGTATTAGCAGAGCTTTTATCTTTAGAACAAGGCAAATCTTTAGCTGAATCAAAAGGTGAGATTGCTTATGGTGCAAGCTTTATTGAGTGGTTTTCTGAAGAGGGTAAAAGATCCTATGGTCATACTATACCAACTGTAGCTAGTGATAAGAGAATTTTGACTATTAAGCAGCCAATTGGTGTAGTTGCAGCTATTACTCCTTGGAATTTTCCAAATGCTATGATTACAAGAAAAGTAGGTCCTGCTTTAGCTTGTGGCTGTACTGTAGTTTTAAAACCAGCTTTGGAAACACCTTTATCTGCTTTAGCTTTAGCTTATTTAGGTGAGCTTGCTGGTATTCCACATGGTGTATTTAATGTAGTACCTGGTTCTGATGCTGTTGGTATTGGTAAGGTTATGTGTGACAGTCCTGTTATTAAAAAACTTACCTTTACAGGTTCAACACGTGTTGGCAAAATTTTAATGCAGCAATGTGCTGATACTGTTAAGAAATTATCTTTAGAATTAGGTGGCAATGCACCATTTATCGTTTTTGATGATGCAGATATTGATGAAGCTGTTAAAGGTGCTATTGCTGCTAAGTTTAGAAATTCAGGTCAAACTTGTGTTTGTGCTAATCGTATTTATGCTCAAGAGGGTGTATATGATGAATTTGTTAAGAAATTATCTCAAGCGGTTTCAAAACTAGTAGTAGGTCCTTATACCAATGAAAAATCAGAGCAAGGTCCATTAATTTCAAAAGCTGCTGTTGCTAAGGTTAAGGATCATATTGATAATGCTGTATCTAAGGGTGCTTGTGTTATTACTGGCGGTAAGGAAGATAAGTTAGGTGGTTTATTCTTTGAGCCAACAGTACTTGCTAATGTAACTGCTGATATGAAGGTAGCAAAAGAAGAAACTTTTGGTCCTCTTGCTCCTGTCTTTAAATTTAAGAGTGAGCAAGAAGTAATTGAACTTGCTAATGATACTGAATTTGGTTTAGCTTCATATTTTTATTCACGTGATATTGGCAGAATTTATCGTGTAGCAGAAGCTATTGAATCTGGTATGGTAGGTGTAAATACAGGTCTTATTTCCAATGAAGTAGCTCCATTTGGTGGTATTAAGCAATCAGGTTTAGGTCGTGAGGGCTCATCGTATGGTATTGATGAGTATATGGAGTTAAAGTACATCTGCATAGGCGGCGTGGATAAATAATTTAGAGGTGAAAAAATGTTAACAAAAAGTGTTAGTGAAATTGCAAATGCTTTAAATCAAGCTGAAAAATCTCGTGTACAAATACGTCAAATATCAATGGATAATCCTGATATGACCATTGAGGACGCTTATGCTATTCAGCGTGAATGGGTGAAAATTAAAATAGCAGAAGGTCGTGTTTTAAAAGGTCATAAAATTGGTTTAACCTCTAAGGCCATGCAGGCTAGCTCTCAAATTACAGAACCAGATTATGGTGATTTATTAGATGATATGTTCTTTAATGATGGAGATGAAATACCATTTAATAGATTTATTGTCCCAAGAATTGAAGTTGAGCTTGCCTTTGTGCTAGAAAAACCATTAAAAGGACCTAATGTTACTATTTTTGATGTATATGATGCTACTGCTTATGTACAGCCAGCTTTGGAGTTAATTGATGCAAGGTGTCCGAATGTTGATAAAGAAACTGGTCGCCCTCGCAAAGTTTTTGATACTATTTCAGATAATGCTGCTAATGCTGGCGTTATTATGGGTGGACGTATTATAAAACCTCGTGATTTAGATTTACGCTGGATTAGTGCTTTATTATATAGAAATGGTGTAATTGAAGAGTCAGGTGTAGCTGCTGCTGTTTTAAATCATCCTGCTAACGGTGTAGCATGGCTTGCTAATAAGTTAGCTCCTTATGATGTAGGGCTAGAGGCTGGTCAGATTATTTTAGGCGGTTCATTCACTCGTCCTGTACCTGCTCGTTTAGGTGATACTTTCCATGTAGACTATGGTACTATGGGTTCAATCAGCTGTCGCTTTGTTTAGGAGTTTATATGTTAAAAAATACTTTTAAAAAAGCTTTAGCTGATAAGAAAACACAAATTGGTCTATGGGCTGGTCTTGCTAATGCTTATTGTGCTGAAATTATAGCTGGTGCTGGTTTTGATTGGCTGTTAATTGATGGTGAACATGCTCCTAATGATATACCTATAATACTATCTCAATTACAAGCTATAGCCCCATATAAAAGTCATCCTATAGTTAGAGTACCAGTAAATAATGAAGTTATTATTAAGCAAGCTTTAGATATAGGAGCACAAACTTTACTTATCCCAATGGTTAATACTAAAGAAGAAGCTTTAGCTGCAATTAAAGCTTGTTACTATCCGCCTCATGGTATTAGAGGTGTAGGCTCTGCTTTAGCTCGTGCTTCACGTTGGAACAGAGTAGATGGTTATTTAAAGCAGGCTAATGATGAAATTTGTATCTTATTACAAGCTGAAACTAAGCAGGCTTTAGATAATTTGCCACAAATTTTAGAGCTTGATGGTTTTGATGGTATCTTTATTGGTCCTGCTGATTTAAGTGCTGATATGGGTTATATGGGTAATCCAAATCATCCTGAAGTGGTTGCAGCTATTGAAAAAGCTATAGCACAAATTAAAGCTGCTAATAAGGCTCCTGGCATTTTAATGGCTAATGAGCAAATGGCAAAACACTATATTGAGCTTGGCGCTTTATTTGTAGCTGTAGGTGTTGATACAACATTACTTGCTCGTGCAGCTGATAATTTAGCTCAAAATTACGGCTTGAAAATAGATACTGCTGATACCAAAAATAGTGTATATTAGTCATAACTTAAGGTACTAAGCATAATAAGCTTAGTACCTCCCTTTTATTTCTTTTCTTTTTATAAAATAAATTTTATAGAAACTGTACCAGAGTGCTTAGATGATGCTAGCAAAAATGATGCTTGGCGTCCTATTGGTATTATGGATGGAGATATTCTTATTGGATTTGCTATGTATGGAGAAATAGCAGAACCTAAGGGTACGAGAGTATGGCTTGATCGCTTTTTAATTGATAAAAATCATCAAGGAAAAGGTTATGCAAAACCTGTATTTGAACTTATTTTGAATAAAATAAAATCTTTGTACACAAATAAAGATATTTATCTTAGTGTTTATGAAGACAATGAACATGCAATTAAGTTATATAAAAGCTTTGGTTTTGTTTTTACAGGCGAGCTTGATATTAATGGTGAAAAAATTATGCTGCTTAAGAATTGTTTGAATTAGTTTTAATAATTGCAATATTATTTAATTATCATGATAGATACAAAAAAGAGGTAAGATTTATCTTACCTCTTTTTAAGTTAAACACGTTTAACTATTTAGACTTTAACCAAAATATACTTTGGTTATTCTAATCTGCCATGTCTTAGTAGATTGGCGCGTGATTAGTAAAGCCTAGTGCGACGCGCATTCTCGCGGGCCATCTTTTTGGCGTGACGCTTGATAGCAGAAGCCTTTGCACGCTTACGTACAGTTGTTGGCTTCTCATAGAACTCACGTGCTCTAACATCAGCTAAAATGCCTGCTTTTTCACATGAGCGCTTAAAACGTCTTAAGGCAACGTCAAATGGCTCGTTTTCACGTACTCTAATGACTGGCATGTGGAAAACCACCTCACTTATAAATTAACAAAAAATCCGTAAGGACATAATCCTTAGGAAACGTATAGAAATGGCATAAAGCCATGGTTAATTTGCATATTCTACTAAAAAAGATTATATATGTAAATAATATTTTATGTACTTAAATAATTATTATATGGCAAAATGATCAGAACGATCGATATCACATTTTGTAATAGTTGAATAAATATTATCAAGCCTTTAGTTA
>CALXNP010000067.1 GCA_944389785.1 uncultured Anaerobiospirillum sp.
GAGACAGCAAACTTAACCCAACAAAGCATTATTCAACAAGCAGCAAGCTCAATGTTAATGCAAGCAAATCAAAGACCACAAATGGCTTTATCATTATTGGGTTAATATTAAGCTTAGTTGATATAGTTTTATTTTAAATCTCTAAAAAGGCAAGCATTAAGCTTGCCTTTTTACTATAAATTGTAAATATATTCTATTAGTTTAATAGCTAGTAAATTATAGATAGTAAATTAGTGTCTTTTCTTACATATTCATAGTATAAACTTATATTAAATAAGCTTGCTAAACTACATCACATTAATTAAAATATCACTGTCATTTGAGGTAGGCATATTAATAATGACTATATACTCAAAGCCTTTCATTTTACTAGTAATTTAGCTAGTGACTCTTAACATATAAGAGTAAATCATCTTAAATTTATGGAATCTATATCATATGGAAATTATTAAAGGCTCTAGTGCACTTTCTGCATATAAAATAGATAAATTAAAGCAAGCTCTTAATCAAGCAGGTATTAGTGTTGATGCTATTTGCACACATTTTATACATCTTGTAGATGTTACTCAGCCTCTAGATACTGAGCAAAGACAAATTGTAGAACGTATTTTAACTTATGGTCCTATAGATAATGATATAGATACCGATGGACAACTATTTTTTGTTATTCCTCGTATAGGCACAATTTCTCCATGGGCTAGTAAAGCTACTGATATTGCACATAACTGTGGTTTAACTAATATTTTTAGAATTGAACGTGGTATTGCTTATTATATAAAAGCTACAAATAATCAAAGTTTTGATGAGCAGCAAGTTAAAGCAATAAGCTCTTTAATTCACGATCCAATGATGGAGGTTGTGTTAGATAGCTTTGATAAAGCCAATGCTTTATTTGCAAAGCAATCTCCAAAACCATTTACTACCATTGATCTTTTAGGTCGTGGTATGGATGCATTAAAAGAAGCTAATATAAATTTAGGTCTTGCCTTATCAGAAGATGAAATGGATTATTTATTAAAGTCTTTTAAGTCTTTAGGCAGAAATCCAAATGATATTGAGCTTTATATGTTTGCTCAAATGAACTCAGAACATTGTCGTCATAAAGTTTTTAATGCCCAATGGGAAATTGATGGCAAGATGCAAGAAAAATCATTATTTGGCATGATTAAAAATACTTATGAGTGTACAGATAAATATGTTTTTTCTGCTTATAAAGATAATGCTGCTGTTATGGAAGGCTCTAAAGCAGGAAGATTTTACCCAGATCCTATAACCTCAAAATGGACATATCATCAAGAGGATATGCCAATTTTAATGAAAGTAGAGACACATAATCACCCAACAGCTATATCTCCATTTCCAGGTGCTGCTACTGGCTCTGGTGGCGAAATTCGTGATGAAGGTGCTACAGGTATTGGTTCAAAACCAAAAGCTGGTTTATGTGGCTTTAGCGTGTCTAATCTTAAGATCCCAAATTTTATACAGCCTTGGGAGGGTGACTTTGGCAAGCCTAGTCGTATAGCTAGTGCCTTAGATATTATGATTGAAGGTCCTTTAGGTGCTGCAAGTTTTAATAATGAATTTGGTCGTCCTAATTTATGTGGCTATTTTAGAACCTATGAAGAGCAAGTAAATAGTTTTAATGGACTTGAGGTTAGAGGTTACCATAAACCAATTATGTTAGCTGGTGGTTTTGGTAATATTAAAAAAGAACATATTAAAAAGGACAAAATTTCAGTAGGAGCTAAGTTAATTGTACTTGGTGGACCTGCTATGGATATTGGTTTAGGTGGTGGTGCTGCTTCATCTATGACTTCAGGACAATCAAGTGAGGATTTAGATTTTGCTTCAGTGCAAAGAGGCAATCCTGAAATGCAAAGACGTGCACAAGAAGTAATTGATGCATGTTGGCAATTAGGTAAAGACAATCCTATTATGTTTATTCATGATGTAGGAGCTGGTGGTTTATCTAATGCTATGCCTGAACTTGTATCTGATGGTGGTGTAGGTGGTATCTTTGATTTGCGTAAGATTCCTAATGATGAACCAGGTATGAGTCCATTACAGATTTGGTGTAATGAATCTCAAGAGCGTTATGTAATAGCTGTAGCAAAAGAAAATTTTGCTAAATTTGAAGCTATATGTAAAAAAGAAAGAGCTCAGTATGCAGTAATTGGTGAGGCAACTGCAGAGCGTAAAGTAGTTTTGCATGATCCTTACTTTAATAATAATCCAATTGACTTACCTATTGATATTTTATTAGGTAAGCCTCCTAAGATGTTTAAAAAGGTTGAAACTAAAACACAAAATTCACCTAAACTTGATACAAGTGCTATTGATATTAATGAAGCATGTGAGCGTATATTAAGATTACCTACAGTTGCTGAAAAAACTTTCTTAATTACTATAGGTGATAGAACTGTTACCGGTTTAGTTGCAAGAGATCAAATGGTAGGTCCTTGGCAAGTTCCTGTAGCAGATGTTGCAGTAACAGCAGCTTCTTATGATACTTATTATGGTGAAGCCGCTGCTATTGGTGAGCGTACTCCTGTAGCTTTACTATCTCATAAAGCATCAGTTAGCTTAGCTATAGCTGAAGCTATTACTAATATAGCAGCAGCTTATATTGGTGATTTAGATAGAGTTAAATTAAGTGCTAATTGGATGGCTCCTAATGGTCATGGCGGTGAAGATGCAGGTCTATATGAAGCTGTTAAAACCTTAGGTATGGAGATTTGTCCTCAACTATCTTTAACAGTACCTGTTGGTAAAGACTCAATGTCTATGAAAACAACATGGGAAGAAGATGGTCAAGCTAAGAGTGTGACAGCTCCTATGTCATTAATTATTTCAGCTTTTGCTCGTTGTGAGGATATAAGAAAGACTTTAACTCCTCAATTACGTACAGATAAAGGCGAGAGCTCATTAGTCTACATTGATTTAGGTGAGTGTCAGCAACGCTTAGGTGGTAGTGCTTTAGCTCAAGTTTATAGACAACTTGGCTCTAAGTGTCCAAGTCTTGATTATCCTGTGCGCTTAAAGGGCTTATTTGATGCTATTCAATTCTTAAACAAGCAAGATTTAATTTATGCTTACCATGATGTTAGTGATGGTGGTTTATTTGTTACTATCTGTGAAATGGCTTTTGCAGGTCACTGCGGTGTTAATATTAGCTTAGATCAATTAGGTTCAGATAGTTTAGCTGCTCTATTTGCAGAAGAGGTTGGTGTAGTAATTCAAATAGCCAAAGCTGATGAGGAAAAAGTTTTAAATATATTATCAGGTCATGGTTTAGCTAATTGTTCATTTATTATTGGTAGTTTAAATAATAATGATAGAATTATTTTCACTCACAATAATAACAATATAATTGATAGAGCTCGTCAGGATTTACGTGTAATTTGGGCAGAAACAACTTATCGTATGCAAGCTTTACGTGATAATCCAAAGTGTGCTTTAGAAGAGTTTGAAGCTAAGAATGAAAATGATGATAAAGGTTTATTTGTAAAATTAAGCTATGATCTAAATGAAGATATTGCAGCACCATATATTGCTAAAGGCATATCTCCACGTATTGCTATTTTACGTGAGCAAGGTGTAAATTCTCAGGCTGAAATGGCTGCAGCTTTTGATAGAGCTGGTTTTAGCTGTGTTGATGTACACATGAGTCAAATTTTAAATGGTGAGGTATCACTAAAAGACTTTAGTGGCTTTGCTGCTTGTGGTGGTTTCTCTTACGGTGACGTATTAGGTGCAGGTGAGGGTTGGGCTAAGTCTATTTTATTTAATAGCCGTGCTTTTGAAGAGTTTAGTTCCTTCTTTAATCGTAAGGATACTTTTGCATTGGGTGTATGTAATGGTTGTCAAATGATGTCGAACTTACATAGCATTATTCCTGGTGCTCAAGATTGGCCTCATTTTGTAACTAATAGATCAGAGCGTTTTGAGGCTCGTTTCGTTGAGGTTATGATTGAGAAGAGCAATTCTATTTTCTTTGATGGTATGCAAGGCTCAATGATGCCAATAGCTGTATCTCATGGTGAGGGGCGTGCTGAGTTTAAAGATGAAGCTCATCTAAAGAGTTTTGAGCAAAGTGGTAAGATAGCAATGCGCTATATTGATCATAATGGTTCAATTACTGAGCAATATCCATTAAACCCAAATGGCTCACCTAATGGTATTACTTCTGTAACTAATGATGATGGTAGATTTACTATCTTAATGCCACATCCTGAGCGTGTAATGCGTACTGTTGCAAATTCTTGGCATCCTGATGATTTTAAAGAGGATAGCCCATGGGTTAGAATCTTTAGAAATGCTAGAAAGTTTGTAGGTTAATTTTTTAAATCCTAAAGCCTGTATCTTAAAGTTACAGGCTTTAATTTTTTATAGGCGTTAGTTTTATTACATTAGTTTAATAACAAGGACGTTTTTTTGACTTATCTATACACCTTATGTTATTTTTATGCAATAAAATTACTTTTAAATCATAAAGTTAATTGTTTTGGCATATAATTTGATTTAAGCATAAAAAATTTTGGAGTGAAACTATGAGCGATGTTAAAGATTTTGAACTTTTATCTGAGGTTTTTGATAAGGTTCCATCAGCTATAGTTGTGTTAGATGAAAGAGGGTTTATAAAAAGGGCTAATGCTTCAGCACATTTTTTATTAGCAGTTGAGGTACTTGAAGGCAGATCATGGCTTGAAGTTATTAAAGAAGTTTTTAGACCTAGAAAAGATGATGGCCATGAGATCTCAACTAAAGATGGTAGAAGATTGCAAGTAGCTACTTTGCCTTTATCTAAAGGTAAAGGGCAATTAGTTCAAATGACTGATCTTACTGAAACACGTGTATTACAAGATAAGCTTAATCATATGGAAAGATTATCTTCGTTAGGTAAGATGGCAGCATCTTTAGCTCATCAAATTAGAACACCTTTATCTGCAGCTATGTTATATGCTGCTAATCTAGGTAATAATAATTTACCAGTAAACTCAAGAATTAACTTCCAAAAAAAATTAATCTCAAGACTTGAGGATTTAAATAATCAAGTTAGTGATATTTTAATGTTTGCTCGCTCTGGCACACAAACTGTTAATTTAATCGATGCTAAAGATATTATTGCACAAGCCTCATCTAATGTTGTAAGTAATGTTGCTAAAGCTAATGTTACATTAGATGTTGTTAATACATCAGAAAGTATGCCTATAATGGGAAATTTAACAGCTTTATGTGGAGCATTAACTAATTTAATTGTTAATGCCATAGAAGCTAAAGCTAAAAATATTAAATTACAATTAGATGCAATAGGTAATGAGATTGTCTTTAGCGTTGCTAATGATGGCCCTGCCATTGATGAGCACATGAAAAATAAAATTTTTGAACCTTTTTTTACTTCTAAATCCAATGGTACAGGCTTAGGTCTTGCTGTTGTTAATGCTGTAGCTAAAGTGCATCAAGGTAGAGTAGAGCTTACTAGTGATGCAAATTTTAATACCATTTTTAAAATTCATGTACCAATTTTTGTTAAAGAAAGACTTAATAATAAAACTTCATAAGTTATCAACAAAGAGAGTTTAGTATGGAACAAAGTCAAATACTTGTTGTAGATGATGATAATGAATTAAGAGAAGCTATCGTTGATACGCTTATGCTTACAGGCTATGCTTGTGTAGAGGCTGATAGTGGTGAGGAAGCCTTAAATATTTTAAATAGGCGCCATGTAGATATGGTAATATCTGATATTCAAATGGGAGCTATGGATGGACATACTTTACTAAATGCTATTCATGCTAAATACCCACAGTTACCTGTATTACTGATGACAGCTTATGCTAATATAGATGGTGCTGTTAGAGCCATGCGTGATGGTGCTATTGATTATTTATCAAAACCATTCTCACCTGAGGTTTTATTAAATCAAGTTTCTCGTTATGTACCTGTAAAAAAAGTACAAAAAAGTCAAGTTATTTACCAAGATAATAGTACTAAAGAGTTATTAAATTTAGCAGCAAAAGTTGCAGCTACTGATGCATCTGTAATGATTACAGGTCCATCAGGTTCTGGTAAAGAAGTTTTATCTCGTTATGTTCATGATAATTCACCACGAGCTAATGGTCCTTTTGTTGCTATTAACTGTGCTGCAATTCCAGATACTATGCTTGAAGCTACTTTATTTGGTTATGAGAAAGGGGCTTTTACAGGAGCAGTACAAGCCTGTCCTGGTAAATTTGAGCAAGCTCAAGGTGGTACAATTCTACTAGATGAAATTACAGAAATGGATTTATCCTTGCAAGCTAAGCTTTTGCGTGTACTTCAAGAAAAAGAGGTAGAGCGCTTAGGTTCACGTAAGGTTATTTCTCTTGATGTAAGAGTGATTGCTACTTCTAACCGTGATTTAAAGCAGGCAGTAGCTGAGCATAAGTTTAGAGAAGATCTTTATTATCGTTTAAATGTCTTTCCTCTAAAATGGAAACCATTATATCAAAGACCTCTTGATATTATTCCTTTAGCTGAATATCTATTACAAAAGCATGCTCTAGAGAATCAGATGAGTATACCTGTTATTAATGATAAAGCTAAAGCAATGTTACAAGCTTATTCATTTCCTGGTAATGTGCGTGAGCTTGATAATATTATGCAAAGAGCTTTAATTTTATCAGGTGGAAATGTTGTAGATGATACTTGTATTATTTTAGATGAATCATATTTTGAAAAAGTTATTGAAAATGAAACATCAGATAAGGAAATTTCTTTAAGGCTTGAGCAAAATGAGCATATTGAGAATGAAGAAGTTTCTTTAGGTAGTATTGCAGAGGCTATTAGTAAGCAAAAAGTTCCAAATACTTTAGGCAGTGGACTTAAGCAGCAAGAGTTTCAAACTATTTTAGATGCTTTAATTGAACTTAAAGGTAATAGACAGGCTGTTTCAGAAAAGCTAAGCATCAGTCCACGCACCTTACGTTATAAGATAGCTAAGATGCGTGATATGGGAATTATTATTCCAGGTTAGTTTGTTCTTGACACTGACAACATATACCATAACATTGTAGTTTTAATGTGTTGATAGTAAAGCTAGTTTTATTTTCAAGACTAGCTTTTGTTTTTTGTAAATCATCAAAAGCAATATCATAAATAGAATGACATTTAACACAATAAAAATGACCATGCTCAAGCTGAGTTTTTTCATATCTATCAACATTTTGGGGAGATTGTACTTTTACAATTTTACCCATTTGCTCTAATGTTGCAAGATTTCGATAGACAGTGCCTAAACTTAAATTAGGATACTTAGTTTTTAAGTGCTCATATAACATTTGAGCACTTGGGTGAGAGGCAGTGTCACACACTGCCTGATAAATTAGTTCTCTTTGTTTTGAATATCTATATGTTTTATCCATATCAATTCAAATTATTTATTCATTACACTTAAGAACCAAATTGTCTTATTGTAATTTGCTAAGTTATCCTCAGCTAAGTTTGCTATATCAAATTGATCTTGCTCGTTAGCTAAAGCTCTTAATTCACTTGCTTGTGCTTTTAAAAGCTGCATATCTGCAAGTACTATAGCTAAAGCTTCTTTAGTTGAGTAGTCCTTGCTCTCTAACTCTTTAACAGTAGCCACTTTTAAGTAATCTTGCATAGATGCAAGAGGCACTTGACCATTTATCTTTAATAGTTCTGCACTCTCATCTAAAACTTCTGCCATAGCATCATATAATGTCTCAAGATACTCATGTACAGGTTTAAAGTCTGGACCAATTACATTCCAATGTAAATTGTGTAACTTTATGTAAGATACTGCTATGTTTGCAATATAACCATTTACCTTTTCAACTAAAACCTTATCCATAATATTTCTCCTATTTATTTTTTGTTTCATCATTTGATGGGTTAATTATATATAAAATTATTAATAATAGGAATCATTATTGATAAGAATTATTAATTTATTGTACAATTTTTATTATCATATTGATTTTAAAAAATTTATTTGTCTGTATTTTAAACATATAAATATTTAAATTAAGTCCTTTAGTGTTTTTGGTTAAGTTTAGTAGTTTTTATAAATAGAGTTAAATGCTATTTTATGATGTTACATAGAGTTATCTAAAGGCTGTGTATATTTACGGTTATTTGTATATAATCTTTTTAATTTTTAGATATAATATAGGTAGTAATTTTTAAATCTAGTATAAAGATTTAAGAGTGTAGGTTTTATTTTTTAATTATTATAAATATGGCAAAGTATAGTCTATTTCATTATAAATATAAGGGAGTTGGTACTAGTTGGTATCAGCCTGTAGTTGGTAATGTTGGAGATTTCATCCAATCTTTAGCTGCTAAACAATATTTACCACGTGTTGATAAGTACATAGATAGAGATAATCTACAAGAAGCTGATAGCGATGAAATTTTTATTGCGAATGGTTGGTATTTATTACACGAAAAAATGCATCAAATAAAAAGTGATAACTGTCAGGTCTTACCTATATCAATTCATATTAATAATCAAAATGATTTAAATACACCTAAAAATTTAAAGTTATTTAATAAATATGGTTCTGTAGGTTGTAGGGATATGGCAACTATGCATTATCTACAAAAAGCAGGTATTGATGCTTATTTTTCAGGTTGTTTAACTTTAACTTTAAGTAAAAATTATAGTAGAAATGAAAACACTAATAACTCTATATGTTTAGTTGATTTACCATCTCAATTAGTTCTTGCAAGTGAGTTGAATACAGGCATAGGTAATTTACCTCTTAATGTTTCTATAGACGTTAGGCATATTTTGCAAAGAATTTTAAAAAACAATTATATGCAGACACAGATTCTATCTTGGCATCAAGAGTCTTTAGATGTAAAGACTTTTAAACAAAAAGAGGGATTTGATCTTGCTGAAAAGACTTTACAGCAAATTTCAAAAGCATCTTTGGTAATTACTTCACGCTTGCATGTTGCATTACCATGTTTAGCCTTAAATGTGCCGGTTATATTATTAAGACAAAATAAAGACTCTCGTTTTACAGGTTATGAAAGTTTTTTAAATCACATATGGATAGAGAATAATCAACTTGATATTCAAATTGACACTGTAAAAGGTATGGTGGTTAACAATAATGAACACCTTGTATTGGCAAAGTCACTAAGAGAAAGATGCGAAGAATTTATAAATAAAACATTAAACACATAATATGTTAGTGTAGAGGTTCTTATGTTAAAACTATTGTGGTTATCGCCTTTTTCTTTGTTTGATACTTCTTCAGGTGCTGCGGTACATGCTAAAATTATTTTAGAGCAAATAAAAAAGTTTTTAGGTGATCAAGTTGTAATTAAAGCACTAGGCTCATTTATTTTTGATAATGAAAGAGGCGCAGAATGCTTACTAGCTAAGGCTCAAGAATTACCTAATAATGATGTCTCCTATTTTGAGGAAAATGGTATTGAGTATTATTATTCCTCTAATAGCACATCAGCATGTTTATTTCAAAAAAATGATGATGATAAATATTTTTATGCACGCTACCAAGAGATACGCTCTAATTTTAAGCCAGATATTATTATGGGCTATGGTTTAAGTGCTGTTTGCATGTGTATATATGCAAAAGCTAAAGCTGAAGGTATAAAAACAGTTTATTTATTGTGTAATGGTAATCATAAAGGCTACACCTTTAGACTATTTGATCATGTATGGGTAGAGGCACAAGCTACTAGTGATTATTATTGCTTAAATTTTGCTGTAAATGCTATAAAAACAGGTTGTTTTATTTATAAAGATAAAATCTTAGCAACATATCGTGAACCTAAATATATTACTTTGATTAACCCTAATCCTCAAAAAGGTTTATCATATTTTGTAAAGTTAGCTTTAGCCTATCAAAAACTACATCCTAAAAGACGTTTTTTAATAGTAAATAGTCGTGGTGATTTTAGGGATATAGTCAAAGAGCTAAAGGTAATAGATAAAAAAGGTAGAGTTACAAAGCCTTATAAGGCAAATAACTTTTTTAATGTGGATATAGCAGAACATACTACTAATATAGCAGAGGTATATGCTATAACTCGTGTATTAGTTGTACCTTCCTTATGGTATGAAGCTTGGGGGCGTGTAGCTGCAGAGGGAATTATGAATGGCATCCCTGTTCTTGCTTCAAAGAGTGGTGGTTTAGTAGAGTCTGTAAATGGTGGTGGTATTAATTTAGAAACTAGTGTCAAATGTCAAAATGATTATGAGCTTATGCCTACAGATGAAGATATAAAGCCTTGGGTTAAGGCCCTAGATGAGTTATATGAAAATTCTGATAAGCTTAAAGATAAGTGTTTAGAGGCAGCTATGGCTCATGATATTAATAAAAGTACACAACGTGTTATTGATTATATGCAGATACTTGTTGGTAAACAATTATAGTTTAGAAGCAATGTGTCCTTTTATTATATATACTTATATATTTATTTATAATTTTGTTTAATTAATTTAATTGGTTAAAGATAGTAGTATGAAGAAAAAAATTTTATGGATTAGTGCAAGATCAATACAAGATACTACCACTCAAGATACTATTTGTGCAAAGGCTATGCTTAAAGCTTTAACTTTTTATGAGGATATAGATATAGCCTGTGCTTCAACTTTTGCTTTTTTAGATGAAAGTGCGTTAGAGACTGTTTCAGCAAATAATATACAAGAGCACAAACAAGACAATATAACTATAATTAATGATGAGACTAAAATTCAGTATTTTTATAAAAAATGCTCAACAACTTTATATAAGGATTTAATTCAAAATGACTATAGAGTCCTTAATCTATTTATAGCTAATTTATACAGAACATTTAAACCTGATCTTGTTATAGGCTTTGGTCAAGATGATTTTTTTCTTGGAGCAAATTTTGCGGAGGCTCAGCTAAGAGGAGTACCCACAGCTTATTTTCTACCAAATACCAAGCATCATGATGTAGCTTTTTCATTAAGTGATGTAGTATTTAGTCCATATGAAAGTGTATGTAAACATTATCAACAACAAAATAACATTGAGGTCAAGTGTTGTGACGTTATCTTTGATAAAGAAAGCGTATTAGTAGATGAACGTAATAAAGATTATATAGTATTTATTGATTATAATGATGATAAAGCATTAAGAGATTTTTTTGCTTTAGCAATCAAAGCTTATGAAAATAACTTAAATCAACAATTCTTACTAGTAGTACAAAATAAAGATTATAATATTTACTTTAAGGATTATAATCAACAACATAATACAAATTATCATCTTAATGATTTAACTAATATTAATAGAGCTATAAGAAATTGCAGTCTAAAAGCTATAATAGCATCATCTAAAATATATTTAGCTTTAAACTCTCAAAGTATTGAAGAAGTTGAGCAGTGTTTAAGCTTTTTAGTTAATGATGTACCATGTATTGCTATTGAGCAAAATAAATTTAAAGATTGTGAAGATGAAGGCTTTATTATTGTAAATAGAAATAATGATAACTATTTAGATCAAATATATGAAAATATCTTAAGTTTAAATACTAAAATTAATTCAAAACAAAATATAAGCTTTAGTAAATGTCAAAATTTTATTAGTAGTTTTAATTTAACAAAATCAGCTTCAAAGATTTTAACTATTATAGATCCTTTATTAAACAAATATGCAAGTTTAAATAGTCAGTATTATAGACATGGTAGTTTTTTTAGATAATAAGTAAAAATTTATAGTAGAAATAAATAGTCAATTAAATAGCTTCTTTGGAAGCTATTGTAATATTTTAAAATTCAATTTTTAATAGTTCGAAATATTTTGTATAAGTTTTAAGTGACTTTGATTACTCTTTGAAGAATTTAATTAGTTTCCAAAATTACAATAAAATAAGTAACTCAACTTTCCAACTTAAATAATAGTTAAAAGTTGGACTAAGACTAAGTCCTAAGCGACTTTAGTTGCTCTTTATGTTAGGAATTAAGAAGAAGATCGTACAAAATTATTTAAGAAGATCCGAATTTAATTTTTAATTAAGGATCTTCTT
>CALXNP010000068.1 GCA_944389785.1 uncultured Anaerobiospirillum sp.
ATAAGGTAAACGAAACAAAATCCGTAACTTTGGGTTAATTAATCGAAACTATAGTTACGGAAATTGGGAAACTTATACTAAAATGTTATATATAAAAATAGCAAGCTATTTAATTTTACTTAAAGTAGCTTGCTATAAAGGCTAAGTTAAAACTATTATTTATGCAATTTGCTTTTTAGCAATATTACTTAATGACTTTTTAAATGGATTTTTACTCTTAAATGACTCATGCTCACATTGTATAGCAAAGGTTAAAATAAAGGCGATAATGTAACATGTAGCATAAATAAATACTACACCCTTAATACCTATAAAAGGCATAAATACAGTAGCAATTGCAGGTGCTAAAAAGTTTGATAATCCAGCTGATAAATTATAAACACTAATACAAGCACCCTTATGCTCTGGTTCAATAGAGGTAAGTATAGGAGTAATTTGTACAAAACATGCTACACAAATACCAAGTAATACAGCACAAAGATGACAAACAAATAAATTACCAATAAAAATATGTGGTACAAAATAAAAAGCTAGTGTAGCTATAGCCATACCAATGCAACCAAAATATCTAATTACAGTAATCCAACCTATATACTCACCAATAATACCCCAAAAGACATTAGTAAATACTGTGGTTGCGAAAAATACTGCCCATACTTGTAGCCATTGTGAAATAGTATAGTTAAGCTCAGAAACAAACATGATTGGCATAATTACGGCAAAACCAAATAACGATATTGTATTAATTATTCTAATAATACATGCATAAAGAATATTTTTATTTTTTAAAATAGTAATACCAAATTTTAATTCGTTAAATTTATCTTCAAAACTATTATATTTGGAAAACTTTTGTTCTGTTTTAATAAATAATGTAATTAAACCACCAATACCAACAAACACTAAAGATAAATATAAAGTAGCCTTTTCTCCCATTATATCAATAGTAAAACTAGGAACAATAGCACCAGCTACACCAATACCAATTGAATAAACAGTCCAGAACCAACCCAGTGCAGGACTAATTTGTTTGCCAGAGGTATTTAATACAATCATTACCACAAATGAGTACAAGAATAAAGGATAAGCAAAACCTCTTAAACTATAAAACACAAGCAAACCTATATAACTTTTTATTTCTATACCAAACACTAAAAAACATAAATGGAATATAAACCATAAAATAAAACCTAATAACATAGCTTTTTTAGCTGTTATAATTTCAGCAATAACACCAGATAACCAAGATGAAACTGCAGCAAATAAACCATACATACTAATAATAAAAGATGCTTGTGATGAACTAAAACCTAAGTCTGTTATATACTTAGATAAAAAAGCTAAATCAAAACCATCCCCTGTCATAAAAAAAGCTATAGCTAGATAGCCTAATATAAGTTTAATAGGCATACCTATAATAGTTTTATTATTCATAAAAAACATCCTCCATCTAAAAATACAATTACTAAATTTGAATAGAATCAATAACTGTAATTAGATCATTTACAAAAGCTTGATTGTCACAAAGATCTGCAAATAATGGTTTATATTTAGCAAAACATTCCTTTGCATTTGTACTATTTAATAATTCTGCAAAAAAGTTGCTATCAAATAAGCTATCTTTATAATTAAAATGTAACTTACCTTGTTGATAATAGTTTAAGAAATAAAAATAATTTGCTACTATTTGCAGAGTTTTTTTACAGTCTCGTTTGAGTCTGTAACAATCTTTTAATGTAGGTAATAAAAAAGTATTAATTTTAGAAATGCTATCTTGAGTAATACGTTCTAAGCTATCTTTTATATATGGATTTTTAAATCTATCTAATACTATATCTCTATAATTATTTAAATCAATAATGCCATTATCAATACAAGGTATAACATCATTGGTTATATAATCATATGCTGCTTGTAAAATATCTTCATCATTAGCACATTCATATACATAATTTAATTTTTTTAAAGCACCTTTAAAAGATAAAGCTGAATGAGAAGCATTTAATATTCTAAGTTTAGCATCTTCATAAGGTAAAACGCTATCTACAAACAATACTCCTACTTTATCAAGTTCTGGTCTAATATTAGCAAATTTATCTTCAATTACCCATTGTATAAATTGCTCTGACATAATAGGAGCTAGATCTTCTATACCTGTTTCTTGTTTAACTATATCCTTAAGATCATCACTAGGCTTTGGAGTAATTCTATCTACCATAGTATTAGGACTTGTAGTATTATCCAATACATATTTCTTAAAATCTGAATCTCCTCTTAAATCAATAAACTCAAGTAATGCTTTTAAAAATTTCTCACCATTTTCTCTTACATTATCACAACATAATAAAGTTACTTTAGGTGCATTATTTGCTTGTCTTTGTTTGAGTATCTTATAAATAACACCATAAATAGTTCTACTAAAGCCATTTAAATCACTTTGTATATCTTTATTATTTATATCAATGTGTAAATTTTCATCAAGATAATAACCAGCCTCAGTGACAGTAAAGGATATAATATAAGTATTTCCAAAACTAGCATTTAAAATTAACTCTGCTAAATCATCACTCCACTCTATACATTTTTTAATTGAGCTTATAGTTTCAAAATGTTTCTCACCATTTGAGCTTACAGTCATAAGTGTATATTTGCCATCTTGCTGATTTATAGCTTTGACAGTTTGCTCACTGTCATTACGAATATTACCAGCAATAATTTGCCAATTATTATCAATCTTATTTATATATTGATTTAAATAGCAAGCTTGATGAGCTCTATGAAAATTACCAAGACCAATATGTAACCATGTATTCATATTTATACCTCACAAGAACTTTTAACTAATAATTACGTGTAAGTTTTATGCAAATTATAAAAAAAATATATATTAAAGAATGCCGTATATATCACATTTTTTAACTTTTACTTATATATTACGTGTAAGTTATATATATAACTTTATATTTAAAATTTTAAACAAATACAATTGAGATTTTTCTTAATAATTTCAAATTATTAAAATAATATTGATTAATACTAGAAATAAATAATGAAAAGTCTAACAACAAAATAAAAATCTACTTATGTTATAGAGTAAATAAAAGGTGAGCTTTAATTGATTTTTATTCTAGATAATTAAGTTTATTAAAAATAAATACAATTTTAATAAAACTAGCTTTTTGAATAAATTAAATAAAGAAAGTATTATATCTATAATTATAAGAAATGATTGATTATAATAAGTTAAACATTAAACAATATCTCCACCTAATTTATTTTTAGGTGGAGAACTATAGCTTACAAAAATATTGTAATTATCTACTATCTATAGATAACGCTCTAAAAGCTCTTTTGGTACTTTTGCTAGAGCTTTATCATCAGCAACTAAAATTACATCTTGATGTAATTGCAATACAGAAGCTGGTACTTGTGGAGTTACAGGGCCAAAGAAAGAGTTATAAATAGCATCTGCTTTATCATCACCTGAAGCTATTAATAAAATCTTTCTAGCTTGCATAATTGACTTTATACCCATAGTATAAGCTTGCTTTGGCACTTCATCTATAGAGTTGAAAAATCTCTTATTAGCCTCAATAGTACTTTGAGTTAAATCTACACAATGAGTATTTTTTTCAAAGTCAGAGCCAGGCTCATTAAAGCCTATATGACCATTACGACCTATACCTAAAAGCTGCATATCAATGCCACCTAAGGATTTAATCACCTCATCATAACGCTCACACTCTGCTTTAGCATCTGGGTTTAAACCATTTGGGATATTTATATTGCAAGCTTTAATATTGATACTATTAAAAAAATTATGATGCATAAAATACACATAACTTTGATTGCTCTCAATTCCTAGCCCACGATATTCATCAAGATTTACGGTCTTAATATCTTTAAAATCAAGATCACCTTTGTTATACCACTCAATTAACTGAGCATAAGTACCTATAGGGCTTGATCCTGTAGCTAAACCTAAGACACTATTAGGCTTTAATATTACTTGAGCTGAAATAATATTAGCAGCCTTACGGCTTAAATCTTTATAATCTTTTGCCTTATAAATACGCATATACCACCTCTATTGATAAATAAACAATCAATATTTAAAATAAGCTATACCCTCAAACTCAAAGCATCTATAGTCTTTTTCATAGAGTTTACAGCTTTATCATAATTCAATAATACCACCTGTGTATATAAAAGCTCACATAAGTGAAGCTGTGACACAATAATTGATAAATTATCACTATGTGAAGCTTGTTTTACTTGACCTGTTTGCAAAACACAATCAGCATATTGTGTAAGCTCTGATTCAATATTTTGTGTAATACAAATACAAGTAGAACCAGCTTGCTTTGCTATCTTTAAACCTTTTATAGTTTCATAAACACTGCCTTTATTTGAAATAGCTATAGCAACATCAGCTTTAGTTAATAATGATGCCTGAGTATACATAAAATGAGTATTAGCATGGCTATAAGCTTCAATATTAATTCTAGCAAGTTTATTTTGTAAAAAATCAGCACAAATACCAGAATTTCCCATACCAAAAACTAGAATCTTTCTAGCATTAAAAATAGCTCTAGCTGCACTTTCTATCTGTTCTTGGTTAAAAACTTTTAAATTTTCATCAAGACCACTTGCTATTTGATTAACTATTTTTTTAGCTACAGTATAACAATCATCATTAGTATCGATTTTACCATCAACCAAGCTATCATTTTCATAACTGTGATCTGATATAGCTATGGCTAAATCAATCTTAAAATCAGCAAAACCTCTATAACCTAAATGCTTAGCCAACCTAATAATAGTAGCCTCACCTACTTGAGCGTTGATAGCAAGCTGAGAAATATTTAATGAAATAATATGATCTTTATGTTGTAAAATGTAATCAACAAGTCTTTTATGCGTCTTTGATAAATTATTTTTGTGATAACTTAGCTTAGACAGTAAATTATTATTATTAAGACTGTCGTAACTTTGTTCCATATATAATTTCCATTTCCTATAAACATCTATGTTTTTAAGTTTAGTTTATAGCTCATATTTACATTTTTCAAGATCATTTATTTTTTTATAAGCAAAAACTATAAAAAATTATATCTATTTTAAATATTTTGCTTTTGTTTATAGTTATACAAAGCTCCAAGCATACCTGCATCATTTAATAATTTAGCAAATTCAAGCTTAGTATTTTCAAATACTATAGGTCTAAGTTTTGCTTTTAATGAGGCTAATATCCTTGGTTTTAAAAATTCATCTCTTGCCATAATGCCACCACCTAAAACTATGGCTTGAGGATTTTGGCAGCATATAACATTAGTAATACCATCTGTTAAATCATCGATAAACTTGTCTATACACACGATAGCTTCAACTTGACCTTGTTGAGCATTATCAAACAAAATCATACCATTTACTAAACTTACATCTTTATTAATAAGCTTAGCATAGGCTGTAACTAAAGCTGTAGTTGAAGCAAGCTTATGTAACATACCATTTTTTACTTGCATATAGGCAATTTCACCAGCTGAATTTGAGGCACCATGAACTAAAAGGCCATTTTGAATCATAGCTCCACCTATAGATGTTCCTATAGTCATACAGAAAATTGAAGATAAGCCTTTAGCAGCTCCAAGCCACAATTCTCCTAAAGCTGCACAATTTACATCATTTTCAACTGTACAAGGTAAATCATATTTGTGTTTAATTAATGATACAAAATCAGTATTTGTATAATTAGGAATTGCATCTTCTAAAGCGTAAATAATAACACCACTGTCCTTATCAACCATACCAGCTGTAGAAATAGCAACACCCTTAATATTGTCATAAGTTTTAATATAGTTATCTATAATATTAAAAACCTTATTAACAATGCCACTGCCACCATAAGTTTTTGCTTCTGTTGGTATTTGATCTTTTGTTACAAGCAAACCATCACTATTAGAAATTGCGTACTTTATAGCAGTACCACCGATATCAATTAAAATATATAAATTTGCTGTCATATAAAAAACCTAAACAAAAAAGGAAAGAGCTATGAGGAGAACTCTTTCCAATAGGACATTAATTATGAACGATAAGTTGAGCCTTTTGGAGCTGTATATTCTTTACCAGTTACTTGCTTTTGAATCATAGCTACAATAATACCTACTACTGTTGTAGTTACAATGGTAATTATAGAGTATGCCCAGAAGTTTACCTCAGGAACACAGTATTTAATATATAACACTACTAAAGTTGCAGCCATAAAGCCTACTACCGCACTTAAAGCTGTTGTATGTTTAGTAAAGGCACCCATCACAAAGATACCAGCAAGTGAGCCTAAAGCTAAACCTAAAAATGAGTTAAATAATTCATAAGCAGATTTAACATCTGATCTAGCAAGCCACATAGCAACAATAATTGCAAAAATACCAATACCTAATGAAACATATTGAGCAATTTTAGTTTGTCTTTCACTGCTCATACCTGGAGTGATACGTGATTGAATATCTAATACCCAAGAAGTTGCAACTGAGTTAATACCTGTTGATAAAGTGGATTGAGAGGCTGCGTATAAAGCTGCTAATAATATACCTGTAATACCAATTGGCATTTCAAAAGTAATAAAGTAAGCAAAAACTAAATCACGTCTATTTACTACATCTTCAGGAATTAAACTTGGGTTTTGAGTATAGAATAAGTATAAAGCAGTACCAACCAAGTAAAATACAGAAGCAGAGAATATTGATAAAACACCATTACCAATAGTCATTTTATTTAATTGCTTAATATCTGTAGTTGTAGTAAATCTTTGAACTACATCTTGTGATGAAACATAAGAACAGAATGTAGTAAAACCGCCACCTACTAATGTTAATAATACAGAGGTACCAAATAAATTACCCCAATCTATCCAACTCTCATTAGGTGCTAAGAAACGACCACCTTCTGTTATAGAATAAGCTACATCTGATAAACCATTATTTAGTGAAATAATAATATAAATAAGAGTTAAGGCAATACCACCTATTAAAATTATACCCTGAATAAAATCTGTCCAGAGCACTGCCTTTAAACCACCTGTATATGAGTACACAATAGCAATAGCACCCATAGCAATAATTAAAACATCTACACTAATGCCAGATAATCTAGATAAAGCTAAACATGGTAAGTACATAACAATTGACATACGTCCCAATTGGAATATGACAAACATCAATGCACCTAACACACGTAAAAATGAGGATCCATATCTTATCTCAAGATAGTGATAAGCTGTATCGATACCGAGCTTGGCATATACAGGTAAAAAATACTTTATAGTTAAAGGAATTGCTATAATCATACCAATTTGAGCAAACCACAGCATCCAAGAACCAGCATAAGAGTTACCTGCTAGAGCTAAAAATGAAATTGGTGATAATAAAGTAGCGAAAATAGAAACTGATGTTACCCACCAAGGTACTGAGCCATCGCCTTTGAAGAACTCTTTACCTTTCATTTCTTTTTTTGAAAAATATAAACCTGCAAATAATACTGCAATCATATAGACCACAAGTATTAGCATATCTATCCAAGTAAAACCTTCCATTTGACTAAAAAAGTCCATAAATATCCTCCTTTTACTATTGAATGCAGGGTAACTAAAGTACCCTACATTTTTGTACTACTTAAAGTACTTAGCATAAATTTTCTTAGCGTTTTCAATGGTTTCTTCTGAGAACTCACCCATTGGTTTTCTGCATACACCAGCATCAACACCAGCTTCTTGTAAGCAAACCTTTAATGTGCCGTAAAGACCATTGTTTAAAACATCTGTAATAAAATCATTAGTTACATGTTGAATCTCTAAAGCTTCTTGAATCTTGCCTGCTTTTGCAAGTTCAAAGATTTGGCGTGCTCTAATACCATTTACATTGAATGTTGAGCCAATAGCACCATCAACACCTAAAACAGCAGCAGGCAGCATCATTTCATCAAAACCTGCAAAAATTAAGTGATCTGGATATTCTTTACGGATACGTTCTAATAGATAAAAATCACCAGCTGTAAACTTTACACCTACAATCTTTTTATTTTGATAAAGCTCACCAAATTGCTCTTTAGTAATATTAGTACCTGTTAAGAAAGGAATTGAGTAAATAATCATACGATTATCTACACCATCTATAATGGTATTGTAGTAATCTTTAATCTCTTTAAATGAGAATTTATAGTAAAAAGGAGTTACAGCTGAAATTGCATCATAGCCCAAATCTGTAACAAATTTAGCAAGTTCACATGATTCTTTAATATTTAAAGAACCAACTTGTGCAATTAAGGCTATATCATTTTTGGCTTCATCTTTAGCAATTTCAAAAATACGCTTTTTCTCTGCTGTGCTTAATAAAAAGTTTTCACCAGTTGAACCACCAACATAAAGGCCATCAACCTTACATACATCAATATTATGTCTTACAATTTGACGTAAACCCTTTTCATTGATATTGCCATCTTTATCAAAAGAAACTAATAAAGCAGAATAAATACCTTTTAAATCACGATTTGTCATTTTTTTCTCCTAAAAACTAACGTGGAAGAGCATCCATAAACCATTTACCAATAACTTGAGGTCTAGTAATTGCAGAGCCAACAATAGCACCAAAAGCACCTACCTCAAAAGCAATTCTTAAATCATCAGGAGTATTAATACGTCCTTCAGCAAATACAGGAATTGATAATCTATCTGCCATACGAGCAACCAGACCAAAATCAGGACCTTTTAGTTTAGGTGTATATGGGGTATAGCCTGATAAAGTAGTAGAAATACAATCAAAACCAATTTTTTGAGCATTAATACCTTCTTCATCATTTGAAATATCAGCAAGTGCAATTTTACCTGCATCTTTAATCTGCTTTACTAAATCTTCTAATGACTCATTATTTGGTCTACGGCGTAAAGTAGCATCCAAGGCTATAATTTCACAACCACAATCAATTAAATCTTGAACTTCTTTCCTAGTTGGAGTGATGTAAATTTCACTATCAGAATATGATTGTTTAATTAAACCAATAACAGGTAGCTTTGTTACTTCTTTTATTTCTACAATATCAGCAACAGATTGACAACGTATAGCAACAGCCCCTACCTGTTTTGCTGCTAGAGCCATACGTCCCATAATAAAAGAACTATGTAAAGGTTCATCAGGTAAAGCCTGACAAGAAATAATTAATTGATTGCGAAATTGTTCTAACATATTTTGCCTCAAATCAACCATGTCTCTTCTTGTGACATGGTTTTTAAGTTTATTATTGAGAAACAGCTACCTTACCATCTTGAAGTTTAATGCTATAGATCTTTGAGGTTGCTACACCATTTGTAGTTTCACCTCCTATTAACAATAGCTCATCACCATTATCAATAGTAACTCCATAACCTAAAGGTAAAGGTAAACTACCAACTTCATTCCACTCACCATTAGCATAGGTATAAATTTCATCACGCCAAGTTTTTGTTTTACCCTCATGAGCAAAATTTTTACCTTGTGCATATGCTTGAGTAGAGCCTGGGAAATTAGCACCACCTGCTACAACCACAACATTGTCAATAGATCCAGCAAAAGCACCTGCTACACCCTCTTGTACACTCTCATTATGAGGTGCCACCATATCAGGTGTTTGGGTAAAACTAATAACGCCATATTTATCAACATTAAATTGTAAAGTTTTAGCAGTTCTTAAACCTGGCTTAATCTCACCACCAATTACAGTTGCAGTACCATCATCATTTACAGCTAAAGCAGATCCGGCTGTACCTTTATTTGGTGAGCGCCCAAGATTTGACCAAGCATTAGCTTTAGCATTGTATGCTAAAATATCTGCCATAAAGAAATAATCTTGAGTTTTCTTACCAACATATGCTGCATTTATAGCTGCTAAAGCTTGCTTATCATTTTTACAAGCTTCTGTATCTTCAAAGAAACCATCAAAAATGGCCTTATTAACTGAGCCTACAAAAATAGCATTTTGACCATCAATTGTCACTGCAGCATGACCACCTAGGCCTAAAGGGCTTCGGGTCATTACTTGCTCCCAACTATTGTTAGCTATATCATAGCAATAAACTTCATTTCTAACAGAGATAACACTAGCTGAAGCATCTTTCTTACCCATACCACCAAACACATAAATCTTATTATCTAAAACAACAGCTTGTGCTTGGTCACGAGGTTGACCTGGAAAAGCTTGAATCTCATTCCAAGTTGGATTTTCTGCTTTAGTATCAAGGCTATACCAATTTTGACCTGCAGTACCTAAACCTATATAGATAACACCATCAGCTATAACACCTGCACCTGACTTAAAAGGTACAGGAGTATCTGGTAAAGCAGCATTAGTTACTAGAGGTAAACCTAAAAATGCAGCTGTAATCAAAGTTTTTTTCATTCTTTGCTCCTATATATTTGCTAAATTCTTAGAATGTATATTGCACACCAAGACGTAAACGTGTTTGACGACCATCCTTAGTTGCAGTACCAGGAGCCGAAATATTACCTACTTCAAAGTATGGATTCCAATTACCTATACGATAGTTAATAGCAACATTGTGTTCATAGTTCCAACTATTGTTATCATACATCTTACGTGTTTGATTAATTGTAGGATCATCCTCTAATGCCCACATATGAGTGTAGTTATAATTAATACCAAAATTACCATACTTATAACCTACCCAAGCATCAATACGAGCATTTTTTTGATCTTGTCCACTACCATCTACACGCCAGTAATCATAACGTGGACGTAATGCAAACCAAAGACCGATATCTGTATTGTATTGCAAGCGAACATAGGGCTTATAACCAGTCATTTCACTAGTTGATTCTGTAATAATACCAGGACTTACAACAAAACCAGTATCAGCAATCTTATATCCCCACCATAAACTCATTTCTGTTGCATTGGTACCAAAATCACCCCATTGACCATCGTGATAACCTGCAGTATCTGGCTTATTCTTGCCCCAAGAATGAAATGATGAGTCTATATAAAAACCAATACCATTTTCAAAAGCACCAATTACACAAATACGATCATAATTTTCAGCTTGCTTATCACGATAATCATGACGATAATCTAAAGTCCAAGTTGCAGCCATTGCGCTAGTTGATAAGCCTGTAGCTACTAATGTAGCTAAAGCTAAAGTTTTAATTTTCATATCCTATTCTCCTTTACGCATCTTTCCTAATGCAATTACTATAATAATATTTTGGTGAAAATTTTCATCTATTTTGTTTTAAAAGTTTGAACTAGATCAAAATTAACATTTATTTTCATTTAATAAAAATTATTTATATCAATAACACACCTAAAAATAGCACTTTATAGTTAAAATTATAGAAAAAGTTTATTTATAGATATATATTTTTTATATTTAATATTATTACTATATAATGAATTTTTTCTCCAAAAAATATCATTTTTATGGAGTTTTTTATGTAGATGTAGATATAAATTAAAAATAATATGATGTAATCTAACAAATGAGAGTTTTTATAAGGATTTTGATAGGAATAAATTTGAATAGTATAAAAGCAAAAAACCACCTAAAAGTTAATTTAGGTGGTCTTGCTTAAATTATTAGCCTGATGATGACCTACTCTCA
>CALXNP010000069.1 GCA_944389785.1 uncultured Anaerobiospirillum sp.
AGATTGTCATGTATCAACTTTTTAAAGAACTGTTTGAGCGTCGTGCTCAAGTGATGGTGTATTATAAGGATTTTTTTGAGCATGTCAAACACTTTTACATAATATTTTTAATGTTTTTTATAACTTATTGATTTTAATTAAATTTTAACTATTAAAAAAGTAATTATACAAACAAAAATAGGAATTTAAATAATTTAGTATGTTATTTAAAAAAAATCTGAGTAAACATAATACTGTAGAGGAGAGTAAAAGTAGAAAATAATAATTAAAGAATAAAGGTAAAAATGGCAACTAAAATTAATTAGCTACCATAATAATTTTATAAAGCTTTAATGAAGTCTAAGGCTTCTTGTGCATTTAAATCAGGCTTTGCACGTTTGAAAACTTTAATAATTTCACCTTGTTCATTTAATATAAAAGTAGAACGTACTACACCCATACTTACCTTACCATACATCTTTTTCTCTTGCCATACTCCAAAAGCTTGTAATACTTCTTTTTGCTCATCTGACAATAAAATAAATGGTAATTCATATTTATCAGCAAACTTTACATGTGAAGCTGTACTATCTTTGCTAATTCCAATTACTACAATATCATTAGCTTTAAACTCATCATAAAGTTTTGCGTAAGCACAAGCTTGTCTAGTACAACCTGGAGTATTGTCACGTGGATAAAAATAAATAACTACCTTCTTTCCTAAGAATGAACTTAAACTAATGTCATTACCATCTTTATCTTTTAAAGTAAAATCAGGTGCCTTACTGCCAACCTCTAACATAATAACTCCTAAAATATTTTTATTATTGATTTTTACATTTCAATGTATAAATCATAACCTTTTTAATAAGATTTAGGCTAGTTTATGATTAAAATTACTCAATGTTATATATTTAATTAAGCTAGCAAATAAATACAAAAGTATTTTCATTAGACAAGCTTTCATTGAATACAGCATTATTTTCATTAAAACTTTTAATAGCTTCAAAATCATTAATCTTATGTGTTGCTATATATTTAACCATTAAGCCTCGCAGCATCTTACATACTGTACCTTTTTCTACAAGTTTACCTTTATGTTCTTGAACAAAGCGTACTGTTTTTATATTGAAACGTTTACTATCAATAATCTTTGAGTACTCTTTAGAAGCTAAATTCAAAATATCCTTATCTTTTGATTCCAATAAATTATTAATCTCATCATGCCAAAAGCTATATAAATTAGGGTAACTATCAATTACAAGTTTTGCCTGCATCTCAAGACGATATGGTCTAATACCATCAAAGGGCCTTAAAGCCCCATAAAAGCCAGATAATATAAACAAATGTTCTTGTAAAAAATCGTAATCTTCTTGTGTTAAAAGCTTAGATGACATATAGCTAAAAGCAATACCCTCATAAGCCATAATAGCAGCTGTTAAATTAGCTGTAAGATCCATATTTACAAGTCTTTGTCTATTTTCCTCAACAATACTATCAGATGCTTGATACAATTTTTGCAATTGTTCAAAAGATAAAGTTTGTAAACAAGATAATACTTGTTGAGTTTTAGTTAAAAATAAAGGTAAATCCTTATGAGCAAAGACGTCATTATTAACCTGCATTTTTTTTGTAGGAGATATAATAATTTGCATATTATTTACCTATTCTTAAAGATAAACCACTTTCTCGTACAACCATAACACCTAATGCTTTTTTTAAAATATCTTCACTACATAGTAAAGATACTTTTTCTTTTGATCTAGTTACAGCTGTATATACTAATTCTTTAGTTAAAATTTTATTATAGTTAAAAGCTAAAGCTACATGTACATGTGAGTATTGAGAGCCTTGTGATTTATGTATAGTCATAGCAAAACCACTTTCATAGTTAGATAAAAAGACTGTACTTAATCTAACAATACCATTTTGTGTCTTAAAAAAAGCTCTAAGAACTTTTTTATTATCTTCTATTGTATAAGCTACAAAACCAACATCACCATTTTGTACATTTAAGGTACTATTATTTTGAGTTATAAGAATAATTTTACCAGGATAAAAATCACTATATTTTTGATTGTAACGTTCTATAATTTTCCTTTCGATGAGATTATTAATATTTACATCTGAGGCTATACCAGTGTGATTTGAGCAAAGTATACGATACAAATTCATCTTTTCAAAAATATCTTGCGCTTGCTCATTTGAGCTTATAGTAAAATTACATTGCTCTAAAGCTTTAAAATACTGACTATAATTATCATTAAACTTAGGATCAATAGCTTTATTAACTAATTCGTTAATTTTAATTTCTTGATTTGCTTGATCGTCACTATTAACAAAATCAAGTATAATTTTATCTTTATATTCTTGAGCAAAGTTTTCGATATTTTCTAGTTTCTCTTCACTGCTATTATTTGAGTTAATAGTTCCAGCTAATTTACCTACAGCTGAATTTTCATCAAAGCGTCTGCTTTGTTGTAATAGACAAACATAATTTGATATTACACCTTCTTGTAATTGCTCTTGAGTGTAATTAGATAAATATTCAATATCTGTTAATAATTTAGGATCTGCATTAACTCCTAGTTTTCCATTGTCTATAATTAAGCTTTTACAGATATCACCAAGAACAGAGCCTGCTTCTACTGAGCATAATTGATCCTTATCACCTAACAATACTAATTTTGTATTAGTATCTAAAGCTTGTAGTAATTTATTAAATAATGATAAATCGATCATTGATGCCTCATCTAAAATAATAATATCAGCATCTAATTTATTATTAGCATTGTACTTAGTTCTTGTACTATTTGGTACTACGCCTAATAATGAATGTATAGTACAAGTTGGTACATTAATTAAATTTTCAAGTTCATCTTGCTCAAAATTGTATTTAGCTTTAAGGGCTTCTAAAATATTTTTTCCACGTTCTAAACCTTCAATAATAGACTCACTCATGCGTGCAGCAGCTTTACCTGTAGGAGCTACTAAGTAAATTTTATGTTTACTTCTATCTAAACAAAGACTTAAATATAATAAAGTTAAAACCGTTGTAGTTTTACCAGTACCAGGCCCACCTGAAATAACACTGATCTTATTAACTAAGCTATGACATACTGCAACCTTTTGCCAATCAATTTTTTGTAAATCTTTAGGATCTTGTAATTGTTCCTTAAGCTTAAATACAAACTCAATTAACTCTTTTAAATTAGCATTAGGATGAATTTGACTTTGAGCAAGCTTACTATCTTGTAAAATTTTAGCCACATTGCATTCATAATCAAAATAGCGTCGCATATAAATTCTATCATTAGAAAAAACTAATACTGAGCGTTTTTCTTCAAGACTAAAAAACTCTTTATTATTTGTAATTAAGTGCTTAAAATTTGAATTTTGTAAATAAGCATAACTTTGTTCTATAAAATTTACAGCATCAATTTTAGCTTGTCCTTGAAAATAAAGTGCTGATTGCTTCATATCTTCAAGTATGTTTGCTATAACATCTTTATCATATCTAATACAAACATCGCCTTGAGCTTGCACATGCTCAAGACAGAATAAAACTAAATATAAAATATTTTTATGCTTAAAATTCTTATAATGCTCACAAATATATTTTGCCTTAGCAATTGCAATTTTTTCTACTATATTACTTTTATTAGCAAGTTCTAAATAATCTATTGTCATACTCTACCTCATTAATCATCTTTACTTGTACATAATTTATCTAAGCTTTCAACAATATCTTGCTCTAGCTTAGCATGATAAACACCACTGGTTTGATCTGCTTTAAGTCCACGTAAGAATAAATAGATTACTCCGCCTATATTAGACTCATAATCAAAATCAACTAATCTACTCTTTAAGTGACGATATAAAGCTAAAGAATAAATCATATATTGCACATCATAACGGTTCTTATTATCAAAAATCATTTTCTCAAGATTAGCCTGTCTGTAATAACTAGCATTTGTTCCTATAAAATTAGATTTATAATCGAGCACAAAGTATTTATAACAATTATCAATTTTTAATCTAAAGACTAAATCCATAGCTCCTGTCATAAAACCTGTAATTAATTTATTATCTAAATATAAATTGTTAAGATTGGCTAAAACATCTGTGTTAGTAGGACTTACATTACTTACCATACTTTGTTTACACAAATCATTAACTTTCTTTGTATCAAGATTCGTACTTGACATTAAAAAAGTCATTTCACTTACCCTATCACAAGAACCTATATCACAAAGACTATATTTACGATCTTGTTCTTGATAGATACAACAATGAGTAATATCATATAACCATTGTTTTAAACAAAGCTTACAATTATCTTCTTGTCCCCAAGATTTTAATAAAATACTATCAATAGCTACAACTTTATCAATATAAGAACTTATGTAATTTTTATCATTACATCTACTAAAATCACAGTACTCTAAAAGTTTATGTAAAAATGTACCAGCCTGCACTCCTCGTGGAAAATCAAAAGGACTTATATTTAAATCTTCATCATCAATTAAATAAGACTCAACATCATCAGCTACACCATCATACTGATAGTCAGTACTAGATTCATGTTGTTTTGCGGTAAGTTGTGAGTAAGATGAAATACTAAAGTTTTGATCAACATAATCTTTACTAAAACTTTCAACAATAGCTTGATTTTGCAACTCAAGTTGTTGCTGATAGTCATAATTTTTTAAATCATCACCTAAACTTATATCTAAATCATCTACATTTACAGTTTGTAAATTAAATAAAAATTTTTTTGTATTTTGCTTTTCAAAAAAATTATAAGTATTTTCTATACTATCTGTTTCTAATATCTGAAACATGTTCAACTTAGACTCATATTTACCTAAATAGAAAAAATTAGCAGCACAAGCTCTAGTTAAAGCTACGTAAATTAAGCGTCTTTTTTCTTCATTTATAGCTTTTAAATAGTGTTCTTGTGAGTTTATAAAACTATTTTTACCTATTTTGCTTGTATAGTCTAAATCTATTGCTTTATAACCTATATCTTTATCATAGTAAGATATCATAAAGTCTTTTTCTGATGTTTTTTCTTTAAGCGAAAAAATAAAAGGTAAAAGAACAATAGGATATTCAAGACCTTTTGATTTATGTATAGTTACAACATTAATTTGCTCTTGCTGACTATCAAGACGAGATTGTGTACTGCCTGATATATAATTAGTATTATCTGCGTAGCATAAATCCTTAAAAGCACGTAATTGAGCTAAAGGCCCTGTTATTTGGTTATGATATTCTTGAACTAATTCACAAATATGTAAACTTGTAGCAATACGACGACTGCCATCTTGCTGAGATAAAAATGCTTCAAAACCATACTTTTTATTAATCTTATCATTGATAAAATAATTATATGCAGCTAAAAAGCCATACTTTTCCCAAATTTTATAACACTTTTCTAATAATAAAGTTTCATCCTCAAAACTTTGCTCTTTAGTTAATTCACTAAAATCAACATTATCTATACATAATATTCCACAAGCTAAAGCTCTTAAAACCTTTTTTTTATCTTTGTTGTAACACATAGCCTCCATCAGATAAATAATATTTTGAGCATCACTACTAATGGTAAAAATAGCGTTATGATGATTACCTGCTTGTTCATATAGAATATTGCTTTTATCTGAAACATAAACACATGGAATATTAATGCTATTTAAAGCATCTTTAATCAAATTAAACTCAGATGCACTTGACACTAAAATTGCAATATCACTTGGTTTAACTTTACGCTCTACACTAAAATTATTATTACTATCTAAACTATATAATCTTGATTTACTTAAAATATGTAAGACGTCATAAGCACAACACTTTGCAAGCTCTTTTTGACTTATTTCCTTATTTTGCAAATTTATTATAGACCTAACATAGGAAGCTGCATCATTTTGCTCATTTACACTTACATCATAAACAAACTTATACTTACCCTTATTAGCTTGTACCTCAGTAAATATAATATTTTCATTATCAAAACTATTTTTACTCTTATTTTCTTCATCTTTATTTGATTTAAAAATAGTATTTACAGATTCTATTAAACTTGGATAAGAGCGATAATTAGTATTTAGAGAATAAACAGCTTTTTCACCAATTAAATTTTTAGCCTTTAAATAAGAATTAATATCAGAGCCTCTAAATTCATAAATAGATTGTTTTGGATCACCTATTAAATAACAATAACTAGGTGTATTATTCTTATCTTTAATTTGATTACTTAAGTACAATTTATTAAAAATAGAAAACTGAACAGGATCAGTGTCTTGAAATTCATCAATAAAAGCTACTTTATAACGCTTAGTAAGCATTTTTGCTAAAACTTTACCCATATTAGCATCATTTAAAGCTCTGTCTAAACGTAAAATTACATCATCATTTGATGTAATATTAAGCTCTTCTTGTTTTAAATCTGTTTTTTCAATAATATAGGCTGCAAATATTAAACAAAAACGAGATTTTTTTATTACTGCTAAATTCTCTACTTGTTTAATAATCTTACGTAATTCTGCATAAAAATCATTTTCATCTTTTTCATCTAATTTGTATCCAGAAAATACTTTTAATTTGCCATTTTCGTACTGTAAGTTATTTATTGTGTTAATCAAATCAGTAATATTTAGATTTATAAAAGAGTTATGCACCGACTCTAAAAAGTTTTTAAATGAAGTAATAAATTTTTTTTTAAGCCAAGCTTTAGTACTATGTCCTGTTTTTAGATCTACATATTCTTCAAATAAAGTTTGTGTTAGTTTTAATGTTTGTTTAATACTATTACAATCAAATATAATATCATCAATTACATCATCTAAATTACTTTTTATTGATTTCCTTAAATCTAAATCAAAATCATTTTTTAAAATAAAATAGTAACCACTTTTTGTTTTTAAATAATTAAGGTGTTTTTTTCTATCAATACTTGCAACTCTAACACCTAATAGCTTTTTAATGCTATTTGCAATATCTTTACTTGCTAAAATTGTTTTATAAAAGGTAAAAACATCTTTATCAATCTTATTTGAATAAAAATACTCACGCACAGCATCATTTTGCATTTCTTGATATAAGTAATTAATATCTGTTTCATAGGTACTAGCAAATGGTGCTGTGGCTTCAAAAGAATAAATTTGACTTAAAGCTCTATTACAAAAAGAATGTATAGTGCAAATAGCAGCTGTATCTATAGAGCGTTTAGCTCGTTCTAAACAGCGTATAGCTTGTGTTAATAAAAGCTTTTTTTGTTCTTTTTCTGTTTTAGCTATAAAACTTTTAATTATATTTTGCATAGTACTATCTGCACATGTATAATTTTCATCTGCTAAATAATTAGTAAAAGCTTCTATAGCATCTTTTATATTTGATAATACACGTGCCTTTAAATCTGCACTAGCTGCATTAGTATAAGTTACAATTAAAATTTCATCTAATGATAGAGGCCCTTGAAGTAATCTAGTTTTATCATTACCAATACCTAAAAGTAAACGTAATACTAAATAAGTAATACTATAAGTCTTACCAGTACCTGCACTTGCTTCAATTAAGGATGATTTATTTAAATTAAAATCTAATATATTAAAATTGTTAGTCATAATTACTTACCTTTTCTTTTTTTAGTTTCTTCTAAAGCTTTATATAAAGTCAAAAATTCCATACAAAAATTAACTAAAATTGAGCTTAACTCATCATCTGCTAAAATATTTTTAAAATCCTTAAAAACAATTTTGCAATGATTATCACAGCCAAAGTTATTTACATTATTTTGTAGATGTTGATAGATTAAATCGTAAGATATCTCACCATTATATTTAATAACCTTATCTAAAGCCTCTGTAAAAATAGGTAAAGCCATGGTTTGACCTTTTAAATAAAAAGCTAACATAGCTTTTAAAAAATGCTCGTACTTAGCCTCTATATTGGATTCTTCTTTTATTTTTGTAAACTCAAAAAGCTTATGATCATCTATATTTTTATCTAAAATATGACCATAAACTAGTAATTGACGTTTATAACTCCATAGAGCTTGTTGTAATAAAATATCTATAATATATTTAAATTTTTTTTCACTATCTTTTGAATACACAGCTTCTACAATTAAAGGTTTAGTTAAATAAGCATTTAAACAAACGTTAACTGTCTTTTTCTTATTGTCTTTATCAACTACATCAATTTCAAATTTTAAACTATCAACTTTTAAATCCTCATTTTTTAAATCCTCAATTTTTAAATTTCCAATTTTTAAATCCTCAGCTTGCACATTTTTTGTTATTTTCTCATAAAACTCATTGTATTTTATATACTTATTTCTTATATCTTGCTTTATGTTTTCACCAAAAACGCCAATAGGCAAAGTACCATTGCTATCAATTTGTTCTATATAGTGTTCTGCATTTTCCTCATCTTTTTTCATTAAACTAACAAAGATACCACTTTTTTCAAAGTCTGATAGGAAAAATGACTCATCACCTTGTAATCTATCCTTATCATAAACATTGAAATTTAAAGCAAGTTTTTGCTTTAAGAAGCTTTCTACTGGCTTTTTAAAGAAACTAATAACATCAGCTAGATCTATTACATACTCACTTTGAATATCAAAATTATAAGCTTGCTTATTTCCTATAAACTTTTCTTGTGTAGTATTTTGAGATAATCTTATAAAGTTTTTCTTATCAAAAGAACTAAATGGCTTATTATTCTTAATATAATTTTGTATATCATAAGCAAGTAATCTATGTTCTGTCACAAAGCGTTCATAAATTTCTTCATAACTTGAAGCACTGCCATCTGTGTGTACTGTAAAGTTTGATGCTACATAGTCTAAAAGCTCTGTTATTACAGATGATGGATTGCTCTTAGTATTATTAATAGGAGATTGACCCACATAAGATAGATATAAGCTTTGTTTAGCCGCCATGATAGATTCTAAGAATAAATATTTATCATCAATGCTTTGTGAACGATCACCTCTTTTTCTCATAGAAGGTAGATACATTAAGTTAAAAGAAGGTATATCGTTATTACGAGGAAAACTAAGATCACTTAAACCTAAAATATAAATATGCTTAAAAGGTATAGCACGCATAGGCATAAGCGAACAGAAATTTAATTTGCCTCGTAAATAAGGACTAAAATCTTTGGAAATTTTTAAATAATCACGCAAGTAATTAAAAAATACAGCTAAAGTAATTTTAGGCTGTGTTTTTAAATACTCACAAGCTTGTTGTAACTTAACTATAACATGACTAATTTCTTGTAACTGATCAAAGCACTCACTTTCAAGATAAAATTTTTGTAAGATATTTTCTTGTAATAAACTACACCACTCTTTTGGCTCTTTTACTAAATTTGGAATGAATAATTGACGCAAGACATTTAATTCACTAATAAAATGACATAATTTACCTAATAAAATAGCATCTCTGCCTTCAATTTCTGTATAACTAGATAAATCATTTTCTAAACCTGACATCAAGCCATAAATCATGCGATTTAAACCCGACTCAAAAGTAGTATTGAGATTAGATTCACATATTTTGTGTGTATCCTCATCATCAAGACCCCAATGAATATTAGTATCTTTAAGCCATCGTTCAATTAATAAAACCTCGTCTGCACTTATCTTAAATTTCTTTGCTATTGATGGTATTGACAATAATTCAATAACAAAAACACTAGTAATTTTTTCTCTATAAACGGTTAATAAAGTTAAAACAGAATTAATTACAAGACTTTTTTCTTGCTGTGCTCTATCTGATATAGCGTATGGTATGTAATTATCATTATCATCACTATTGCCAAAAACAGCATTTATATATGGTGCATAAGTGTTTATTGATGGCACCATAATTACAATATCACGTGGGCTTAGTTTCTCTTGTCCATTATTGCAATTTTCTCCATGTTGTTTAAATCTAGCTAAAATAGCATCCTTTAAAACTTCAAGCTCACGCTGTATAGTGTGACATGAGTGAATTTGTAAACTAAAATCATCTTTTGCAATAATTTGTTTATTCTCATTTTTATAAGTTAAATGCAGTAAATTATGCTGTATACTAGTTAAAACAGTATCTTTACCATTATCTACAAAAGCATCAATAAAACTGGGTATTTTCTCATGATCTTGTAAAAGTAAATATTGATTATCACGTCCTTGTATACCTAAAGATAATAATAAAGGATTACCTTCAACTAATTCTCCCTTATCATAATAACTTTCTTTTAATTTTGAATCTTGAGTTTTTAATAAACTTAACTTGCTTGTATATTTACTATCTAAACTTTTATGTTTAACTAATTGCCTAAACTTTTCAAACTCTTCTCTTTGAGAATCTTGAATATCTCCCCAATACTCCATGCATGGGTTCAATAACATTAAGTAAATATCTATATGTTTTGATGCTTCATATAAAAAATCAATTACAAGCTTAGGCAGACTACTTACACCAAATAAAAATATTCTAGAAGGTAAAACATCTTTATTCAAATTCTTGATCACAGCTTGTAGCATTGCTTCTCTATCTAAGCCTTTTAGACCTTCATATGATTCTAAACTTTTACCATTAAAAACTTTTGTAAGATCTAATCCATTAATTAAAATACTAAAAAGCTTAAATTGCCAAATGTTATCTTCAAAATTTTTTTGTATATTTAAATCACCCTTACTTAGAGTTGAAAAAAACTTAGCAATCTTTCCTATTTTTAAATTTTCATACTCATTAAAATCTTGCTCTGTTAAACCTCTAATAAAATCTATCCATTGTGGTCTATACATCTGATATTGGTCAAAAACCTCTGCTATTTTTGAACAAATCATGTAAACTTTTGTATCATCCTTATCATTCTTAATATAACTTTGTAACTTGTGATATATAGTATTTTTTTTATTATTCCATACATCTTTTTGTGACAAAATATTTAAAGACATATGTAAAGTATCATAGAAATTTTTATTATTAACATCTTTATAAATTTTTTGATAAACTTCAAAAATTAATTGCCAGATTTGTTTATATTCAAAACAGCTTTCTATACCATTTTCTTGAGCTATTTGCTGTTGTAAATACACCATCATACCTTGGTGGAAAACTAAAACTTGTTCTTTAGCAAAAGGATCTGTTAAAGGATCACTTTTAGTTATATTAGTAAATACCTGAGCTAATACACTAAGCTCATTAGAGTTAATAACAAAAAATTTTGACATACAAACACAGCCTATGAAGTATTTAATAATATCAATATAATATTATTTATAAATAGTTATATATAATATATTACCATATATCAATTATAGTATATATAAATTAATAAAGATATTATATATATCACATAAATTTATTTTTATTAGTTATAGTACTACATAGTTTGTTTTACTTATAATCAAAACGTTACTAATTTGAATTTTCAGTTTAATATTATAAGTTAAAGAATTTATTTACAGATGTGTTAGTTAAGAGATGTATAAACTTATATTTAAGCTAAAACTAATTTTATTTATGAACAGTAGAGTAGGGGAAGCGGGATTTAGTCCCTCATGCCCCTCTCGTCAAACCCATCGTGCCACTTTATAGCAATGGGC
>CALXNP010000070.1 GCA_944389785.1 uncultured Anaerobiospirillum sp.
GCGGGAATAGCTCAGTTGGTAGAGCATAACCTTGCCATGGTTAGGGTCGCGAGTTCGAGCCTCGTTTCCCGCTCCATAAAAAGGTTTATATTAAAATTAGTTTAGCGGGAATAGCTCAGTTGGTAGAGCATAACCTTGCCATGGTTAGGGTCGCGAGTTCGAACCTCGTTTCCCGCTCCAAATTAAAAATCATATATTTTCTCTCCATAAAATAAGCAGTTCGTTTGAGCTGTTTTTTTTTATTTTCATCCGTCTTATTTTTGTAGATATATTTACTGTAAATATAATATTAAGTAAGTACATGACCCCAAAAATAACTCATTATTTGAAATAATCACTAAAATTTATGCTATTTAGCTTTATTTGCTTTATAATCTAGCTTATTTTGTCACGTTGTTAAGAGAAAAGTTTAAGATTATGTTTATTACAAGTTTAGTAACAAAAATTATAGGTAGTAGTAATCAACGTACTATCAAAAGATTAAGTAAGATTGTTAAACAAATTAATGCTCTTGAGAGCAAGTATGAGGCTCTTGAGGATAGTGCTTTTAAAGAGTTGACTGCAAACTTTAGAGCAGAACTTGCTAAGGGTACTAGTTTAGAAAGTTTAATTCCTGATGTATATGCAGCAGTAAGAGAAGCAGCAAAAAGAACCTTAGGTTTAAGACCTTTTGATGTTCAGCTTATGGGTGGTATGGTTTTAAATGAAAACCAAATAGCTGAAATGAAAACAGGTGAAGGTAAAACATTAACTGCTATTTTACCTTGTTATTTAAATGCCTTATCACAAAAAGGTGTACATGTTGTTACTGTTAATGATTATTTAGCACGTCGTGATTCAAGTTGGTCTGCTCCTTTTTATAATTTTATGGGTATGACTGTAGGTTGTAATATTCCAGGTATGGATCCAGAGAGTAAAAGACAAGCTTATGCTTGTGATGTTACTTATGGAACTAATAATGAATTTGGCTTTGATTATTTACGTGATAATATGGCCTACACTAAAGAGCAGAGAGTACAAAGACCATTGCATTATGCTTTAGTAGATGAGGTAGACTCTGTTTTAATTGATGAAGCTCGTACTCCTTTAATCATTTCAGGTGCAGCAGAAGATAGTTCTAAGCTCTATTTGCTTGTAGATAAGATCATTCCTAATTTAAAAGAGCAAGAAAAAGAAGATACAGAAGATTATAAAGGTGATGGGCATTATACTTTAGATCTCAAATTAAAACAGGCCTATCTAACAGAAAGGGGACAAATATATGTAGAAGATCTTTTAATTAAACAAGGTCTTTTAAAAGAAGGAGATTCCTTATTCTCAAGTACTAATATAATTTTATTACATCATGTTATGGCTGCTTTACGTGCTCATACATTATTCCATCGTGATGTAGACTATGTAGTAGCTAATGGTGAAGTAGTAATTATTGATGAGCATAGTGGACGTAAGATGGAAGGCCGTCGTTGGTCTGATGGTTTACATCAAGCAATAGAAGCTAAAGAAGGTGTTAAGATTAGAAGTGAGAATCAAACTTTAGCATCTATTACCTTCCAAAATTATTTTAGAATGTATGAAAAGCTTGCAGGTATGACAGGTACTGCAGATACTGAAGCTTATGAGTTTCAACAAATCTATGGTTTAACTACAGTAGTTTTACCTACTAATAAACCAATGATTAGAAAAGATGAAAGTGATCTTATTTATCTTACTGAAAAAGATAAATTTAATGCCATCATTAAAGATATTAAAGAGAAGATAGCTCAAAATAGACCTGTATTAGTTGGTACTATCTCAATTGAAAATTCAGAGCGTTTATCTGCTTTATTAAAGAAAGAGAAAATACCACATCAAGTTTTAAATGCTAAATTCCATGAACAAGAAGCACATATTGTTGCTCAAGCAGGTCGTCCTGCTACTGTGACAATTGCTACTAATATGGCAGGTCGTGGTACAGATATTATTTTAGGCGGTAATTTAAAAGAAGATATTGCTGCTTTAGGAGATAAAGCTACTCAAGAGCAAATTGATAAGGTTACTAAAGAGTGGCAAGAGCGTCATGATCTTGTGGTAGCAGCTGGTGGTTTACATATTATAGGTTCAGAACGTCACGAATCACGTCGTATAGATAATCAGCTCAGAGGTCGTGCAGGTCGTCAAGGTGATCCAGGTTCTTCACGTTTTTATTTATCTATGGATGATAACCTTATGCGCCTATTTGGTTCTGAAAAACTTAAAAACTTTATGCAGAAGATGGGTATGCAAGAGGGAGAACCACTTGAGCACAAGTTAGTAACTAGGGCTATTGAGTCTGCTCAAAGAAAAGTTGAAACAAGAAACTTTGACATACGTAAGAGCTTGATTGAATATGATGATGTTGCTAATCAACAGCGTAAAGTTATTTATGAAGAGCGTAATGCTTTATTAGATGGTGAAGACATTAAGGATACTATTACAACTATACGTCAAGATGTTTTAAACTCTGTAGTAGATGAGTATATTGAGCCAAACTCACTTACTGAAAATTGGCATGTTAAAGAACTTGAAGAGCGCTTAAAGAATGATTTTGCTATTGATGCTCCTGTTGAAAAATGGTTAGCAGAAGATAGTAAACTTGTTGAAGATAGCATTAGAGATAAGATTATTGCTATAGCACAAGAAAACTATGATGAAAAGTGTAAGCTTATGGGTGAAGATAATAGGCGTAATTTTGAGAAAAACGTAATGTTGCACAATATTGATGTATTATGGAAAGAGCATTTAGCTGCTATGGACTATATGCGTCAAGGTATTGGTTTACAAGGTTATGCTCAAAAGAATCCTAAAAATGAGTATAAGATACAATCTTATAATCTCTTTACTAAGATGCTTGAAAACTTAAAGTATCAAGTTATTAAGACTTTATCTTTATTTGAGATAAGAATAAGATCTGAAGAAGAACAAAGAGCTTTAGAGCAACAGCAAGCAAAGATGCAAGAAATTGCTCAAGCTTTAAAAGATCCAAATAAGTTTAAGGCTTTAAGTGAAGAGGATAAAAAGATCATATTTGCTCATGTAGGCAGAAATGATAAATGTCCATGTGGTTCAAATAAGAAATTTAAAGATTGTTGCGGTAAAGTAAAGCACGCTTAATTAAGCAAAAGAGATGGTTAAATACCATCTCTTTTTGTATGATATATAATCACATCTTTGTTAATCATTATAAAAACAAATCTATTGATAGTTTTCTACAGTTAAGTAGTAATTATTTTGCTCATATGAAAGTTTAGAGTAAATATAAGTATATAGTTTTGATTAAATAATTTATATTAAAATCATAATATTATATTTATTTTTAGATTTTTTAATAAAATATTATTGACAATATTTAGTAAAAATGTTTTAATATGCCCCGTTGCGTTGCCCAGATAGCTCAGTCGGTAGAGCAGGGGATTGAAAATCCCCGTGTCGGTGGTTCGATTCCGCCTCTGGGCACCACTTCAAAAAGTGGTAACAAAAAAATTTAATGGTTTGCCCAGATAGCTCAGTCGGTAGAGCAGGGGATTGAAAATCCCCGTGTCGGTGGTTCGATTCCGCCTCTGGGCACCATCTCTTCTAAATTTCAACTCTTAAATTAGCAATTCTGATATTTGTACTAGATATATTTTTACTTGTATTAATAAATTGATTTTGTTATCATATTTTCAATAATTTTATTAGTATTTGTATTATTAAAAACTCCATATTTTGACGTATAGTTAGGTGTTATTATGCAATCCTTTAATAAAGATGCTCGTAAACCACGCAGTAATAATTTTGATGTTATTAATAAGAATTTTATTCGTTCTTTTGTGCAAAGAGGTCAAAATGGAGCTTTAGAACATTTATGTAAAAATAAATTACCTGTATGTATTTATCTATCTACAGGTGTGATGTTTGATTGTGTAATTACAAGCTTTGATCAGTACACTATTAATTTAGTAGATACTAAAAATGTCTCACAAATGATTTATAAAGATAAGGTTACTACTATACAACTAAAGCGCGGTAATACACCACGCCCAAATAATGAATCTAATTAATTGTTTGGATTTTTAATAATTTCAGTAAACTTACCATTTTTTACAATAGTATAATCAAATCCTCCAGCAATAGCTGCCTTTATACCTGGGATTGCATCTTCAAATACTAAAGCTTGTGATACTGATACATTTAATTTGTTACAGGCTTCTAAAAATGTTTGAGGGTGGGGTTTGTGCTTAGTAACATCTTCAGAGCTAATAATAGTATCAACAAAAGGCATTAACTTATGTTTTTCTAAAAGATCAAGAGCATTTATTTTTTGAGTACCTGTAGCTATAGCTATTTTTTTACCTGCTTTTTTGCCATTAATTAAAATTGAAGCTATATCATCAAAAACCTTTATACTATTAATATGTTGTCTGTATAATTCAACTTTACGTTTTACTACTTGATCTATATTATCAATTTTATGTCCTTTATCAATAAAATAAAGCACAACATCTCTTGATGATACACCGCCTAAATTATAAATTTCTTGAGAATCTACTGTGAATCCTAACTCTTGAGCAACGTCAGTCCAAGCTTTAATATGACTTGGCATAGAATCTACTAAAGTACCATCTAAATCAAATATAAAAGCTTGGTAAGGGGCAAAGATATCACTCATATAAAATCCTTTTATAAATATCTAGTTACAATTTAAAAAAAAGCTTTACAATATATTGCATAAATACATTACAGATAGATTATATATTATGGATGTTAAATCTTTATCTTGCAATATTGTTGTTATAGGTGCTGGTATAGCTGGTATTGAAGCTATTAAAGAGCTATCAAAATATGATGATAATTTTATAATTATAGAAGAAGGTCCTCTTGGCTCTACTTTACAGCGTTATGGTGATATTCCTGCTAATATTTTAATGGGCAGTGCTTTAAAATTAAAATCTTTAGTTGATATTGAAAAATATGGTATTAAATTAAATGGTCTGTATTCTTTTGATACTTCTAATGTTATGAATTCTTTACGTGCAATTAGAGCTAAAGCTACTAATGAGGTTTTAGCGTATTTATATCATATAGATGAAAATAAAAGAATTATAGGTAAAGCAAAATTTATTGATAATAATAAGGTAATGGTTAATGATAATATTGAAATTGAATTTAAATCAGCCATTATTGCAACAGGTGCTAAGTCCTATATTCCTTATGAGCTTTCAAGTTTAGGGGATATTTTAACTATAAAAGATATTTATAATTTAGATGACATTCCTAAGTCTTTAGCTGTATTTGGCACTAGTTTACAAGGTTTAGTCATAGGTCAAGCATTATCCTATCTTGGAACTAAGGTAGTGGTATTTGCAGATGATAATATTTGGAATATTACAGATAATATAGTTTCAAATACAGCACGTGATATTTTACAAAAAAACATACATTTTGAAGTAAATTCAACTATTACACAAATACAAAAAGAAGAAAATGGTTATGGTATTTATTATCTTGATAATAATAAGTACGAAAATTATATTTTTACTGCAGATATTTTATCATCAGCTGTACCTGTTGCTAATATTGAAGGCCTTAATATTAAAAATATATCTTTAGCTCTTGATGAATATGGTTTTATTGAAGTTAATCAAGAGACTATGCAGACTAATTTGCCTCATATTTTTGCTATTGGTGATGTGGTTAATAGATTTTATTCAAATACTAAATCAATTAATGATGCAAGAATAGCTGCTTTTAATGCTGCTCATTATCCATATATTAAGAAAAAAGAACAAAGTTATGTACGATTGGATATTCTAAACTCAGATCCTCCTATGGCAGTGGTAGGTTTAAGTTTTGAGCAAATGAAGCAAAGATCACGCAATGGTCATAGTTTTACTGTAAGTGATGGACGTATGGCTGATGGTATTTATAGAGCTAGACGTGAAGATGGTGGTGTATTAAGACTATATACAGATGATAAAGATGCTTTAATTTTAGGTGCAGAAATATGTGGTTATGGAGCAGATCAGATAGCAAAATTTTTAGCTCAAATTATTGCTAATAAAAAAACTATTTTTGACCTTGAGCAATATGATTTTTATATACCATCATATGAAGAGGTTATTGCTAAAGCTGTAGGTCTTGGTATAAAAACAGTCAAAAGAAAAGGTAAATATTAAATGAATTATAAAAATATAGTATTGGCTACCTCTAATAAAGGTAAGATAGATGAGTTTAGTGCAATTTTACAGCCACTTGGTTTTAAGATTCGTTTACAAAAAGAATTTAAAGTTAAGGATGCTGAAGAAAATGGACTTAGTTTTATAGAAAATGCTTTAATTAAAGCTCGTAATGCCGCTAAATTTGCAAATATGGCTGCTTTAGCAGATGATTCTGGAATTTGTGTTGATGCTTTAGATGGCATGCCTGGTATTTATTCTGCTAGATTTAGTGGTGAACATGGTAATGATATTGCTAATAATGAAAAATTGCTTGAGTTATTATTACCTTATAAAAAAATTAGTCAAAGAAAAGCTCATTATGTATGTGCTTTAGCTTATGTGCAAAATCATAAAGATCCAGATCCTATTATTGCTATTGCTTCTTGGCATGGCTATATAGCTTTTAGCCCAAAAGGCAGTCATGGTTTTGGTTATGATCCTATTTTTATGCTTGAAAATAGAGCATTAAGTGCTGCACAAATTCCTCCTCAACTTAAAAATTTAATGTCACATAGAGCACTTGCTTTATTTGAGTTAAAAGAGAAATTACGCCTAAGATATGAACAATAAATTAGCTTTATATATTCATTATCCCTATTGTGTTAGAAAATGTCCTTATTGTGATTTTAATTCACATGCTATAAGCGGTGCAAGTTTAGATTTTGAAACACAATATTTTGAAGCTTTAGTTAAAGAATTTAAATTATTTTTACCTTATTTTGATGATAGAAGGATAATTTCTGTTTTTATAGGTGGAGGTACACCTTCTTTAGCAAGTGTTGAGTTTATTGATAAGCTTATACAATATTTTGCTCCTTATTTACAAAGTGACGCTGAAATTACTTTAGAAGCAAATCCAGGTACTGTTGAGAGTGATAAATTAAAATCCTTTTACCAAAGTGGTGTTAATCGTCTAAGTTTAGGTGTGCAATCTTTTAATGATGAAACTTTAAAAAAGCTTGGACGTATTCATAATGCACAAGATGCTCATCATGCTTTAATAAAAGCATTTCAAGCTGGCTTTACTAATATTAATGTTGATATTATGCATGGCATAATGGGGCAAGATGTTTCTTTAGCTTTAGAAGATTTAAAACAAGCCTTAAGTTATGACATTACTCATTTATCTTGGTATGAGTTGACTATTGAAGAAGGTACTTACTTTGGTAGACATACTCCAGCTTTACCAGCTGAAGATATGCTTGCAGATATTGAAAATAACGGTTTTGAGCTATTAAAAAAACATGGTTTTGAGCGCTATGAAGTATCTGCTTTTACTAAAGATAAGCATTATTGTGTACATAATAAAAATTATTGGCTATTTGGAGATTACATTGGTCTTGGAGCAGGAGCTCATTCAAAACTTAGTTTTGCAAATCAAACTTTAAGAAAAGCTAATGAACAAGATCCTATAGCTTATATATCAAGTTGTACTAATAATAGTTTTTATAAAGTAGCAGATAATGAAATAGCTTTTGAATATATGTTAAATAGGCTTAGACTTTTTGAACCTATTTATATTGATCATTATTTTCAAACTACAGCTCAAAGTTTTGATAAGATAAAGTTACAGCTAGAGCAAGCTTGTAAACTTGGACTTTTAATATTAGATGATAAGCAATATTATTTAACAAATAAGGGTAAGCTTATGCTCAATGATGTATTAGAATTATTTTTATAATAAACCTCTATATAATAGTTAAAGCAACAAAGGAAACTGGTATGGATAAGAGTCAAATTACTGCATTATTAAAGCAGGCTAATATGGAACAAGCTGATGTCAGAACAGATATAAAAGCAGCTTTATATATTGCCTGTTGTATAAATAAAATTGATTTAAATAATTACTATGGTGTCAGTTCCTTAGGTTTTTTGCTAGGAACTATAGGTTATAAAGGTGATTTAAGTCTGTATACTTTTACTGACTTTAAGACAATTTTAGATGAGTTGGTTAATTTAGGTTTAGTTAATCAAATATGTGAAAATGTTTATATAGTTAATAATGCAGACAAAGAGCTTAAAGCTGTATTAGGCTTTTATTCTGATGAAAATGAATCTTATTTCTTTGTTGAGGATAGTAAGACAAAGGTCTATAAGGTTGATACTTTAAAATTTAATGTAATTCCAGGGGATGAAGTTAGTGTAAGTATTGATGGTGATAGAGGTATTGTTAAATCTGTTAATGCTATAAGACAATATGTTTTAGGCAGAATTATTATTTTAGATAATACTTATAAACTAATGGTAGATGAGCATGAGCTACAAAGTTATAGCTTTGAGTTTGAAAACAAGGCTGCATTAGGGGAAGCTAAAGCTGGTAATGTAATTATTGCTAAGATAGTTAAACGCAATCATTTTAGTATTACAGTTAAAACTGAATCTATTGTAAAGTCTTTAGGTAATCTTGATAAATATATTATGCAGTCTGTAGTTGCTAATGATATACCATCATCATGGCCAACTACTATGAAAAAAGCTTTAGAGACTATACCAAGTACTGTTAGTGAAGCTGAAGCTAAAGATAGAGTTGATTTAAGATCATTACCTTTAGTTACTATTGATGGTGAGGACGCAAGAGATTTTGATGACGCTGTTTATGCTACAAGACAAGGTGATAATTGGTGTTTATATGTAGCTATTGCAGATGTATCTTACTATGTTAGACCAAATACTATCTTAGATAAGGAAGCTATTAATCGTTGTAATAGTGTTTATTTTCCAAATTTTGTTATACCAATGTTACCAGAGGCATTATCAAACGGAATTTGCTCTTTAAATCCTAATGTTGATAGATTATGCATGGTATGTCAAATGGAAATTGACAAAGAAGGTGAAATTTTAAAATATAAGTTTTATCCTGCAATAATGCGTTCTCATGCTCGCTTAACTTATACCGAAGCTTATAAGATGATAAATGAAGGCAGTGTAATTTATGAGGAGCATAAAAATTATATTAATGATATAAAGGAGCTTCATAATTTGTATAAAGCTTTACATAAAGCTAGAAATAGACGTGGTGCTGTAAATGCTGAAAGTGATGAAGTATATTTTATCTTTAATGAAAAATTAGATATTGTAGGAATTGATCCTGTAGTACGCAATGATGCTCATATGTTAATTGAAGAGTGTATGATAGCAGCAAATATCTGTGCAGCAACTTATGTGCTTGAGCATAAAAATGTACAGACCTTATATAGAGTACACGCAAAACCTCCTGTTAATAAGCTTAATCAATTAGTAGCAAGTTTAAGAAGCTTAAATTTATCTATACGTATGGGAACTGAGCCAAGTTCTAAAGATTTTGCTAAGTTTTTAAAAGATAATGCTAATAGAGCAGATAGTAAATTCTTACAAGAGTTAATCTTACGAGCAATGGCAAAAGCTCAATATAGTAAGGATAATATTGGACATTTTGGTTTAGCTTTAAAAAATTATGCTCATTTTACATCACCTATTAGACGTTATGCGGATTTACAATTACATCGAGTAATCAAATACTTGTTAAAGAAAGATAAGAGTATGAGCCTATCTAAAATTGGTGAGCGTAGCTATAGTGCTGAGGAGTTAGTGCTATTAGGAGATAAGTGTACTAAAAGAGAGATTGCCGCAGCAGAAGCTGAGTATGAGGTTGTAAATAAATTAAAATGTAAATTTGTTAAAAATTATGAAGGTTGTATAACAGAAGGTACAATTAGTGCTATACATCCTTTTGGTATTTTTGTATATTTAGACAAATTTTATATAAGCGGTTTAGTTCATATCAGTGCTTTATCTGAAGATCGTTATGTAAAATATGATGATTTTAATAATACATTAAACTTTAATGGTAAAGTTTATAAGATTGGCAATAAGATTAAAGTTACAATAGCTGCTGTAGACATAGATGAACAAACTATTACTTTAATTCCTGTAAGTAATAAACATTCTAAAAAACTTGCAAATAAAGTTATAGATGACACTTTAGATACTTTGACAAAAACAGAAGCAAAAACTAAAGCAAGCAGCATTAGTGAAAAATTGCATCAAAGTTCTATTAGTGAAGTTTTTGATAAGATCAACAAACATAAAAAAACTAATGCTAAAGAAGCTATTGATTTAGCAAAACAGCATGATAGTTCTTTTATAAATTTAATTAAAGGTAATAACTAATTATGATTAGTAATAAAAAAAGTAAAGCTAAAGAAATTGTATACGGTATCAATGCAGTTCAATCTGTACTAGATACTAATCCAGAAAAGATTTTATCAGCTTGGGTAGTAAAAGGCAGAGAAGATGATAAGCGTATTTTAAATTTAGTTTATCTTTTAAATCAATTTGGTATTAAGGTGCAATATGCAATGCGCCATTTTATGGATGAAAAAAGTGATAATGGTGTACATCAAGGCATTATTATAGAGATAAGTGCAACACCAGCTAAGAATGAAAGAGATTTAGAAATTTTATTAGATGAACTTGAGAATCCTTTATTTTTAATTTTAGATTCAGTAACTGATCCTAGAAATCTTGGAGCAGCTATGCGTTCTGCTTTAGGTGCATATGCTGATGCTGTAATTGTAGCAAAAGATAAAAGTGCACCATTTTCTTCTGTGGCAAGAAAAACAGCTTCAGGTGCTGCTGATATCATTCCATTGATTGCAGTTACTAATCTATCAAGAACTATAACTTATTTGCAGGAGCATGATGTTAAAGTTATAGGTTTAGCAGGTGAGGCTGATAAGTCTATTTATGATTTAGATTTAACAGGTCCTCTTGCAATTGTTGCAGGTGCAGAGGATAGTGGTTTACGTCGTTTAACCCGTGAGAAATGTGATTGTTTAGCTAAAATTCCTATGAATAGTAAGCTTGAGTCTTTAAATGTATCTGTAGCAAGTGCAGTGTGTTTATTTGAAGCAATGCGTCAACGCAAATTATCATAATTAATGTAGCTCTCTACCTGAAAATAAAATTTTGGGGTAGAGAGATAATTTGTAGTTTGTACGGCAAACTTACCATCCGATTTAGATCACACTTTTTGTATTAGAAGCTTTTAACTCTCATAAAAGTGTGTTTCT
>CALXNP010000071.1 GCA_944389785.1 uncultured Anaerobiospirillum sp.
GTATGAAAAATGCTGTATAAAATTTAGCTAAAAAGCTTATAAACAGAGGGTTCTTAACACTTTTTGTACTCTAAAGTTGGGTTAAAAAGGCGATATTAGTAATGTTTAGGTTACTAATATCTCCAAGTTCTTATGATTATTTAAGATTTAGTGGGATAATGTATCTTTTATTTAAAAAGATTAATGTTGTATTTCTATTTGCGAAAATACTTTTTGGAATTCTTTTAATAAGAAAGGATTAAAACAACCACATTCACCATTTGTGATCATATCAATAGCCTTTTCTCTAGAAAAAGCAGCCTTATAGCATCGATGTTGGGTTAAAGCATCAAAGACATCAACTATTGAAACTACTTGTGCAGTAATAGGTATTTCATCTCCTTTTAAACCACAAGGATAACCACGTCCATCATATTTTTCATGATGATATTTACAAATATCATAGGCATATTGAAGGATCTTAGTGTCTTTAAAGCCAATTTGATCCAATATTTTAGCACCCATAGTGGTATGGGTTTTCATAATCTCAAATTCTTCTTTTGTAAGTCTAGTTGGTTTATTGAGAATATTATCAGGTATAGAAATTTTACCAATATCATGCAATATTGAGGCAAATGCTATAGCATCAATAGCTTCATCATCCAGATTTTTTACAGGCTCATATTGTATATCACGTAAATGATGTAAAAATGTTCTAGTGTAGCTCTTAATATGCTGAACATGCTCACCAGTTTCACCAGATCTAAATTCAATAGCTAAGGCAAGTGATGAAATTAGATTCATGTTTAATTGCTCAAATTCTTTAGCTTTTCTTAATAGCTCAAGACTTTGTTGCATATTAATATATTCAAGAGACTTTTTAGACTTATATAGTTCAATTTGAGATTTTACACGTTTAATTAAAAAACGTGCATTAAAAGGTTTGGTAATTACGTCAGTAATACCATACTCAAATTGATCAAGATGTAACTCTTCATCTTCTTGAGCAGTAATAATGAAGATAGGTACATCTTTTAAAAGATTTGATTTTCTAATTAATGCCAAATAGCCGCTACCTGTAAGTACAGGCATCATAAGGTCGAGTAGAACTGCTACAATACGAGACTCTTCTTTTTGAGTGATATTGTAGGCCTCTAGACCATTTTCAGCCATAATAATATCAAATTCATCTTCAAATTTTAATTTTAAAATTTCACGATTTAATTCAATATCATCAACAACTAATATAGCATCACGTTGTGTATCGCTCATTATTGCTTGCAACCTCTATTCTAATTCTTTTAATAGATCAAAGGTTTTAGTTGTTTTTTCTATTGCTTCTGGTATAAGCTCAGATAGTTTACTTCCATTATTGCTTCTAACATCATTTACAATGCTAGAAAATAGATTATAAAGCTCTGACAAACCTAAATTACCAAACATACCTTTTAAGGTGTGAGCTGTAAATTCTATCTGTTGTTTATCATCTAAATTGTTAGCAGCTGTTTTAAAATTGTCAAAAGCAGCATCATCAACAATACGCTTTAAATATTTCTTAAAAATAGCTTCTTGACCACAAAATCTTTCCATTGCTCCATTTAAATCCATTGGAATTTGTGTGCTTAGCTCATGAAGATTCATTAGCTTACTCCTTTTTTTTATTAATTAAATTATTCAGTGTAGTCAATAACACATTAAAATCAATTGGTTTTGAAATATGAGCATCCATACCTGCAGCTATTGTTGAGGAGATATCCTCTGAGAATGCATTTGCAGTTACAGCAATAATAGGTACGGATCTAGCATCTGCTCTATCTAATTTTCTAATAGCCATAGTTGCTTGACAACCATCAAGTATAGGCATCTTGATGTCCATTAGTATAGCATCAAAGTAATTAATTTCAGATTGACTAAATTTGTCTACTGCTTCTTGACCATTCCAAGCTTGAGTTAGATTTACACCTCTCATTTCTAACAATTCAGTGGCAATCTCCATATTCAATTTATTATCTTCAGCTAAGAGGATTTTAAGACCGCTTAGATCAAAAGCAGCATTTTGATCATTAATATTTGCTTCAGTTTGATTAAATCTTTGCTCTTCACATGCTTCAAGTGGCAGAATAACAGTTACAGTAGTACCAACGCCTTGCTCACTCTTAATTTTTATATCACCAGACATTAAGCTAATGAGATTTTTTACAATCGGCATACCAAGACCAGTACCCACAACATGCTTTTTAGTCTCCTCTCGTGAGTATGGTTCAAATATTTTCTCTAAAAACTCCTTACTCATACCAATACCATTGTCTTCAACTACAAAGACAAATTGTTCTGCTCCCATAACTTTCATTTCTTTAATAGAGAGTTTAACAACAGTATTTACCTCTGAGTATTTAAGTGAGTTTGAAATTAGATTATTTAAGATCTGTCTAATCTTCTTGATGTCACACTTAACATTTTCATGAGTAATATCAATGCTCATTTCAAACTTTTTATTTGCTTGATCAGCAGTGAAAGTAAAGATAGAAAGATCTTCTATTAATTTTTCTTTTAAATTACATGCCTCAATCTCAAGATTTTGCTCGATTTTTGGTTTTGCAACTTCTAGAATTTCATCAACTAAATGCAATAAAGCTTTTGAAGAGCTGCTAATTTTATCTAGCATATCGCTCATACGCTCTGGATCACCAAGATGAGTACGAGCTAGAGTACAAACACCAATAATACCATTTAAAGGTGTACGCATATCATGAGACATACTAGAGTAGAAAGCTTGTTTAGCTTCTTCTGAGTTTTTAGCTGATTGTAGAGCATTTTTTAAGAGCTCTCGTTCAGTATTTTCACGTATTTTTTCATCATCAACAAGTTTTAATGAAAGAATGCTTTCATGTAGATCTAAAGACTCATCAAATAGCAGTCTGATATTATACCATTTATATTGATCACCATAGAACTTAACTAAATAATCATGACCTGTATCTCTAATTTTATTTATAGATAAATGTTCCATATTAGATAGTGAGTAATTATCTAAGAAACTATCTAAGTGATCTTGATGGATAAATTGGCGTAATTTGCGTTTTAGTTCTCTAAAATCAGTGCTGTCTCCAAGCTGTTGTCTTAACACATCAGGTGCTTTTAATATAGAAAATGAAGCGTTTTTAAAGTTGATTCTAATAATAGCTTGATACGAATTTCCTACAACTTTTAATGCCTCATTACTCATTTCAACCTTAGCGGAGAGGTTATGCTCACGCAATAGCATGATCCATTGTGTTAACAATAAGAAAGCACTAAGTATTATAAAGATATAAGTTACAGTATTAAAATCAGCAATAACTTCATCATAAGGTAGTGTAGCAATAGAATACCAGCCTGTGTCTGGATCTTGAATGACATAGGCACACATCTTTTTGCCATCAGAAGTATTATAGTAAATAGCTTTTTTATTTTGTATAGACTCTACATCACTAGTTAATGTTTTAAAATGTCTATAAATAGATTGTTGGGTTTCTCTAAAATTTAAACCAATATTATCATAATAATAGATTAAACTACCTTCATTATCTATTAAATAATAATTATGTGAGTCATTTAAGTAGAAATTATTACTATCTGCTACATGTTCAGAAATATTGTATAAAGATTTTTGTTTAGGTTCATAATCTATGATGATGGCATCAGCACCACGACCTATAGTTTGAGCTAGAGCATAACCTCCTGAATTAGTAAAGACATCACTATGTGGTACAAAAATAGTTTCATTTTTATGCTTGACAGCTTCTCTTATAGCTTCATCAATAATCTTTTTTGTAGCTACTGAAATATGTTTAGATCTAGGATAGATAACACCATTTAAATTTGCATAAATATTGTATTCAAAGATATTTTGTTTACTTTCTAAAATATGCTCAACACTAACAAGCCATGCTTCAAAGCTTACATTTGAATCTTTATAGGTACTATTTTTTTCAAAGATAGCACTTGAGAAAAATACTACCAAGTCTAAGTTATTAACTTTATTTAAATACAATGTCTTATTTTGTCTAGCAAAATCACTAGCCTTATTGTAGCCTACAGCATCAGCGTTGTTAATAATACTCTTTTTTAATAAAACTAAGCCACAAACAGCAAATATAATAAACACAACAAAGATAATCAAACCATAAGTATTTGAAAACTTATTAGACATCTTTATTCTTTTATCAAGTCTAATTTGATCTATTATTCGTTGTTGTTTATGTTTTTTTAGCATGTCCAAGACAGCTCCATTTATTTTTTACTGTTGTAATGTAAGTAATACATAATAATTTATATCTATAATCAAGTTATAGATAGTTTTTTTATTATAAGAAATTTTATAGAAAAAATCATTATATAGTATTCTATCAAAATATATATATAATTTAATATCTATGTTACAAATATTATTATTGCTTATTTATTATGTTATGGCTTATTAATTTAATGAGGTTGATTTTGATGAATAATAAATAATATGTATCTCAAAGAAAGTTAGTGACAAACTATTTTATATTTTTGTTAGTTAGTTTGATTAGTATTAAATATTGTTTTATAGAAAATATTTATTAACAAGATAAGTCTGCTTAATTTTACGAAAAAAAAAGATCTATAATTGAATCGTAGTCTTTAATCCTTTTAGGTAAAAATTATAACTGCTTTAATGTCTATTTGAGGTAAATAGTTAAAATTAGTTTAGGTTGAATTAAAATTTGTTAAGTGTAAGAGCATTGTTATGGTTAATAAATACTTACAAAATAAAATTGAGAACTCTAGTATTGAGCATATTAGCAAGGCTTTAGCTAACTTAATTAAGTTAAGTGAAGATAATTTTTCGAATTATAAGCTATTAAATAATTGTTATCTTGCAAAGGTTGCATATTCTTTAGCTATAGACATGCATTTACGTAGATCTAAACAAAAGTATTGTTGTGACCTTAATGATAAGCAAGAGGGATTAGCTATTACACATGAATGTGCTATCTTGATTTTACGTTCTATTATCTATGCAATACGTTCAGATGATAAAGTAGATAGAGATGAAATTAATGATCTTATTAGTGTTTGGTCCCATATCTTTTCAGATGTTGATGTGTTAGGTTATGTGGCTAAGATAATGACAGAAGATATTGATGTAAATAATATTAAATCTGCTGTTCTTTATAAGGAAGAAGCTTTAAATATCTATTTTATTTCAGCATTGATTTTACATAATCCAAATTTTATTGAACAATCTTATTTAGATATGCTTTCATCCAGTCTTGATATTAAGCCTTCATTAAAAAAGACTATAGATGATTATGCTAAAAAAGCTAAAATTACCAAAGATCATAGTATTACTTAATCATTGTAAATTAGTTTTGCCAAATTATGTAAATTTGGCAAAAAAGTTTTAATTTTATTTCATCTCTTCTATTTTTATTGTTTAAATCAATTAAAAGGTCTTACATATTTATTTTAATAGATATATAAATTTATTTTTTGTTAAAAAAAGAGGCAAGTTACACAAATTTTTCTATCTATAAAATAAAAAAATTAATATTAAACAATATGTTATATTTTTATTGAAAATTATCAAATGAAAATAATTATTAATATGTTTATAATTGTGTTGTGGAATTGATATATAAATTTCATAAGTTAAGGTTTTGGAAATTAGCTAGCTAAAAAGCTGATTGTACCAAAAGCTTTTGTCAAATTTTAAAATTTGACAATGTGTTTTACAAATAATAAACATTTAGTATAAATTTTATTTAGCAATTAGGTACCACCAAATGATATATTCAAAAGAAGTTGAACATATGTGCCCTGTTCATAAAGGTGCATATCACGGTCCTGCTCCAATTCCTGAGGAAGGCAAATGGGTTCAGGCAAAAGAAATTAAGGATATCAGTGGCTTAACTCATGGTGTGGGTTGGTGTGCTCCACAACAAGGTGCTTGTAAGTTAACTTTAAATGTTAAAGACGGTATCATTGAAGAAGCTTTAGTTGAAACATTAGGTTGTACTGGTATGACCCACTCTGCTGCTATGGCATCAGAAATTTTACCTGGTAAGACTTTACTAGAAGCTTTAAATACTGACTTAGTTTGTGATGCAATTAACACAGCTATGCGTGAGTTATTCTTACAGATCGTTTATGGTCGTACTCAAACTGCTTTCTCTGAAGGTGGTTTACCAATCGGTGCTTCTTTAGAGGATTTAGGTAAGAATTTAAGAAGCCAAGTTGGTACTATGTTTGGTACTAAGGCTAAAGGTGCAAGATACCTTGAAATGACTGAAGGTTATGTAACCAAGCTTGCTTTAAATGAAGACAATGAAATTTGTGGCTATGAGTTTGTAAACCTTGGTAAGTTAATTGATGCTTTAAAGAAGAATCCTGAGTTAAAAGGTTCAGAGGCTATTGCTAAAGCACGTGGTCAGTACGGTCAATTTGACAATGCTGCTAAGTACATTGACCCAAGACATGAATAATTAGGAGTTGTACTAATATGGCATTATTTGAAAGTTATGAGCGTCGTATTGATAAAGTTAACAAGGCTTTAAATGACAATGGAATTGCTTCTTTAGAAGAGGCTGCTCAAATTTGTAAGGATAAGGGTTTAAATCCATACGAAATGGTTCGTGAGATTCAACCTATTGCCTTTGAGAACGCTTGTTGGGCATACACAGCTGGTGCTGCTATCGCTATTAAGAAAGGCTGTAAGAGTGCAGCAGAAGCAGCTGAGGCTATTGGTATTGGTCTTCAAGCTTTCTGTATTCCTGGTTCTGTTGCAGAGGATAGAAAAGTAGGTCTAGGTCATGGCAACCTAGGTGCTATGTTATTAAGAGATGAGACTAAGTGCTTTGCTTTCTTAGCTGGTCACGAATCATTTGCAGCTGCAGAAGGTGCTATTGGTATTGTTAAGAATGCTAATAAGGCACGTAAGGAGCCATTACGTGTTATCTTAAATGGTTTAGGTAAGGATGCTGCTCAAATTATTTCACGTATTAATGGTTTTACTTATGTTCAAACTCAATTTGACTATGCTACTGGCGAATTAAAAATTGTTCAAGAAAAAGCATACTCAAAAGGTGAGAGAGCTGCTGTACGTTGCTATGGTGCTGATGATGTACGTGAAGGTGTTGCTATCATGCACAAAGAAGGTGTTGACGTTTCAATTACTGGTAACTCAACCAACCCAACACGTTTCCAACATCCTGTAGCAGGTACTTATAAGAAAGAGTGCTATGAGCAAGGTAAGAAGTACTTCTCTGTAGCTTCAGGTGGTGGTACTGGTAGAACTCTACACCCTGATAATATGGCTGCAGGTCCTGCTTCATATGGTATGACTGATACTATGGGTCGTATGCACTCTGATGCTCAATTTGCAGGTTCTTCTTCAGTTCCAGCACACGTTGAGATGATGGGCTTTTTAGGTATGGGTAATAACCCAATGGTTGGTGCTACTGTTGCTATTGCTGTAGCAGTTGATCAAGCTTTAAACAAGTAAACTTTTAAAGTAAGGTTTAACTTAAAAAATCAAAAATGGGGCTAACTGATGGTTAGCCCTTTTTATTTTTAATTAATAAAATATTAGCTTTTAAATGTAAGAAAATGCTAAAATAGTATCTATAACAGTATGTTATATCTACGACATTAATCACAAAAATGATAAGTAATAGTGATAATTTGCTATAAATTATCATATTTAGTGGTAATTTATTATTTAGCATATAAAATAGTTAAACATTATAACAATACAATCAAACAAATGTAAGGTATTTATGTTAAGTAAGATTTTAAGCTTGTTTTTTAAAAAAAACACTACAGATCCTTTAATTTTTTGTAAGGATAAAAATGAGTTAAAAGCTTATTTAAGTCAAAAAAATATCTTAGATACAAACATATATATAAAGGATCATTTAACTAAAGCCTTAGGTATGCTTATCTATGATGATAGGTTTAATAGAGAGCTATTAGATAAAATAGAAAGTTTAGCTCTAGATGTTAATCTATCTAGTTCAGAATTTAGCTTTTATTTAGATAAAGCTAGAATAAAATTTGATATGGTAGATGAGCTTAAGGCTGATAGTGATATTCATTTACGTTATCCAGACAATATTAGTTTTGATATCGAAGCTACAGAGATTCCTTTGTGGCAATGGGATAATATAAGTATTTTGGCAAGTTATAAGCCTGTTGTTTTAGGTAAAGATGTACTTAATGCTTGTGGATGTGTCACTAAAGTTAGAGGTTGTTGTGTTGGTGAAGATAAAGACAAAAATGAATTTATTAAACCTGAGCTATTAAGCTTTGCTAAGATAGAGGATAATACAGTATTAGTTACTGATAGGCATCTATATATTAAATCTAGCAAATCTTATGATAAGGTTTTAATCGATGATTTAGTTGCTAAATATATTTCTGCAAGGGGCTTTGCTATTAGTACAGAAGCCTTAAAAGGACGAGTTTTAATTTTTAAAATAAATGATCCTTTATTTATGAATTTATTACTTACAACTAAACACTCTCATTTAATTGCAACACAAAGAGTTTCTGTTGAGATGTAGTTTATATAAAAGTAAGATAATACCAATAAAAGCACAATCTACTTCTACTTTCCATAAAAATCTTCAAAAAACTGCTTAAATCAATAAAAAGGTGGATGAGGGGAAAACAAACATCTTCTAATCAAGTGTGGTAAAGCCCCGGAAATGCCGCCGTTATGTGTGAACTCCATGAACCAGGAAGTTCAAAGGGACATCTGTATTTACGCTAGGCTTCCATATTAAATATGGCCTGCACACCTGTAAACAAGAAGACATCCAGTCTATAATTATCGGCTCAGGGTAAACTAAACTAGCAAACACCCCAGGAACTTATGACATTGCTGTCATATACATAATGTATTGTATTTTATTTATTTTTGCAAGAAAAATATTTTTTAAAATAACATACAAAGACCTTGACTATTTTTTAAAGGTCTTTGTAATAAAGTTTATTTACGACTATTGATCAATTCCATCATATATTTATCTCCTTGTAAAGTAGATAAAACTTGATTTGCAATAGCACTTTCACCTTCATAGTTTATTGAGTAGGATAAACCTAATTTATCAAATTTTTTTATCCATACTGTAGTTGGTTTTTCATTACTAATACCTTCAATTACACAAGTTTTATCAATAATTGCAGGTCCTGTAACTAATTGATATCCATTAGCTATAATTGCAAGTGCTGCTCCATCACACAAAGTTTCAATATCTTGATTTTCTTTAGAAACTCTAATGGTTACTAAAGATGAACGATCATTTTTTTGCAAGCTAATAAAAGCAGGCTCATGTGGACCTTCTTGTGAAATTATATGCCAAGTATTTGCATATGACACTTGAAAGAAATCATTAGCAATAGTATTCATAGGTACACTAGTAGCAATTGGCTTCTGATCTTTTGGAGCAATAGTGTTTGCTTGTGTACTATTAGTAGATTCTGTATTTGAGCAAGCAGCAAGTGCTATTGCACAAGCAACAGCAAAAATAATACCTGATTTTTTCATATATACTACCTTATATTTTTAATTGTTATTTTTAGCAAGCTCACCTTCAATATCAGTTTTGCTTTGTTCTATATTCTGTGTATATAGAGCTTTTCTTTGAGCATGAGTAAGAGTAAAGAATCTTAAGTAAATATAACCTACTACACCTGATAAAAGTGAACCTAGTATAATAGCAAGACTATCAGCATATGCATATTGATCACCGCCTCCATAAGCAAGAGTATCTATAAACATAGACATAGTAAAACCAATTCCTGTTAATATACATACACCATATATTTGTTTCACATTAGCATCTTTTGGCATAGGTGTTAATTTTAGCTTAATACATAAGAAAACCATTAGGAATACACCTAATTGTTTACCAATAAATAAGCCAAATAAAATACCTAAACTTACACTAGAAAATATGTAATCAATATTAATAGATGATAGATCAATACCAGCGTTAGCAAATACAAATATTGGTAAGATGAGGATAGCTATCCACATTTTTAAGTTCTCGTATATTTCCATGACAAGAGGACTGCCATCTTCTTTTTTCAATGGAATGAAAAAAGCTGTTGCAATGCCTGCAAGGGTAGCATGTACACCACTTTTTAGCACTGAAATCCACAAAATAATACCAATAATGTAGTAAAAGCTTTTTCTATGTACATGTAAAAAGTTTAATAATAACAAGCCTAATAGAGCAACACCAGCTAATACAAAGGCTATAGAAGATAATTCTGATGTATAGAAAATAGCAATTACAGCAATAGCTGCAATATCATCAAAAATAGCAAGTGATAGAAGAAACATTTTAAGTGAAGGTGGTACTAACTTACCAAGCATTAGAACTATTGCTATAGCAAAAGCAGTATCTGTAGCAGTAGGAATAGCCCATCCTTTTATAGCTTCAGCATCACCAAAGTTAAATAAGATAAAAATTAGAGCAGGGAATAAAATACCACCTACTGCTCCTAAAGCAGGTAGTAATACATTAGAGAATTTTGAAAGATGTCCTTCAATAAACTCATGTTTAAGTTCTAAACCAATACTAAAGAAAAATATAGAAATTAAACCATCGTTTACCCAAAGTAATACAGGTTTAATTAATTCATAATTACCAAATAAAAATCCTGCTTTAGTATCAAGCCATTCTCGATAATCGTATGAGTAAGGGGAATTTTGATAACACAAAGCTACTATAGTTGAGATCATCATTAAGATACCTGCAGTGGCACCATGATGTGCATAGTAGGATAAGTTTCTTTTTATTTTAAATTTCATGTATATGCCCCCCCTAAAATAAGAATTTATCTTAATGTATACATCAAAAATTATAACACATAATCTATTATTTAAAATAAAAGCATAGGCTTAGCTATACAATAGTTGTAGGTTTTATTAATCTAATTTTGTATATAACCGAAACTCGGCAATTAAAGTCATTTTAATCATGACTACTCCTATTATTTATTTGATTGTTTTGTTGATGGG
>CALXNP010000072.1 GCA_944389785.1 uncultured Anaerobiospirillum sp.
ATTTAAAGAGCAGCTAAAGCCGCTAAGGGCTTAGCTTTAACTCAACTTTTAACTATTATTTAAGTTGGAAAGTTGAGATTAAATATAACCTTAATAAATTTTCTCGATTTATTTTAATCTTAATCTCCTAATTAACAGCTTTTTAACTTATTTTTACTATATTTTTAGTAACTTCATCTATACCAATACTTTTATTTGAAATTAAATAACCTAAAACTACCAAATTTAGTGCAATACTTGAAAGATTATTAATAATGGTTTACTAGTTATCTCATATAGCTAAAAGTAAACTAAAAAATAAAATTAAAACTATAAATATAATTAACTTATACCTTTATCTTAACTTTGTAAACTTTACTTAAAAAATCACATCTATTTATCAAACAAAACTATCTTAATATAGTTAACATAAATTTTTTTTAGCTAAAAGCATTTAAGTAACAATTTTTTTTAGTATAAAACATGATGAAATTAAAAATTTTTAAATTTAACCAAGAGAATAAATTTTATTTACTATATTTTTTGCAAGTTTAATAATATGAAATTTAACAAATTTTTATAGATACAAAAATTTATTATATATCTATATAAAATGTTAAGATTTGTTATCAAAAGTTACGATTAATTATGAATCTAAATTTTAAATTTATATAAGATATACTTTTTAAAATAAAAAATAATTTTTATTAACTAATTATTAATAAAATATTTAAATATCAGAAAGATACTATAATAGATATTATAATAGATATTATTATAATTAATAGTTTATAATGTATAATTAACTTAAATTTACTGCATGCACAATAGAATAAAAATTTAATTTAATATATAAATATTATTTATTAAATATAGATAACTTTATAAAAGTTAAATGTTATATTTTATATATATAAAATATAACATTTAAACAATATATATTAATTATATAAACATCTATACATATATATCTATATATGATTTTTCTTAATAAAAATAAATAAAAATTTAGTAGTTAAAAGCTAGACAGTATATATTTTTTTGATTATTATAACCGCCATATTTAGGGGGCTTAATGCTTTATTTAAGCCATTTGTTTAACTTAATTAGAATTTGTTTTCAATAAATCTCTATGATAAAAAACTCTAAGAATAGACTTCCTAGTCTTTATAATATTACATATAACAAAATACAAAAATTAGGAGACACTAACAATAATTACTCCTTTGCTTACCTAAATAGAATCACAGGCAATAATCAAGAGAGCTTTAATCATACTAGTAATCTTTTATTAAGATCAATACCTGAAATTTTATCTTACTACATAAAATTACATAAATTTTTACATAAAAAATCCAATAACATAAACTCATATTTAGATCTAGATATACATACTTTAACTCATAAAGTTTTTGCTGAAGAGAATGCTAAACTTATTGCCAAGCTTAGCCACGATAATGATCTTAGTTTAGAGCATATTATCTATGATATGCATTGTATTTGTGTAAATAAAGACTTTTTTATCTCACGAATCAACTCTTATACAGCTAATAATATAAGCTCTGTTATTGAGGCTGCAGTTAACTGCTTTGAGAAAGAATCTGCTACCATTATTATGGGTGATCCTATACTAAAATATAAAGATCTAGCATCCTTACTTATATCTCACGGTGTAGGTAAAAACTTTATTAGAAAATATTTTAACCTGCATTATAATAATACTATCTTAATAAATGCAAAAACTCAAAAACATAAACGTCGCTCTAATAAACGTGGTCCTTTTATCTGTATGTCTAATAAAAGCAAAGCTCTTTATATCATGCTTATGCTTAATTTATATGTTATAGCCTATCGTAGTGCTAATAATTTAAAACTTAGTAATAAATTTTTAGATTTTAATGATATTAAAGATACTGCTGCTGATAATATAGCTCTTATTAGTGGAGCCTACTTTGCAAGCAGCCTACTATATAAAACTATTAATAGTGATTTTAATATTATCAATTCAGAATACTTTCCAAGTTTTGAAGATTTTTTTGAAATACTCGAGCTAATTTTACAAAATAAAGCCAAAATAATTGCTTGTTTAGATTGTGGCACCTGCTATTTAGAGTTTGCTCATAACCTACTTAAAAACAGTAGCTACAACAATGCTGTAAAGAAAATTACATGCCCAACTTGCAATCATAATCAAAGCTTTGATCTTGAATAAACATCTATCTTTATAATACTTAAATTATGACCTCAATTGATAAAATACAAAAATATAATATTATGTAATAATCATTATTACGTAATATTACAGAATATAAAAACTTACATTATATTAATATAGACAAAAAATATCCTCTATATCAAAAGATACAGAGGATATTTTTGAATTTGAAAATTATTTAATTATTTTAAATTAAATGAATAAAAAGAGTCTCTTGCACCATAGCGACAAGCTTTACCTAACTCTTCTTCAATACGAATTAATTGATTGTATTTTGCTAATCTATCAGAACGAGACATTGAACCAGTCTTAATTTGACCAGCATTTAGGCCTACTGCAATATCTGCAATAGTTGCATCCTCTGTTTCACCTGATCTATGTGATACGATAACAGTAAAATTAGCACGCTTTGCCATTTCAATAGCTTCAAAGGTTTCAGTTAGGGTACCAATTTGATTAATCTTAATCAAAATAGCATTTGAAACACCCTTTTGTATACCCTCTCTTAAAATCTTAGGATTAGTTACAAAAAGATCATCACCAACTAATTGACACTTAGAACCTAAGCGCTCAGTTAGCTTCTTCCAACCATCCCAATCACCCTCAGCAGCACCATCTTCAATAGAAATTAAAGGATACTTATCTACCCATGACTCTAATACATCAATCCACTCATCAATTGAGTAAGTCTTACCTTGCTTCTTTAATACATACTTACCACTTGCTTCATCATAGAACTCAGATGATGCACAATCTAAACCAATGTAGATATCCTTACCAGGTACATAACCTGCAGCATTAATAGCTTCCATGATAAGCTCAATAGCTTCTTCATGAGAGTTTACAGAAGGAGCAAAACCACCTTCATCACCTACAGCTGTAGTCATACCCTTTGAATTTAAAATCTTAGCTAAAGCATGGAAAGTTTCAGCACCATAACGTACAGCCTCTTTTAATGATGGAGCACCTACAGGTAAAATCATAAACTCTTGTAAATCTAAGTTATTATTAGCATGTACACCACCATTGATAATGTTCATCATTGGTACTGGTAAATCTTTAGCTGAGCAGCCACCTAAATATTGATATAGAGGTAAACCTGCCTCTTCAGCACTTGCCTTTGCTACTGCTAAAGAAACAGCTAAAATAGCATTAGCACCTAAACGAGACTTAGTTTCAGTGCCATCTAACTCAATCATTGTTCTATCAATTACAGCTTGCTCACATGACTCAAGTCCAACTAAAGCATCTGCAATTTCAGTATTTACATTCTCTACAGCTTTTAATACGCCCTTACCACCAAAACGACTTTTATCTCCATCACGTAACTCAATAGCCTCTCTTACACCGGTAGATGCTCCAGATGGCACAGCAGCACGGCCAAATGCACCAGTTTCTAGAGTAACGTCACACTCTACAGTTGGATTACCACGGCTATCAATAACTTCACGTGCGTGAATATCAACAATTCTTCCCATAAAATTAAATCCTATTTAACTAATCAATAACCAATCAAACATAAAAATCACACTTATATTATATACAAAGATAGTAAGCCATGGCTAACAATTAATAAAATTTATTAATAGCCTATATAAATTTTTAAATCTAAGCTAAATAAACCTCTATACCTTTGGCTTTAAATTGCTCTACAGCACTTTTATCAATATTATTATCAGTTACAATAACATCTAAATCTTTAGTAAAAAAAGTTACATAACTAGCTACTTTTTTATATTTACTACTATCACTAATTAATACTTTTTTGTTGCTTGCCTTAATTACAGCTTGCTTAACTATAACTTTATCAACATCTGGAGTAGTAGCTGCATCAATATCAAAGCTTGAGGCGGATAAAAAAGCAATATCTATCTTTAATAGTGAAATAGTGTTAGCTGCTAAATGTCCCACTGTTGATAAATTTTTATTTCTAACACAGCCACCTGTATGGATTATTTGTACATTTGAGTATTTAATTAAATAATTACTAACTTCAAAATCATTTGTTACTACTATTAGGTCATCTCTATCTTTTATATATTCACATAAGGCTAAGGAAGTGGTACCTGCATCAAGATAAATACAACTATCTTTAGTGATTAATTCAGAAGCTATTTTACCAATACGACTTTTTTCTGCAGAGAATAATTGTTCTTTATCATAATGTGTGGGTTCATTGAGGATTTTATTTGAGGCTCTAACACCGCCACTAACTTGCACTACTAAACCAGCTTCTTCTAACTTTTGTATATCACGTCGTATGGTCATATGCGAGACATTCAAATTAGAAGCTAATTCTAAAATACTAATTACATGCTTATTCTTAATTTCTTGTAAAATACGTTGCTGTCTCTGTAGCGGAATCATATTATTCACCTAAAGAAATTATGCTTACTACTTATTTTAACTTAATTAAACTAAAAATAGATATTTTTTTATTAAAAGCAAGCTATATATGTTAGTTAGTACACAAATATTATTAACAAGCTCTATAGAACTTAAGGCTATCATATACAAACATATAAAATCAAGAATAAAATACCTACTACACTCCTTATAAAGCAATTATCAAACTACTCAAAATCAAGCACAGATATTTAAAGTTTTACTTTAAAAATCTGTGCTTGTACATGCTTGTTATAAAAGCTCTATTACTAACTTTTGAATTTGTTCAAAAGCTTCATCTTCATCAATGCCGTTAAACTGTATGCTAATATCTTCATCATATTTAAGTCCAAGAGCCATTAGAGCAAATACACCACTTTTTAATGAAACTTGCTTGCTTTTATAAATAATATTAATTTCACAAGCATATTGTTTAGCTGCAGTTAATAATGCTCCAGCTGGTCTAGCATGTAAACCTTCTTTATTTTTAATTCTATGTGAAAACTTTCGCATAAGTTCTCTCCTTTATATCATTAATGATATGCAGTAAGTAATTAAGAAACCAGTAATACCTGTAATCGAGGTAATAACAGTCCAAGTTTTGATACCATCTGCTATAGAAATACCTAAATATCTAGTTAAAATCCAGAAGAATGAGTCATTAATATGTGAAAAGCCTAGTGCACCAAAGCCTATTGCAATAGTCACAAAAACTCTTTGAATATCAGGCAATCCTGCTGTAGCTTCTAATACTAAACCTGCTGTTGTCAAAATTGCTACTGTAGCACTACCTTGAGAGGCACGCAAGGCGGCAGAGATTAAAAAAGCTGCCATCATTAAAGGTATACCTAATGAGTCTAAAGCAGAAGCTAAAGCATTACCCACACCAGATTCTGCTAAAACTTTACCAAAGACACCACCACCACCTGTAACCATAATTACCACAGCTGCTGTTGGTAATGCACTATCCATAACAGAACCAATCTTTCCTGTACTCCAACCACGCTTAATACCTATAAAGTAAAAAGCTAAACCTAAAGCTACGAGTAAGGCACAACCAGGGCTACCTAATAATTGAGTTAAACCATAAAAAGCATGATCTTTTGGCAAAGCTGTTGCTGAAACAGTACCTAACATAATAAGGCCAATTGGTATTAATATTAAACTGATAATTAAACCTACACTTGGAGCCTTTGCATTATCTTTAAAGTTATTAACGTCAGGTGCCTCTTGTAATAAGATTTCACTATCCTCAGTTAAGTTTTGATGATTTTTCAAATAACGCTTAACAATAATCTTTGCAGTAATAAATCCTACAATAGCAGTTGGAATGCAGATTAAAATACCCCATAAGGTTAAAAGGCCAACATCAGCGGTTAATAAACCAGCAGCTGCTACAGGACCAGGATGAGGAGGTACTATAACGTGTACTGCTAACATAGCCACTGCTACTGGTAAACCATATACTAAAGGAGGTGTTTTTGAAATTTTAGCAAAACCTAAAACAATTGGAGCTAAAATGATAAAACCTACATCTACGAAAATTGGGATACCTAAAATAAAACCTGCTATAGTAACAGCAGCAGTAGTTCTTTTAACACCTAATAATTTTGAAAAATAACTAGCTAAAGCCTCAGCACCACCTGAAACCTCAATCATCTTGCCTAAAATGGCACCCAAACCTACAATAATGGTAATAGAGCCTAAAGTAGAACCCATACCAGCAATTAAAGTAGGCATAATTTGTTGTAAATCAATACCAGCAATGATTGCTGTAATTAAACTTACTAAAAGTAAAGCAACAAAAGCTGACATTTTAACTTTTATTACTAAGAATAAAAGTAATAGTACTGAGACTACTGCTATGGATAAAAGTGCTAATGTAGACATAAAGTCCCCCTATACGCTAGCTTATTAGCTAGCGCATGTGTATCTTGTTTGTTCAATTAAAAATTTAAATTAGTTTATAGATAAGGCTTTATCCACTTAAGCCCATCTTTAGTGTTAGCACGAGGATTATATTCACATCCAATATAACCTTTATAACCAACCTCATCAAAGAGCTTAAAGATATAGTCATAATTAATCTCACCTTCATTAGGTTCATGACGACTTGGAGCAGCGGCTATTTGTACATGCCCATATTTATTGACATAATTTTTGATTAAATAACTTAAATTACCATCAACCATTTGAGCATGGAATGTATCTAGCTGAATTTTAACGTTATCACATGCAATTTGCTCTACAATTGCTAAAGTCTCATATTGAGAGTGATATAAGTAATTTGGCTTAATCTCAGGACAAAGTGCCTCTATAGTTAAAGTCTTATTGTATTTAGCAAATAAAGCAGCAGCCATGCGCATATTCTTAATAAAGATATGTTTACATAACTCTTTTTCACAATTATGAGGTACAACTGCTGACATTACATGTACAGTATCACAATCTAAAGCTATAGCATAATCTAAGGCAGTATTAATCTCATCTTTGAACATGCTTTCATAGCCTGGTAAAGCAGCATGACCCCATTGACCAGCTGCAACATCACCAGCTGTAGTATTGAATAAAGCAACTTTTAGTTTATGCTCATCAAGAATTTGCTTTAATTCTTCTTTTTTGTAGTCATAAGGCCATAAAAACTCTACTGCCTTAAAACCACACTCAGCAGCTTGAGCAAAACGCTCTAAAAAGTCATACTCTTTAAACATCATAGTTAAATTAGCAGCAAACTTTGGCATAATTAGCTCCTTAATTCTTTAATCTCTTCATCAGTTAAATAACGAATTTTGTTGCCTTGTAGAATAAAGTACAACTTACAAGTTGCTTCAAACTCTTCTATATTATTTAAAGCATCGTTGATACTTTTACCACAAGCAATAGGACCATGATTTGCTAATAAAAAGGCATTATGATCTTTTGCCAATCTACTTAAATGCTCTGTTATATGATCAGAGCCTGGTTTAAAATAAGGAACAAGAGGAATTTGTCCCATACGCATTACCAAATAAGGAGTAAAAGGCTTAATGCAATTATTTTGATCCAAATCCTGCAAACAAGATAATGCTGTAGCATATGTTGAATGTAAGTGTATAGTTGCTTTAAGCTTATCATTATTTTGATATAAAGCTAAATGAAACTTAAATTCCTTAGTTGGTTTAGATCCTGATAAAAGATTACCTTTAAAATCTAGAATAGATAATTTATCAAGCTCTAAAGATCCTAGTGAACTGCCTGTTGGTGTTGCTACAACAGTATTATCTGCTAAAATCATAGACATATTGCCAGCAGCACCTGTAGCTAACCCTCTATCAAATAAAAGCTTGCCTATTCTAATAAATTCAAGCTTTTGTTCTAAAACCTGATCGCTCATTAAAACTCTCCTTGAGCTTTAGCAAAGAACTCTGCATCACCAAAGTTACCTGACTTTAGTGTTAAACAAATATCACGATCTAAAGAACGTACCCAAGGTACACCTGGAGCAATTGCAGGACCAATATAGAAACCTTTAACACCTAAAGATTGAGTAACAATGCCTGAAGTTTCGCCACCTGCTACAATAAAACGCTTAATACCTTTAGCTTGTAAGGCTTTAGCTAAAGCTGCAAAGAATTTCTCCACAATAGCACTTGATTTTTGAGCACCATACTTTTCTTGTATTTGCTTTAAAGTAGTACTATCTGAAGTTGCATATACAAGAGGAGCTAAAGAGCCTTGATTGTTTAAAACAAAATCTACAAAGCTTTGTAAATAAGAACTTTGATCTACACTTTCATCTAGAAGCTTATCTACACTTACAAGCATAGTAGGAGCTTTACTTTGATAAGTTTTAACTTGTAAATTAGTCATAACTGAGCAAGAACCAGAAAGCACTACAGCTTGATCTTGACTTGGACGACCTTGTTCTTGAGCTTTTACACTATCTGCATCAGCTTCTTTTAAAGCACGAGCTAAACCTATAGCTAAACCAGAACCACCTGTTACAAGCTTCATATCAGCAAAAGCCAAACCTTGTGTTACAAGATGCTCCTCAGTTAAAGCATCAACCACAGCATATTTGTAACCCTCTTCTTTAAGTTGAGTTACTTTATCTTTTACTGCTTGTACTCCTTTATCTAAGATAGTATTGTCAATCAAACCACACTTACCCTTTGACTGCATTTGTACTAAACGTATTAATGAACTATCTGTCATTGGAGTAATTGGATGATTTTTCATGCCAGACTCTTCTAACAAAACATCACCTACAAATAAGTAACCTTTATAGACAGTTCTGCCATTTACAGGTAAAGCAGGTTGGAAAATTGTAAAATCAACATCCATCTCTTGCATTAAAGCATCAGTTACAGGACCTATATTACCCTTGGCACTTGAGTCAAAAGTTGAGCAATATTTAAAATAAATACGTTCACAATTATTAGCCTTTAACCATCTGTAACTTCTTAAACTCATATCAATGGCTTCTTGTGGATCACAAGAACGTGACTTATGGCTTATAACAATAGCCTCAACATCAGGTGCTACAGTATTTTCATCAAGCTGACATAGTTGTACAGTTGACAAACCATTTAATACTAAAAAACTAGCTATATCTGTTGCACCAGTAAAATCGTCAGCAATAACACCTATTTTTAATGTCATAGTCTTAGTCCTTCTTAGTTGGTAAGGTGATACCTGCAAATGATTTAATTACAGCACTATCATCTTCTAAGCCATAACCTGCATTTGAAGCATTAGTGAACATAGTTAGAGCTGTTGAGGCAAGAGGTATAGGGAAGTGTAATTCTTTTGCTGTATCTGAAACTAAACCTAAATCTTTAACAAAGATATTAACGGCTGATAAAGGAGTATAATCACCATCAACAACATGCTTCATGCGATTTTCAAACATCCAAGAATTACCTGCTGCATGAGTAACAACATCATACATAACATCAAGAGGAATTCCTGCTTTAGCTGCCATCGCCATAGCTTCTGCACCAGCTGCAATATGAACACCTGCTAATAATTGGTGAATAATCTTAACAGTGGCACCTAAACCAATTTCACTGCCAATATTGTAAACTTTAGCAGCTACAGCATCTAAAACATCTTTTAATAAATCAAAAGTTTTTTGCTCACCTGCAGCCATAACAGTCATTTCACCAAGATTTGCCTTAGCTGCACCACCTGATACAGGAGCATCTAACATTAATAGACCATATTCATTAAGTTTAGCATTAATTTCTTTAGCATCTTTTGCTGAAATTGTTGAAGATACCATTACTGGAGTATTTGCTTTTAATTTTGAAGCTAAACATTCATCACCATTACCAAATAATACAGTCTTAACTTGATTTGCATTTACTACTAAAATAATCAAAGCATCTAATTTATCAGCAAAATCTCTTGCATCCTTTGATACTGCAGCGGCTCCTGCTTGTTGTAATTGCTCCAAGGCTTTTTCATTTAAATCGGCACCATAAGTAGCTAAACCTGCTTTAATACAAGACTTAGCAGCACCCATACCCATTGAACCTAAACCAATAACACCAACAGTTTTAGTAGCCATAATTAAACTCCTTTAATTTTTAAGTTTGCAAAATCTATCGAAGATGGCTTTTATTATAAAGAGTTATATAAATATAAATGTGATTTTTATCAAAATTTAACAAAATAGCACAAATTTTAAAAAAATTAATTAAAAATTGCTTACATATATTTAACATATGCTTAATATAAAGGGTATATATTAATTATCAAATTTTCACAAAAAAAATAAAATAAAGATTAATAAGTTTAAATATAAACTAAAAAATAGATATTTTTAAACTAGATAAGACTATTAGAATAATTTTAAATTTTTAATTAAAGTAACTCAACTTTCCAACTTAAATAATAGTTAAAAGTTGGACCAAGACTAAGTCCTAAGTGACTTTAGCTACTCTTTA
>CALXNP010000073.1 GCA_944389785.1 uncultured Anaerobiospirillum sp.
GATTTTGCTATATCTAAAATTTAATAAATATCATAAATATTATTAACTCAACTTTCCAACTTAAATAATAGTTAAAAATTTAGTTAATTAAAATCAAATATAGCCAAATAAAGCACTAAGTAAAGTAAATAACTCTTTTATATATAAGAATAAATATTGCTGATGATTTAAAAAAGGACCAAAATAAAAAATAATTAAAAAAGCACAAATACCACTTTTTATAGGCATAGATAAGATAAAAACATTTAATTGTGGAGCAAAACGATTAATAAGACCTAAAGCTACATCACATAATAAAGCTACCAAGATAAAAGGAGCACAAACTAATAACATATTGTACATTAGCCAATCTAACTGAGATGTTAAAAAAACAGCTAAATTTTGACTAAATAAAGCAGGTATTAAATCAAGTACAGGCCATAAAACATAAGTTGTGTAATAAAGAGCTAAAAAATTAGTAAAAGCACCTGATGAGAAAAATAAAGTAACTACAGCTAAAAATAAAATTGAACCTAAAGGTGTACTTTCATTGCCTGTTAGCAACTCTGCAGTTTGTGCCATAGAGGCACCTCTTTGATTATCTATCACAATACCTGCACACATTGCTACATAAAAAATATTACCAATAACATAAGCTAGCACAAAACCAATTAAAGCTTCTTTTAATATAATTAAAATAAAATTAATCAGCTGCGCCATATTGTATATGTTTAGATCTTGTGCTTGCATAAACATTAGAGGATGCAAAGGCATGTATAAAGACACTAACAAAGGAAGTAAGATTGCTGTGCTTACTTGAGGACCGAAAAAAGGTATAAAAGATAAAAATACCATAAGCCTAATTGAGCCTAAAACAAAAGCTAGCAAATGTGTATCTAGTTCTAGGCTATGAATAAGTTCAAGTATTTGTATCATTTACTTATTATTTATTTTATTACTTACAAGCATTACTGCAGCATAAAAAATCTGTCAAAAATATTTTGACTATAACGTACAATCTCTGTACTAAACCAATTAGCTGTTAAAAACATAGTAATAGCCACAGCTATAAGCTTAATACCAAAAGATAAAGTTTGTTCTTGTAATTGTGTAATTGCTTGAATTAGTGACAGCAAAATACCTACTATTGATGCTACTAAGATAGGAGGCATTGATAAAATTAACACTAAATAAAAACACTGTGTAACCAATTCTAAAACTAAAGGATCCATATTAACCTTTTAACCTATTTTATAAGAGCTAAAATTATTGTGTTTATTTTTATTGTAGCACTATACTTTATTTAGCAAAATACACTAAACTAAATACAAATTTAAGTCTTATTTGTTGATGGGCTCAAAAAAAAAGGATATTTATGAAGATAGATAAAAAAACTAATATAGATAATGTGAATGATAGTGACTTATCATCGCAAGCTAAAAAAAATAACTTTGTATCATCTGTAAAACAAGATGAAGCACAACAACAATTTATGCAGATACTAAATAATGATCAAGAACCTGAACATAATACAAATTTATTAACTAAGTTAGATAATGAAACTGATGAAACTGCTTTAAATAATGAAGGTACTGATAGTCTATCAAATATCTTTTCTAACTTTTTAAATTCTAATAATACTGCAGATAAACTGCAAAATCATATAGAAAATAATGATCTATCTAAACCCCAAATATCTGATACTAATTTAGATGCTAAATTACAACAAGACTTTGAAAGTATTGTCAGCAAAATATATATTTCAGATACACACTATACTAATAGTGCCCAAGTTCGTATAATTTTTTCAGATCAAAGCTTTTTATCTGATAGTGAGGTTATTGTACAACGTAATCTTGAAGGTTTATTAGCTGTAGAAATTAATTGCAAACATAACTATCAATATAAAAAGCTTAATGAAAATAAACAAGCACTTATAGATCTACTCGAGCAAAAAGAACAGCATAGAGTACTTGTAAATATTAATGAACAAAATAACGCTGATAATAGCGATACTCCTTTGTAAGAGTGCATGTTTTAATTAATTTTAGGCCTAAGTTATGAGTATATTACAAACTAATATAAAATTAGAGTTAATTAATACTCTAATTAATTGTAACTTTAAAAATTTAAGTGTTATGCCATATGACTTTAGCTTATCTAAGTTTAATAAGGCTATCTTAGTTAATGTTTTTAATAGTCAATATGCTATTTACCTATGTAATCATAATTATCTAAATGCAATAGATCATAATTATTCAAGTGAACTTTTAGCTGATGACTTGATATTAGCTTTATTTGAAAACTATATACAAGATGATCTTATTAAATTAAATGAGTTTTTAGACAACACTATTGATATACAAGAATACTGCACTTTAGATGAACTATCTAACTTTTCATATCAAATTAGTCTAAGCTATATAGACAAAAATCAAATTAAACTTGATTTTATACTCTTTATTAAAGATTATAATGCAGCATTAAATTTAGTAATGCAGCTTAAAAAGAAACAAGACTTAGCTTGCAAAGTTATAAGCGATAAAATTATAAAATGTAACATTAATGCTTCTTGCGTATTACTCAGTTACAATGATCTTAAAAATATGGAAGCTAAAGATGTTATTTTGCTTGATAACAATGATATCAAACAAGATAAAGTATGGCTTGAAGTAAAAAACCTCAGAGCTTTTGCTACAATTGATCATATGTCTATTGTTTTTGATGGAGCATTAGAAATCTTTAATGATAATTATGAGGCTAATATGAGTGAAAATTCATCTAATACCAATAATCCTATAGAGCTTAATGAACTTAAACTTAATGCTAAAATTGTTGTGGATACATTAAATTTAAGCTTAGGTGATCTTGAGCAAATAAAACAAGGCAGTATGCTTAAATTAAATAAATTAAACTTTGATGATGTAGCTTTAGAAGTTCAAGGACAATGCTTAGCTAAAGGACGTTTAATTGAAATCGATAATACTATAGCTTTTATGGTTAATACTGTTTTAAATAAAGTTTAATTATGGATATAGCAGCTGATACTTTAAATCCTCTAACACTAATTTTCATTATGGCAATCATGGGGCTTTTGCCTTTTTTCTTAACCCTAGTGACTGCCTATGTAAAGATTATTGTTGTAACTTTTTTAATTAGAAATGCTCTTGGTATACAGCAAGTACCTCCTACCATGGTTTTAACTTCACTTGCTATGATCTTATCTGTTTTTGTTATGGCACCTGTGGGAGTTGAAACCTATAAATTAATACAAGCACAAAATTTAACAACACAAATCACTCCTACAGCTATTATTGATACAGCTATTAATGCCTCAGATCCTTTAAAAAAATTTTTACAAAATAATACTGATGAAGCTATCTTAAACTCTTTTACCAATACAGCAAGAAAAATATGGCCAGAGGAAATACATGATGCTATTTCAAAAGACAGCTTTATTTTTATCATACCTGCTTTTGTAATTTCAGAGCTTACACGTGCTTTTCAAATTGGCTTTTTACTCTATCTGCCCTTTATAGCTATTGATCTAATTATATCTAATATCTTACTAGCTATGGGTATGATGATGGTATCACCAATGACTATATCGCTGCCATTTAAACTTATGCTCTTTGTTACTTTAAATGGCTGGCTTAAACTTACAGAAGGTCTACTCTACTCTTATAATTATGGATAAAGCTTATGCAGATTCAAGTAAATTTAATGGATAATATCCTTGATATTCAAGCAGATGGCAGAATTGATGCAAGCAATGCCAATGACTTTTATGAAAGCATACTCAATGCTTTGCAAGAACATAATAGTGCTACTGCCCTTATTATTAATTTTGCAAACATTGCTTATATTTCATCAGCTGGTTTAAGAGTAATACTTTTACTTGCCAAAGAGTGTAAAAGTAAATTAAAAAAATTTGCCTGCTATGCAATTAATGATAATGTATTAGAGGTATTTAAAATATCAGGTTTTAATACTATTATTAAAATAAGTGATACAAAAGATGAGCTATTGCAAGATTTAAGCTAGGATTTGATTTTATGCAAACTCTTTATCTTAAAGCCTCAATTGATGAGTTAACCAAAGTTAATGCCTTATTAGAGCAGACTATAACTCAAAGCTTTTTACCTTTATTATTTAAAGCTCAGCTTATTGTAGAAGAGCTTGTTATTAATATTTGTAACTATGCTTATAAAAATACTACAGGCAGCTTTAGTATTGCTTGTGGTATTGCTAACTTTGATGGTCAAAATGCTGTTTATATTTGTATAAAAGATGAGGGTTTGCCTTATGATCCTTTTTTAAACGATCATATAGCTGATACTACATCAAGTTTAGAGCAGCGTCCTATAGGTGGCTTAGGCTTACATTTAGTTAAAGAATATGCAAGCCATTATAGTTATTGTCGTATTGATAATTGCAATCAAACACAAATATTTCTAACAACAGATTAATACTTTAATTTTTAAGGCCAGTATTGTGAAATTACGCAATAAGTTAATTGTACTCTTTTCTTTATTAATATTAATAGCTACAAGCTCCATTACCTTCTTTGCAAGCTCAAGGCAAAAGCAAAGTTTTATTGAAAATGAGCTTAATTTCCAAAAACAAACACTTGAGCTTTTACACAATACCCTCTCTTTAGAGTATTACAATTATTTATATCAACAAATAATGTCATTAGTTGAAGTCAAAAAAAAGCTTAATGACACTAGTTTGCTGCTAAAATATAATCTTGAGCAAAACAATTTGTATGATACAAATGCCTACTTAGAATTTTTCACACAACAACAAAAACTTTTTAAAAATATTGCTATAGACCTTGTAGTTTCTTATAAAGATAAAATATTACTTGAGCCTTTAGATAAAGATATTCTCAATGCTTATACTGTAAATAAACTAAATTTAAACAACATACTAACAGCTACTAATGCACAAAGTAATAACTATCAAGGCTTATTTAACAATAATAAATCATATTTAGCTTTAGCTTTTAAAGCCTATAATAAAAGTGACTTTAGTTTTGCTCTAATTATAGATGTAAGTTCACTTACTTACTACTATGACAGTTCTAATGCTAATATCAGTATTACCTTACAAGATCAATTAGTTAAACTTAATCATACTTGGCAGGGACGATTCTTAATTATAGATGCAAACACTGATAAAATACTTGTAGACTCAAGAGTAGATGATCAAAATTTACCTAACTCTGTGCTTGCTAGTTTAAAACAATCTGTCATTAATAATAGCAGCAGTACTTTTATTGATGATGAGCAAAATTATATTTTTGCTTCCTACTTTAAACCCTTAAATTGGTATACTTTAACTTTACGTGATAAAAATCAAACTATTAGCCAAACACAAGATAACTTAATTATCATGTTGGCTATTGCTTTAATTACGCTCTGCCTTGCTATTACTAGCGGTATTATTTTTACTAATAAACTTACACAAAGATTAAATAATGTTCTAAGCTTTATTAAAAGTTTATCACACAGCAATTTACAAGATAAACAAGTATTAAGCTCTATAGCAGATAAGTTGCAAAGCAATAGCAAAGACGAGGTTGCTATTCTTAGCAATACCATTATCAACATCTCTTTATCTTTAAGTGATAAAATTGATGAGCTTATTTGTGCCAATGATAAGCAAAATAAAATTGATAATGAATTACATACAGCAAATTTAATACAAAAAGGTATGCTCAATGATAATTCATTATTGCCAAATAATAATTATGTTGAGGTTTATGCCTATACAGAAACAGCAAAGCAAGTAGGCGGTGATCTTTATGATGCTTTTTTTATAGATGATGATCATATTGGCTTTTGCATAGGAGATGTCTCTGATAAAGGTGTACCTGCAGCTTTATTTATGAGCACCACACTTACTTTAATCAGATTAGCACTTGATCTAAAACAAGAACCTCATCAAGCTATGCGTTTAGTAAATAATAAATTAGCTAAGCATAATCCTAATTTAATGTTTGTAACATTGATCATAGGTGTTTTAAATATAAAAACAGGTGAACTAAAATACACAAACGCAGGTCATTGCAAACCTATTGTATTAAAAAATAATAATGAGATTTACACACTTGATAGTTTAGATGGTATTGCAGCTGGCATAATGTTAGATAGTGACTATCATTTAAGCAGCTATACTCTAAACTCTAATGAAAGTTTACTTTTATATACAGATGGTGTATCTGAAGCTTGTAATAATAATTTAGAACTCTATGGTGATAAACGTGTATTAGCCTATGCACAAAATATTAAACAACACGAAGCTAAAAGCATTGTTACAGGTTTAATTGATGATATTATTGCCTTTAGACAAGAAGCATTAGCATCTGACGATATTGCTATTGTATGTATTCATAAAAAATAATTTTATGATATTAGATTAATACATGAGCCTTGTTTTAAATTCATATAAAGATCATGCTGATAAGCTGCTAAGTGCTCTTGTGTAAAATTATCAAGAGCAATATTTGCTAGAGTATAGTTTTCAACATCATATAAAGTACTATGTAAAACTTTTTCAATATCATGACTGCTTAAGCTATAACCTTTTAATAGATCTAAAAATACTAAAGGATGTGATGGATACGCTTTATTATCAAAATTAAATGCAGCAAATGGCATGATACAAGCACAAATTAGATTTTTATCATAATATGAGCTATCACATGTTAAACCTAAGTATTGTCTTGTAACATTTATCATATGTTTCATATAGTAAGACATAAAAATACCACCTACTAATTTAACTTTATGATCAAACATAAAAGACATATTAATAGTATAAATATTTGGTACTAGCCTATGCTCTGCTAAAGCCTCATATAAATATTTAGGACTTAGTTTTATCTCTAAACTATAGCTTTTTAAATATAGACCATCAGCTTTTTGTATTAGTTTACATTGCTCTTTTTGTTTCTTTTCATTAATGGCATAAAATAATATAGTTCCATATAAATTATTAAAACTTATTAACTCATCTTTTAAATCAATAAGTCTTTCATCAAAACAAGCAAGGTGATTGGACAAGGCTTTAAGTATACAAAGTAATTTATCTTCTGATTTTAATAATTTATTGATAAAACTATGCTCTTTTGTTAAATCCTCAAGCAAACAATCTTGTGCTACTGCCTCAATAGAAATATAGTAGTTTTTGGCTAAGGCACTTGGCATATACTCATCATATACATTGGTATTTAATAAAGAGCTTTGAGTAATAAAACTATCGTCCTTATTAAATTGAATTAGTTTACCTTGTAATTTTAATACAGCTTGTAAATCTAAAGCAGAACTTAAATTATTTATCCTATCTTGCTTTGAGGCTATATCATCTGCACTAATGGCTCTTATATTATCTAAAAAACACTGATCATATTTTCTTGGTATAAGATTAATTGTATTGTATCTATTATTTTGTCTAAGACCAAATTTTAAACTTGTAGGGTAACTTGGATTTTTAGGAGTAATTGAATTACATGTAAAAAAGATATTATCCCCTAAATCCAAATAAGAGCTAGTTGCTTTTATCAATAATGAAGATGCTAAAACATAAGGTAAATTCTCAAATCCCCCATGATTTGCTGCAAATAAACAATCACCCTGCAGCAAAGAAGAACTTGCTCTTTTAGCAAAATCATCGCCATAAGTGTAAGCTATATGCTTTTTTACTATTTCATAAAACTGCATACTAACTGATGTTTTTGTCTGCTTAAAACTTTTATACAGATCTAAGATCCTTATATCTTTATAGTTATCAAAAAATTCTAGTAAGTGACTAAATGAGCTATTTTTAAATAAATTGTACATAACTATAACTTCTACTTTTGTTTAAATTGTATAGCAGAGAATAATAAAGATAAAACTACAGCAATTAAACTAATATACATAAAATTTGATGTATTACCAAAACTTAAAGCAAAAGCTATTATTAAAGGACCAATCATTTGACCTATACGTAAAAAAATGTCTAATAACAATAATGATTGTTTATGTCCAAAAATTGCTGCTGCTTTATAGTTAGACATAATAGCAACTTGCCCTGAATCATTAATAGCTGTACTCAAACCTAAAAATATCATAGCAGTAATGGCACCTAATAAAATATGATCTTGCTGCATGAAAAATATAGGTGCTATAGCTGCACATAATACCCCTAAAGTAAGATAAAGATATTTGTTATTACTCTTATCTATTAAGCTTCCAAACTTAGGTGCAAAAATAACTATAATCAAAGTATAGATAATATTAATTTGGCCTACAATGCTAGCTTGAAAACCATTAGACTGCATATTAACAGGTAAAAAGAAATTAAATAAACCAATAATTAAAGCACTATAAGGTATGGCCTGGAAGAAAAATAAAGATAATACATTTTTATCTTTTAAAAATGCAAACAAAGCTGATACATTGATACTTTTATTAGATTCCTCAAGCAAACTATGAGCATTATTACTATAACTTAACTTTATAATAGCAAGAACTATAAGGGCTATACATAAAATTAAGCTTGATACTAAAAATACCATAGCATAACCATAGCGGTCTGCAATTAGCCCACCAAAGGCACAAGCACATAATAAACCTGAAAATATACCTGATGAAAATAAGGCAAAGCCATAAGCTTTTTCACTTGCTTTAGCTGTAGATAATACAAAAAGCTGACAACTAAAGATAAAACAGCCATAACCTAAACCATAAAATATCCTAGATAAAATAAATAGATATGCATTATTTGTAATATAAGCTAAGAACATAGCTATTGCTATCATTGTTATTGCTATGGCTAATGTACTTTGCCAACTGCTTATTTTTTTAGAAAAAACAAGTAATAATAAAGATGCGACAAACACAGCAAACATATCAATAAAGATAGGTAAACTTAAAATAAATTCCTTATTTAATCCTAAAAAATTATTATCAAGCTCTAGCATATATAAAGAAATAATACTAAAAGGCATGTAAATAGCAAAAATACATAAAAAGGAAAATGGTCTAATTAAGTTCACATCAAAATACACAACTTTTTTAAGCAGCAAAGTGTAATTTCTTTTTATAGATAAATGACTAAAAGATAAAAGCTCATAGATGATAATAGTAAAAATAAGCATCATCGTTAACATATCACAAGCTAATCTTATTATAAGATTTTGATAAAAGTTAAAACTTATTTTACTTTTAACTAAATATGGACTAGCCCCTATAGCTACAGAACTTGTGTAATTGTCTAATTTGTCACCTAAAATAAAATTATTTTGTTTATCATAAATAGCAATAGCATCTATATCTTTTACAAGATCTTTAATGCTATTTAAATGTTCTGGAAGATTTGCAATTTCTTCTATTGCAATATTAAGATTAGTTAAACGCTCAAGCTCACTTGCAATACCATAACTTGTACTATACTCAATACTAGACATAGTATCTAAACTTTGCTTTACAACATCATTAAAAATAAAGCTTAAACTTAAGATTTGTCCACAAACATAAGGTATTACAATATACTTAAACTTAGAAAAAGATTGTTTATTTTCTATGGCTTGTTTTTGCTTATAATTAAAGAATATAAAAAAGATAATTGAATAAATAATGCTAAATATTAAGCTTAATAAAATATTTTTTTCTTTAAAAAAATTAATTAATTGCGTTTGTGTATAGTTTAGTTTTACAAGTAAATATCCTAATTTTTGATTGTTTAAAGTAAAACTATGTACTAAGTATGTATCACTAAGAAGTTTTAGCTTATTTGAGCTTAAATCCTCAACTTTAAAATCAAGATCATTAGCTTTAAGTGATGTAATTACTTGTTTATTATCATCTAGTAATATGATCTGATCAGTATTTGTATTTTGTGCTAATGCTTGTATTGTTGTATCTAGAGCTATGTAAGTTTTTAAATTACGTCCAAGCTTGCCAATTAATGATAATTTATTAGATACCTCAAGACTATAAATATTTACTAAATTCTCATGAGCTTGCTGCTTATAACTATTGAATGTTGCAAGAATAAATACAATAAATAAAACCTGAAATAAGCTAATACCTAGTATCATTATAAAGTTAATAATACTATTTGATTTAATCTTTTTATACATGAGCTTTACTTTTAGTTAATTCATTAAATATATTACTATAATTAAACATACCTAGGATCTTAAGAGATTATAAAAAAATTACAAGTTAGCTATATTTTTATAACATTATAAGGAATTTAGATAAAAAATATAATACAAACAGTTAGTTATAATTAGGCTTAAATATATTAAGAGCTTTGATTCTATATTTTTTTGAAGCATTTTTTTTCAATATGCTTGGAAAAACTTTTTTAGGTGTAAATAATAAATTTTATCTATTTATATTATGTACAAATAAAGAGACCTCTCTATATTGAATATTAATCAAAAAAAGCACAAAGGAGGTCTCACGTGCTATTGTATAAAAATCATGAATCAAAAGCAATTCAATGTAATAAAATT
>CALXNP010000074.1 GCA_944389785.1 uncultured Anaerobiospirillum sp.
TCATATATTAGTGCTTTCTTTTAAAGATGAATACTAAGCATAGCTAAAATATGTTAAAATAGAGCGACTAAAATTTATAATTAATAATACAATATACGTAAAATAAAGAGATAATAATGGCTGTAAAAAAAGAATATGACAGTTCGTCAATTGAGGTATTAGAAGGTTTAGAACCAGTTAAAAGACGTCCTGGTATGTACACTGATACAAGTAATCCTAATCATTTAGCTATGGAAGTCATAGATAACTCTGTAGATGAGGCTTTAGCTGGTTTTGCTAATCAAATTACTGTAATAGTACATGATGAAACTACTTTAGAAGTTATCGATAATGGCAGAGGTATGCCTGTAGATGTACATCCTACACAAAAGGTACCAGCTATTGAGCTTATTTTTTCAAAGCTGCATGCAGGTGGTAAATTTTCTAGCGATAATTATGGCTTTTCAGGTGGCTTACACGGTGTTGGTGTAAGTGTAGTTAATGCATTATCTTTGCGTCTTGAAGCCAAAGTTAAACGTGGGGGCCATCTTTATGGTATTGCTTATGAAAATGGCGTTAAGGTTGAAGAGTTAACTCAACTTGGTACATGTGCTAAAAATACAAGTGGTACTGATATTTTATTTAAAATAGATCCAAAATATTTTGATAGTCCAAAATTTAATATTAAAGCTTTAAAGCACTTATTAAAAGCTAAAGCTGTACTATGCAGAGGACTTAGAGTAAATTATGAAGATAGAATAAATAATGAAAATTTAGTCTTTTTCCATGATAGTGATTTAAGTAATTATCTAAAAACTCAATTAGAAAATGTTGAAATAGAGCCAAAAGATCCTTTTGCTTGTACTGTTAAAGATAGCGAATATGAAGTTGATTTTGCCCTATGTTATGATATTTCTCAAACTAGAGGGGTAAGCTGCAGTGAGTCTTTTGTCAATCTTATTCCTACTATTGAGGGTGGTACACATGTTAATGGTTTTAGACTAGGTTTACTTTATGCTATGCGTGAGTTTTGTGAATTACACAACTTATTGCCTAAAAATTTAAAGATAAATGCAGATGATGTATGGGATAGATGTTCTTATGTATTAGCCGTTAAGATCAAAGATCCTCAATTTGCAGGTCAAACTAAAGAAAAATTGTCATCCCGTCATTGTGCTTCTTTAGTAGAAAATGTAGTTAAAGATAGATTCTCTTTATATTTAAACTCTAATGTAGAGGTAGGAAAAAATATAGCAAACTTTATTATTGAAGCTGCTAAAAAAAGAGAAGCAAGTACAAAATTTGTTGAGCGTAAAAAGCTTACAAAAGGGCCTAAACTTCCAGGTAAACTTGTAGATTGTACTAGCAATGATCCTAGCATTAGTGAGTTATTCATAGTAGAGGGTGATAGTGCTGGAGGTTCTGCAAGACAGGCACGAGATGCTAGTTTTCAAGCTATTTTGCCATTGCGTGGTAAGATTTTAAATACTTGGGAAGTAGGGGCAAATACAGCTTTAGCTAGTGAGGAAATAAGATCTATTTGTGTAGCTATGGGTATTAATATGGATAGTCCTGATCTTAGTGCTTTACGCTATAACAAAATATGTATTTTAGCTGATGCTGATTCTGATGGTTTACATATAGGTACTTTGTTATGTGCTTTATTTGTTAAGCATTTTCCAAATTTAGTGGAAAAAGGTCATATTTATGTAGCTTGTCCTCCTTTATATCGTGTTGATGCTGGTAAATATAAAGAGTATGCTTTAGATGACGAAGAGTTGAAGCAAAAGCAGAAATTTTTATTAAAAAAAGGCATAAAAAAGGATAATATTAAAATACAGCGTTTTAAAGGCTTAGGTGAGATGAATCCTGAGCAATTACGTGAAACAACACTAGCACCACAATCTCGACGCTTAATGCAGCTTACTTTATCAAGAAACGAGCAAGATCAAACCTTTGGTTTGCTAGATATGTTATTATCTAAAAAACGTTCACAAGATAGAAGAGCATGGCTTGAGAAAAATGGTGATAAAGCCATGTATGATTAAGAGGTAATAATGGCAGAGTCTGACGGTCAGGAGAAAACGGAACAGCCTACGAGTAAACGCTTATCTGATGCTCGTAAAAAAGGTCAGATACCTCGTTCTCGTGAGGCTGGAACTTTATTTGTACTTTTATCAGGAGTAATTGCCTTATATATATTAGCCCCTTTTATAGGCAAAGGCTTTGTAGGTGTTTTTAACACGTCATTACAATTGACGCGAGATCAGGTTTTTACTATTGATGAAATGAAAAGAGTATTTTTAACTGATCTGATGCTTGTTGCTATACCTTTGTTTGCAGCATGTATGATCATGTTAATCTTTGCTTTGATTGGCAGCATTTTTTTAGGTGGAATTAGTTTTTCTCAAGAAGCAATGATGCCAAAATTTTCAAAACTAAATCCCTTAGCAGGGCTTAAGCGTATGATAAGTTTAAACTCGTTAATTGAGCTTGTTAAAAGTATTGCTAAGGTTACTTTTATTGCTACTTTAAGCTATTTTATTATTAAAGCATATACACCTGATATTTTAAGTTTGTCTTATATTGACATAAATAGTGCTATTTCAAAAGCAATTAATTTGTTATTTATTCTTATGTTAGTTATTGTTTGTGCTATGGTACCTATTGTACTCATAGATGTGCCTTTCCAAATTTGGAATTATCACAAACAATTACGTATGTCTAAGCAAGAAATTAAGGATGAATACAAAGAAGTTGAAGGTAATCCTCAAATAAAAAATAGAATTAGACGTATGCAATATGAAATGGCTTCACGTCGTATGATGAGTAATGTACCAGAAGCTGATGTTGTTGTAACTAACCCTACACATTATGCTGTTGCATTATCTTATGATCCAAATGGAAGTTTAGCACCTGTTGTGGTAGCTAAAGGTATTGATGAAGTAGCAGAAAAAATCAAAGAAATTGCTAGAGAGTATGATATACCTGTGCTGACATTACCACCACTTGCTAGATCCATTTATTACACTACAGATTTAGATAAGGAAATTCCAAAAGGTTTATTTAAGGCTGTAGCTCAGGTACTTGCTTATGTTTTGGGCATGAAAGCTTTTAAAGAAGGTAAATCTCCAAAACCACGCGATTTAGATAGCAATTTACCAATACCTGATGAATTACAGTTTTAAACCTGATTTATAATAAATAAAAAAACAGCCATTGGAGGCAAATATGGCAAAAAATAGAACAAAAAGAAATCATGTAACTCAATCTGCACATGAGGTAGAACAACAAATGTCTAATAAACAAAATATTGAAGAACAAAAGCAACAAGATCAAACACTAATAAGTGTTGAAGACTTAAAAAAGAAGATCATTCATCACTTAAGATGTACTATTGGAACTTCAGAAACTAAGGCTAGTGACTTAGCATGGTGGCAAGCTGTAGTAGCTTCTATTAATGAGATTATTTTTGAAAAATTAACAAATACTCAATCTACTCACGCAAAGCATGATACTAGAGCTGTTTATTATTTATCAGCAGAGTTTTTAATGGGTAGACTTACTGTTAATAATTTATGCAATTTAGAAATTTTTAACGTAGCTAAGCAAGCTCTAAAAGAAATAGGCAAGGATATTTATGCTCTTTGCAATGAAGAGCCAGATATGGCTTTAGGTAATGGTGGTTTAGGTAGATTAGCTGCCTGTTACATTGATTCTTTAGCTACATTAAAATATCCAAGTGTAGGTTATGGTATACATTATGAAAATGGTCTATTCCGTCAAGAAATTAAGGGTGGCAGACAAGTTGAGCGTCCAGATTCTTGGCGTGAATATGGTTGTCCTTGGGAAGTATGTCGTCCTGAATCTATACAAAATATTCCAATTGGTGGTTATGTTGAGGAGTTAGTTGCTGCTGATAACACTAAAACTAAGGTTTGGCACCCTGCTCACATTATCAAAGGTGTGCCTTGGGATATTCCTGTTGTAGGTTATAGAGCTGCTAGTGTAACTATTTTACGTCTTTGGGAGTCTCGTGCTACTGAGCAATTTAACTGGGATGTGTTTAATAGTGGTGGTTATGTTGATGCTCAAGAGGAAAAAGCAGCTGCAGAGACTATTTCTAAAGTTTTATATCCAAATGATTCTACAGAAGCAGGTAAGATGTTGCGTTTAACTCAACAATACTTCTTCTGTGCCTGCTCTTTACGCGATATTTTGCGTCGTTACAATAGAACACATCATCATGATTATAGTGAATTTGCAAAGAAGATAGTTATTCAGTTAAATGATACTCATCCTGCAATTGCAGTACCAGAGCTTATGCGTTTATTAATAGATGAAGAGGGTTTAAGCTTTGATGAGGCATTTAAGATTGTAACTGATGTCTTTAATTATACAAACCATACTCTTTTACCAGAAGCTTTAGAGAAGTGGCCTGTTTATTTATTTGAAAGACTTTTACCAAGGCATTTAGAGATTATTTATGAGATCAATTATAGATTCTTAAATGGCTTAGTTGAGCAACATTTCCCTGGCAATAATGAAGTTAAAGCTAAGTTATCATTAATTGAAGAAGGTCCTTGCAAGATGGTGCGTATGGCAAATCTTTGCGTAGTTGCTTCAGGTAAAGTTAATGGTGTGGCAAAGGTTCACTCTGATCTTGTTAAAAACTCATTATTCCCAGAGTTTAGCGTAATTTATCCAAATAAGTTTTGCAATGTTACCAATGGTGTAACTCCACGTCGCTGGTTATTAGCATGTAATGAAGGATTAGCTAAGCTTTATGATGAAGTAAGTGGTAAAGATTGGCCGCTTGACTTGAGCTTATGTGCTAAGATGAAAGCTTATGCTGATGATGAAAACTTCCAAAAACGCTTTATGGATGTAAAGTTTGAAAATAAGAAAGCTTTAGCTGTAACAATTAAAGAGTTATGTAATGTAGAAGTTGATCCTAATGCTATGTTTGATGTACAAGTCAAGCGTTTGCATGAGTATAAGCGTCAGCATTTAAATCTATTGTATATTATGTATCTTTACAGAAAGCTTTTATCAAATCCAAGCTTAAAGATTGTACCTCAAGTCTTTATTTTTGGTGCAAAGGCTGCTCCTGCTTACAGCTTAGCTAAAGATATTATTTATGCTATCAATAAAGTGGGTGAAAAGATTAATAATGATCATAGAATTAAGGATCAATTAAAGGTAGTTTTCTTACCAAATTATCGTGTTTCATTAGCAGAAAAGATTATTCCTGCTGCTGATATTTCAGAGCAAATTTCTACAGCTGGTTATGAGGCCTCAGGTACTTCTAATATGAAGTTCTCTATTAATGGTGCATTAACTTTAGGTACTATGGATGGTGCTAATATTGAGATTGTAGAAGAGGCTGGTATTGAGAATAACTTTATTTTTGGTTTAAGTGTAGAAGAAGTTGTAGAACTTAAGAAGCACTATAATCCATGGGATTATTACAATAGTAATAGTGATCTTAAAGCTGTGTTAGATTGGTTAGACAGTGATTACTTTACTGATAATGCAGGTGAATTATCTTCAATTAAACGCTCTTTATTAGATGGTGGTGATCCATTCTTAGTTTTAGCTGATTTTGCTTCATATGTAGATGCTCATCAAAGAGCTTGTGCTATGTATGAGGATAAGAAACGTTGGGCTAGAGCTGCTATTATCAACTCTGCTTCAATGGGTAAGTTTAGTTCAGATAGATCAATTCAAGATTATGTAAAAGATATTTGGACCTTACAAAGCCAAGATCTTGATAAGTAATTATTAATTAAGCTAGCAGCTAAAGTTGCTAGCTTAAACTAAGTTTATTTAATATTAGCTAATAGATGAGCTTTAAAACGGGCAAAATCTGCTTCATGAGTTGGGTTTTTAAGTACATCATTGGCCATAAAAGTAGGTAGTTTTTGCATACCTAAGAATTGAAAAGTTTTATGAACACCAAATAATACACCATCAATACCAACACCTTCAAAAAATTGACTAGGATCTTCAAAAGCTTCCTTTGGTGCATTCCAAGTAGTTGAAATCATATAACGTTTATTTAATAACTTTCCACCACTACCATATTTTAAATTTGGATTGTTACGTGATCTACCATCGCCATAAATAAACATATCATTACCATATACTAGATCTTCATATTGTTTATATTGCCAAGGAGTAGACATCCACCAACCTGGGGTTTGTAAAATTACAATGTCAGCATCTAATATTTTTATACGCTCTTTTGTTATATCATAACCTTCATCAATACGAGTAATTTCTACGCTATGACCTTGCTCTTGTAAAATGCTTTTAGCCATATCTGCATAATGATGATTTAAGCTTCCGCCTACACCATGTAATTTACAACCTGCATCTATAATAAAAATGTGCATAATAATATCCTTATTGATTAATTAATCCATATTTCCAAGTCAATACGCCACCAAAATTGAGTACATATTTATAACCCATATTATGTAATAATGGGCCAATTTCAGTTGCTCTATGTCCTGAACGACAATAAATTAATAATGGCTTATCTTTGTCTAGATTAAAAGGTAAAAGTTTATAGGTATAAATTATATCATGTGAACAATTTAAGGCACCCTCTATATGTCCATCATCAAATTCTTCTTTAGTTCTAACATCTAATATATTAACATTACCTTGCTCAATTAAAGCATGAGCTAAATTTTGACCTATTTCACTATAGCCTGTAGGTATTTGATAATCTTGCAATATAGTTTGTGTATCTAGTTCATTAAATGAGGGAAACATTAGTTATTTTCCTTAATTTTTTTAACAATATTAGTAGTTGATTGATCTGCAACTAATTCAATAGTCAGTACCTGTCCACCATTAGCTAAAACTTGTTTATGTCCTGCAATTTGCTCAACAGTATAGTCACCACCTTTAACTAGTATGTCAGGTAGAATTTTAGCAATTAAACGTTCTGGAGTTTCTTCATTAAAAGCTACAACAAAATCAACACAGGCTAGAGCATCTAGCAGATACATACGGTTTTGTAGTGGGATAATTGGTCTAGTTGGGCCTTTTAACTGTTTAACTGATTCATCACTATTAACTGCTACAATTAAAATATCACCCAAAGCACGTGCTTTTTTTAGATAATCTACATGACCTTTATGCAGGATATCAAAACAGCCATTAGTCATAACTATTTTTTTATGCAAGGCTTTGAGTTTAGTTATTTTATCTAATAATTCATCTTCTGTTACAATACCCTCTGTGGTATTTTTATATGGACAAAAAGCCTCTTTAAGCTCTTGTATGCTGGCTGTTGAAGTTCCTAATTTACCTACTACAATACCTGCAGCTTTATTTGAAATTTCACATGCACTAACTAAATCAAGACCACTTGCTAAAGCTGTAGCTAAAGCAGCAATGACAGTATCACCAGCGCCTGTTACATCATAAACTTCACGAGCTTGGGTTGGAAGATGCACAGCAGCTTTACCTTTTCTAATTAAGGACATCCCATCTTCTGAGCGTGTTACTAATAAGGCTTTGAGGTTAAAGTCATCTATCATTTTTAATGCTTTTTGCTCAAGATCTGCTACATTTTTAACTTTACCAGCTACTGCTTCAAATTCTGATAAGTTTGGTGTTAAAAGTGTAGCATTTTGATAGCGTTTAAAGTCTGTACCTTTTGGATCGATTAAAATAGGTACATTAGCATCATTAGCAATTTGTATCATTTTTTCAATTGATACTAAAGCTCCTTTACCATAGTCAGAGCAAATTAATACTTTTGTTTTATGTATAACATTTCTTAACTGATGTAAAATAAAGCTCTGATCTATAGAGGCAAAACCTTCTTCAAAATCTAATCTAATTAATTGCTGATTACGACTTAAAACTCTAAGTTTAGTTATAGTTGGTAAATCTTGACATTCAACAAAGTTAGTTTCAACATTATGCTCTTGTACAAATTGTTTTAATTTTACACCAGCTTCATCGCAGCCTATGATTCCAACTAAAGTACAAGGAGCTTGTAGGGCAGCAATGTTTAAAGCTACATTAGCCGCACCACCTGCTCTATCTTCAATTTTATTAATATTAACAACAGGTACAGGTGCTTCAGGTGAAATGCGGGAGGATGAGCCAGACCAATATCTATCTAGCATTACATCTCCTACAACTGTTACATGTCCTACAAATTGAGGTATCGATATTAAACTCATAACAAAACCTATTTTAATCAAGATTACAGTATTAATAGCCTAAGATACAAGCCATTATTTATGTTAAAATTATGTTACCAAAAATAGCAAAACTTAAGATATATTATGCAAAATAATCTACATAATAAAACACAATATGAAGAAATTTCTTTAATACCAATACGCTATGTAATGATGGCAGCAAGTCTTGCTATCTTTTTTGGTATTAATTTAGGTATTATACTTACTAATCAGAAATATTTTATTGATTACTTTATTTTATCTGCAACAGATATTGAGACAGTTTTAGGCACTTATTTATTAGGAGCTTTATTAGGTGTTTTTTTAGGTGGTTGGATTGTATATTCATCAGGTCGTAGAATATGTCTTATAGCTAGCTCTTGTTTTGGTTTATTTGCTATTTTTGCTTCAGTTACTGCTACTAATTTTGCTTTATTTTTGTTAGCTCAATTTGCCATTGGTTTTGCTAGTGCTATTTATCTTTTAGCAGTAGGACTTTATGTTAGTGAAATTACTTTACCATCAAATAGAGGCTTTTGTAATATCTTAATTTGGGTTCTATTCTTTGGAGCTATAGAATTAGTTGCGATTTTAAGAGATATATTTGTTATATTTGATACTTTAATCTATTATGCAATTTTTGCTTTTTTCAATATTATTTTTATTTTAATAAATTTTGTATGCTTACCAGAAAGTCCAAGATGGTTAGCTAGTGTAGGTTATTCTGATGCTTCATTGAGCACTTTATTTAAATTAAGACACAACATGGGTATAGCTGCTCGAGAGTTATCCTTTATTAATGAAACTAGCAGTGATGATGAAGCAGGTTTGAGCTTATTTTTACAAAATGCTAATTATAGACGTTCGCTTTGGTTATTAGTTGCTTTAACTATTTTATTTCATTTAAGTGGTTTTATTTTTATACCGCACGTACTCTTATCTTTAGTGGAAAAAGGATATCTTATTTATCAAAATTATTCTTATGATTTTGATTATAATTTAGATAAGTTAATGGCAACTATTTCTTTTATAGCGGTATGTTGTGTTGCGTTTACTGTAGATAAATTTGGTCGAGATAAAGTTTTATTATTTGGTGCAAGTATTTGTTTATTAATATTATCAATACTTTTTATAATTTCAATTTTTAGTGATATATATATTAGCAGCACAGTTTTAATTATCTTAAGTCTTCTATATATTTTTGGTTCAGTAATTATACTTGTGGTATTAGTACCATTATTAGCATGTGAGTTAATACCAGCTCGGGGCAGAGAGTTTGGTGTTAGTTTTGTATTTATTGCTAATGTGGTGTTATTACTTTTTGGCTATAGACATTATATGCTATTAATGGAGATGATTAATTTTAGCGGCTATTTTCTATTGAGCATTGTAGCTTGTATATTATTTTTGTTAATAGCTTATAAATTAGTGCCAAATACTGCTAACTCATCACTTGAAGGTATTGAGTCACGTCTATTTTTTGGTTCTGCATTAAAAGAGTTAGGTAAATTAAACTAATTAAGATATTGTTATAAGTCATATGATAAGCTTTTGTGTGGAAAAATATAGTCCATCAGATCTAAAAGCTATAATGTTGCTTTTTTATGATACAGTACATTCTATAAACGCTAAAGATTATACACAAGAACAATTGACAGCGTGGACTTCAAATATAGATAAAGCTATATGGAATAAATCTTTTTTAGATAATTATACTTATGTTGCTAAAGTTGGAAATATTGTAGTTGGTTTTGGAGATATTGAAAAGACAGGATATCTCAATAGGCTTTTCGTACATAAAGATTATCAAAGGCAAGGAATAGCTACTGCTTTGTGTAATATACTTGAGAGTGTTATAACAGTGGATACCATATATGTACACGCTTCAATAAGTGCTAAAGATTTTTTTATCAAGCGTGGTTATAAGCTTATACAAGAACAGGTTGTAGTAAAGGCTAATGTTGTTTTGAAAAACTATATAATGGCTAAGAACCGACATTGAGCAGTAAATTTTTTTAATAAAATGATAGCACTACCCACCATAAACAATAGAAAAATATAGTTTATATTTCTTGTCAAGCAGTTATTTGCAAATTTTTGAGCTAAAGCTCACTTTTACTATAAGAGTATAGATTTTATACCATGCCCAGGATCTTAAGAAATATTAACATATGAAAACCCTCTAT
>CALXNP010000075.1 GCA_944389785.1 uncultured Anaerobiospirillum sp.
TAGTGTTTGATGGTAAAATTACCCTAAATTAAGCGATAATTCCCGTGTATAGTTACGGGAATTGGGAAACTTATATTATAATTTAATAATATAGAGAGTAATTTAACATATTTTTATAATATACATATGATATAAGGTTTTATTATTATAAATTTTAGTTTAAAATTTATAATAAAAATATAAAGATAAATTTATTTTAAGTTATATATATTAATACAAGATAATTAAAGAATGTTTATCTAACTTTATAAATTATAGTTTATTTATATGAAATTACTCTTGTAGTAGAGTTTAAGTATTTTAATGCTAACAAATTGATAGCTTGATTAGAGTTTTGATAGAATTTGTAAATAGTATTTATTACTTAATAATTTAAAAATATAGCTTAAAAAGAATTAATAGGAGTTTAATGTGAGTTCATATTCTAATTTATTTCCAATGGAGAGATTTGACGAAATACAATTACGACCTGAGGATTTTAGACTATTAGAGCGTGTTCCTTTTACTAAAACAGAATTTTTAGATCAGTTACCATATAAACTACATGATGTTATTGAGGGTGAACGTACTTTTAGTGTTGTATTTTTAGATACAGAAACAACAGGCCTTGATTTTAATAATGATAAAATCATAGAACTAGGTATGGTAAGAGCTACATATTCTTTAGATAGACGTATGATTCTAAGTATTAATAAAATTTATAATGAATTTGAAGATCCTAAAATGCCAATACCACCTAAGATTACTGATATCACAGGAATTACTGATAGTATGGTTGCTGCAAAACAATTTGATATAGATCAAATTTCTCAAATGCTTGTAGGTAGACCTTTAATTGTAGCTCATAATGCAGCTTTTGATAGACCTTTTTTTGATAAGCGTTTTGAGATGTTCAGTAATTTATCTTGGGCTTGCTCTTATAACATCAATTGGGAAGCTTTAGGTAATTCTGGTAAAAAGTTAGAGTTTTTATTACAGTCAAGAGGCTGGTTTTATGAAGCTCATAGAGCTTGTGAAGATTGTTTAGCTTTAATTTGGTTAATGCATATTGAGCAAGATTCTTTTTCTATGATTATAGATCAGGCTTTAACTAGTGAATTTTATGTTTTTGTTTTAGGCAATACTTATGAGATTAAAGATAAGTTAAAGTCTTTAGGTTATAAGTTTGACGGTAATAAGAAAAGATGGTATACAAAGGTATATACTAGTGATGATGTAAAAAGACAAATAGAAACTATAGGTGAGTTTTACGATAAAACTCAAGTACGTTTTGTTAAGCTTAGTGCTTTTGACAGATTTAAAGTTTAATAGTTGTTTATTTAATAATTTACAGTTGGGCATATTAATGTTAAATATCAGCTAGCCCAACTATAAAATGTTATTTAGCGATTGTCATAATGTGTAGTAAAACGTGAAATCATTGCATTTAAGTTTAAAGCAATATTCTTAAGTTTAGATACAGAACTAGTGGATTTATTAGCATTAGCAGCACAAGCAGAGGCTAAGTTTTCAATATCCTTAACTTGATCATTAATATATTCAGCTATGCTATTTTGCTCCTTTAATAAGTTAGTCATAGCATTAGATCGTGATGAAATTTCATTAATATTATTTCTAATGCCATCTAATAGCTCAATACTATTTTTAATTTTTTTAGCTCCAATTATAGCTGCTTCATTACTTTTTTGTGTAATTTCAACAGCTTGCTTAGATGTTAATATTAATATATCAATTAAACTATTAATGTCTTTAGTGTATTTATCTGTTCTTAAAGATAATGCTCTAACTTCGTCTGCAACTACAGCAAAACCTCTTCCTGCTTCTCCAGCACGAGCAGCTTCAATTGATGCATTTAAAGCTAATAGATCAGTTTGTTCAGCAATATTCTTAATATGAGATAAACCACCTTGTACATCTTGAGCTTTTTCAGAAAGTGTTTCAACAATAGATAGTACTTGTTCTGAAATACTGATGATATTTTGTACTGCATCATTTGAATCTTTAGCAACAGCTTTACCATTTTGGGCAATATCATTAGCTTTATTTGCAAAATCAGTAGTATCTGATACATCATCTAAAATATCATGAAAAGCTTTTGTCATCTTTTGTACTGAGTCTGCAATGGATGATGTTTGTTTATATTGTTTAATAATACCATTATTTGTTTCAAGAGAAAGTTTATTAGTATCTGCAGCTATTGTCTGTACACGATTTGTAGCTTCAACTACACGACCAAAAATAGTTCTGATATAGGCTTGATTAGATAAAGCAGCAAGTTTCAATGGATCAGATGGTGAGTTGTTATCTGTATAAGTTAAAATACCAACAGGCAAATCATAAACCGTTTTAATAATAGAGTTTAAATCTCTAAAAGTTTTTTTATATAACAATCCTCTAAAATATAAACTAATACCACTACCTAATATTGCTATTAATAAAGGTATGAATGTAGGTAGACTTGTAAAATATAAGACAATGGCAATAAGATTAAAAACTATAAGTGATACAATATCACGTCTAGGTCTTTTAATTAAAGGTACTAATCTTTTGCCTTGGTTAATTTTTTTATAAAGCTCAGTTGCCCTTTTTACATCTTTATCTTTAGGTTTAACTCTAACAGATTCATAAGCTACTATTTGTCCATCTTTTATAATAGGACTAATAAAAGCATCTACCCAATAGAAATCACCATTTTTACAGCGATTTTTTACAATAGCCATAAACGGTTTACCCTGCTTTAAGTTTTGCCACATCAAATCAAAAGCAGCTGCTGGCATATCAGGATGTCTTACTATGTTATGATTTTCTCCAATTAGTTCTTCACGACTAAAACCAGAAATATCAATAAAGGCTTGATTGCAGTCTGTGATAATGCCTTTTAAATCAGTTACAGAGATAATCTTTTCACCTTCTTTTAATTTATGTTCTACCTCAGTAACGGGCAAATTAACACGCATATTTTTTTACTCCAAGACAATTTTTTTTATTATTTTGATTATTCTATATAAGAAGACAATTATAATCAGAGTTACAGATCAAATAATATTAATTAGTCTAGTTAATTTATCTAAAAGTAGATTATCATCACAAAAAAAGCTATAATGCTAAGCTGTTATCATTTTTTGTGTATCTTTACACTGCACCCAACAAAATAGAGGGCTATGCTGATGTCAGATCAAATGATCGTAATATCTTTCGGTATGGAGTCGACTCTAGCTATTGCTGTTGCAGTATTATTGCTAGGAAGACTAGTAAAACATTACGTTAGTGTTTTAAAAAAGTTCTTTATCCCAGCTCCTGTAGTTGGTGGTTTAATTTTCTCATTACTAGCTTTAGTTTTATATAATTATAAAATTTGTACTTTTAGCTTTGATGATTCTTTAAAAAATCTGCTTATGGTAGCATTTTTTACTACAATCGGTTTTGCTGCTTCTCTTCGTATGTTAGTAAATGGTGGTCTTAGTGTCTTCATCTTCTTAGTTATTTCTATATGCTTGATTGTTGCTCAAAACAGTGTTGGTATTGGTCTTAGTTATATTTTTGGTTTAGATCCAAGAATTGGTTTAGCAGCAGGTTCTATTTCTTTAACAGGTGGTCATGGTACATCAGGTGCTTTTGGTCCTTTACTTGAAAAATCTGGTCTAGTTGGTGCTACCAGTGTAGCAATTGCGGCAGCCACTTATGGTCTAGTAGCTGGTTGTATGATTGGTGGTCCTATCGGTAGACGCTTAGTAAATAAATTTAACTTAAAATCTAAGGATTTTGATCATGACAATCAAGAGATAGTAGAGGGTAAATTAAGTTTTGAAGAAAAGTACATAGATGAACCATTATTAATGCATGCATGTACTTATATTGTTGTATGTATGGGTATTGGTCTTGCAATTTCACGTGCTTTAGCTTCAATAGATATAACAATGCCTAGTTATTTAGGTCCTATGGTTGTAGCTGCAATAGTAAGAAATGTTCTTGATCTTTGTAATAAGAAATTACCTTTACATGCTATTAATATGGCAGGTTCTATTGCTTTACAATTCTTCCTTGCTATCGCTTTGATGACAATGCGTCTTTGGGAATTATCTGCTCTAGCTGTACCTTTGATTGTAATTTTACTAGTTCAAACCTTTGTAATGGCAATATTTGCTTATTTCATTACTTTTAGATTCTTAGGCTGTGATTATGATGCTGCTGTTATTGCCACAGGTCATTGTGGTTTTGGTCTAGGTGCAACACCTAATGCTATTGCTAATATGACCACCTTTACTTCTGCTAATGGTCATTCTCCTAAAGCATTTTTTGTTGTACCACTAGTAGGTGCTTTGTTTATTGACTTTGTAAATACAATCGTTTTAACTACATTCATAGGCTTTATGAGTTAACTTTCTTGACAAAAAGCTTTAGTTAATCTAAAGCTTTTTGTATATATTTTTTTTAAACTACTTAACCTTTAAAACTAACTATTTTTAGTCTATAGTAATTTTTTATTTACATAAAAATATAGCCTATAAATAAAAAGTATTATTAGCCTCTTATTTAATTTAACCTCAAAATTTTCTTTAATTCATAAATATTGTTAAATATATTGTCAAAACTGTTTTATTGCTCACTTGTGTTTGTAAAATAATATACTAGCTTTATTGAAGCTATTAGATGAAATCTACGGTTATAGATATTATTGTTTTTAAGATAAGGTAAAAGAGAAAATTCTAATAGTGATTAATTGTAAGTGGGTAAAACAAAATTAAGTTTCTAAATGGTGATCTTTAAGTTTTTGAAATTAACTTTGGTAAGTTTAATAAAAATCCCTGTAGAAACAGGGATTTTTATTAGGGAGTTAGAATTTGAATTTTGAAACTAAACTACTAATATGTTCAGATAGTTTATGTAAATCAGAACTGAACTCATTCATATCTTTTGAACTATTAAATGCAGTCTCTGCTTTTTGAGTTATGAGATCAATATTAGCATTAATATCTTTTAATACAATATTTTGTTCTTGAGCTGCATTAGCAATATCACTATTCATATGATTTATTTCAGAAACTGATTGTTTAATTCTATTTAAAGAGCTACCAGCTTTTTGTGCTTGTTCTACAGAGTTTTGGGCATATTTTTGTGATAAATCCATAGCCTCAACAGCTTCTTTAGTGTGAAGTTGATTAGTTTGAATTAGATTATTAATATCAACAGTTGATGATTTGGTACGACCAGCTAGAGCTCGTACTTCATCTGCAACTACAGCAAAGCCTCTGCCATGTTCACCTGCACGTGCAGCTTCAATAGCAGCATTTAAAGCGAGTAGATTGGTTTGTTCTGCAATATCAGCAATAATTTGAATAACTTTACCAATTTCACGGCTATCGTGATCAAGTTGTGAGATAAGATCAGATACATTACTTACTCGGTCTGCTAATTCATTAATATGTGAAATTGTTTTTTGTACTTCTTTATCACCTTCTTCAGTTTCTTTATTGGTTTCATTTGAAATTTCAACAGCTTTTAAAGCCAAATTTGATACTTCAGCAACACCAGATAAAACTGTAGATAAAGCTTCCGCACCTTGAGCTGTTTGCTCTTTTTGATCAGAAGTCAATCTTGCATTACTATTAGCAATATCATTTAAGCTTGCAGATGTTTCTGCAAGATTAGAAACTTGAGATGAAATGCTAGAAATTGTAGAAGATAAATTTTCTGCCATTTGATTGATGGAACCTAGCATTGAGTGTGTGTATTTAGTTTTTGATCTTACAGTTAAATCGCCAGAGGCAAATTGATTAATAAGCTTTACACTAAACTCAGGGCTACCACCAATAGTTTGCATTAACTTATTGTAAATAGTTTTTGCAATCACAATACCAATAATAGTTGAAATTATAGTAACTATAATCATAATAATGATGAGGTTACTAGTATTTTTACGTACTAAATTTATTTCATATTGTGAGAGTTGTTCTTGATAATCAATAAAAGCATTAATGGAATTTAACCAATTAGTATAGGCACCACCAGCTTCATAAACAAGAATGTTTGCGGCACTTTGCATGTCATTTTTAGCAAGGCTATCTAATGTTCTTTGAGTGATCTCTAAAGCTACTTTTTCAGCATCTTGGATGTTTCTATAAAGAGTTTGACTTTTATCATCAACATATTTATTTACAAAAACCACATCCATACCTTTGGTAGCTACAACATAATCATTAGCTAATTTTTGAATTTTTTGTAATTCAGTGTTACGTCTTTGTAGATCGGGGGCTAAAACAGCATCACGAATTGCAATTGCTCTATCATGTACTGAGCCTCTAAAATTAATAGCATAACGGGATTTTAAAGCAATATCATCATTGATATAGGATAGTCCATTATTAATAACAGCTACTCTGTATAATCCAATAATAGTAGTTAATATCAAAAGAGATATAATTATGCCAAAGCCAAAATAAATGCTTTTAAGTACAGTCATATTTTTCATTATCTTTGCACCTTGCTCACTTCTTAAAGATAATAGCTTGTTGATGTCTATATTTATATTTTATTAAACTATCATACTATAAAAGCTTATGGTAGTTTACATTTCCTACATTGTATCATACTATTAAGTTATAAGTTATAAAATCATTTCTAGTTTATTATGTAATTAGTGTATTTATAGATTTTGTGTTTGTGATCAAATATATGGTGTTTTTAATTAAATTATTATATAGATAAATATAGTAAATAAGCCCCAAAATGGGGCTTAGGGGCTTTAAATATAGTATAAATTAGAAAGTATCAGGATGTAATCCTGAAAATGCAGTTTGGGGCATATTATTTAATATAGATAAATCATCTGCGCTTAATTTTATATCAAAGCAATGTAGGTTTTCTATCATTCTTTGTTTATTCTGTGTTTTAGGTATAGGTACTATATTGTGGCTTAATACAAAAGCAAGACATATACTTGCAATAGAGGTATTATATTTTTTAGCCATATCAATTAAAGTCTTATTTTCATTTAGGCGTCTTTGACCTAAAGGTGACCATGCTTGAACTAAAATATCTTTTTGTTGGCAATAATCTACAACCTCATCTTGAGTATAGCCAACATGAAATTCAATTTGATTAACGGCAGGAATTATACCATTATCTATTATTTTTAAATGATGAGGCAAAAAGTTAGAAACACCTATTGATTTTACTAGACCTGCTTCTTTAAAGTGACAAAAAGCTTCCCAAGTTTCTTTCAGTTTTTTTTCATAATCAGGAGCTTTTGCATTAGGCCAGTGTATTAATAAAAGATCTATGTATTGTAAATTTAATTTGCGTAAACTCGCTTGCAATGATTGAAAACAGAGATTAGTTCCAAGATCATCTTTACCAACTTTAGTAGTAATAAAAAGATCAGAGCGTTTTAAGCCGCATTGATTAACAGCCTTACCAACAGACCCTTCAGAGCCATAAATACTTGCTGTGTCAATTAGACGATATCCAGATTCTATAGCATCTAAAACTATTTTATAACCTTCTTGCTCATCTTTAATTGTCCAAGTACCAAAACCAATATTTGGGATTTTATTACCATCATTTAAAGTTATGTATGATGCTTGATTGTATTGTTGTTCCATAACTCACCTACTTGCTAAAAATGTAGCATTTTTTGTTTGATACATATTATTGTAGTGTCAGCATCATTAGGGCATTTGCCTCTAAATTTTGCCAAATCCTTATATAAATCTATAAGTAATTGATCAGCTGCATTGTTATATACTGATTTAATTGTATTTACTAAAGTTTCAGTATCATAGCATTTAGCTTCTTCATTTTTAGTTTCTAATACACCATGTGAATAAACTAAAAGAGCATCAGATTGTACTAAAATTCCTTTGTATTGACTATATTCTGTTTCGGGATGTTTACCTATACTTTCTTGAGGAGGCTCATTATTTAAAGGACTAACACCATCTTTAGTAATTAAGATAGGGTGTACCATATTAGCATTTGAAATAATAAAATTACCTGTACCTTCATTAATAATACCTATAATTAAATTTAATGTAATTTTACCTTGGTATCTTTCAATAATGATAGCATTGAGAGTATTTAAAATTTTAGCAGGAGATAGACCCTGCATAATTACATCTTTCACAATCAGACTTATATGACCAATTAAAATAGCCGCATCTACATTACGATAGTTATTTACTTCACCTATAATGAAAGCTATATTTTCTTTGTCTAAACGCAATACATCATAAAAATTACCACTAACATCAAAAGCTGGGTTTAGATATGTTGCAATTTCCATATTGTTGCTTTTTGGCATAGTATGTTCTGTTGGTAAAGCATCCCTTTGAATTTGCTTTGCAGTTTCATAAACACCTTGTTTAAATGAAGCAACAGTTTTTTTCTCACAAATACTTTCAAATGATTCTATTGTTTTTTTGGATACTTGTGCCAAACTATCTGAAATCTCATCTGCAATATCAGATAATTTATTAGTTTTGATATTTTTTAAGATTTGATTAAAATCTTCTGTATTTTCACTATCTGATAGATCAAGATCTTTTATTTTAATAAATTCTTCTTTAAGCTTATCCTGTGTTTCTTTACGCTGTTTGTTGTATTTATAGATAAAATAAGCATATACAGCAGCTGTAGCAATGGTAATTAAAACAAAGCAAAAAATAATATTTTTAAGTGTTGCAAAGTATTGATTATTTAAGTTACTTATAGGACTTGCAGCAATTAAACAAATATCTAATTCTTTAATATGATTATAAGATATTACAAAGTTTCCTGATGGATTATTATCAATATATTCAAATGAACCTTGATTAAAAGCTCTATGTAAAAGCTTATCATTAACAATAATATTTTGATCAAGATTTGAATATAATTGTTTAGAGTTAGCATATAAAGCAAACTCTATATTATAAGTTTTTGCTAAAGCTAAAGCTTGAGCATTTGCAATATCTAATAAGTTAGCCCTTTGATTATTGTTTTTTAGGTTGATATTAAGTAGTTTTTTATCAGATTTTACTGCTACTAGAATACTTTTCTCAGTATCTGATGAGATTAGAGCATAAAAAGTTTCAGTACCACTATTAAATGTATAGAACTTTTCTTTAGCTTGTTTTAAAGTTTGTATTAAAACGTAAGAAGCTGGTTTATTGTCTTTATCTATAAAATTTAGAATAAACTCTGAGTTTTCATTAGTAATGATTTGTCCATTAACAGCTATAGCATAAATAATATCAAGTTTTGCTAAAGTGGGATTATTGTCAGTGACAATACTAATATCTACATTTTCTTTAGTTTTTTCATCTTGATAAATGGTTTGTAATTTAACATTATTATTGTTTGTATCTAAAGCATCATTAAGTAATTTATGATTGGTAATTTCAAGATAAGAATAAAGTAAAGCTAGCTTGTCTCTTAGATAAAAGCTAACTAAATTTTTAGTTTTTTTATCAAAATAGTCATTCTGCTGATTACTATTTTGTAAAATTTTAAGTAATGAGCTTTCAATTATATTAAAAGCTGTTTGATGTTGAGCTACACTAGTTTTAAAAAATTGCAGTTCATTGTCTTGATAGACAATTCTATTGATCGCTATAAAAAAGATTAACAACGCGATAAAAAAAATAGCAAAAATTTTGATTGAAAATTTATTATCCACTTTATATTACCAAATCAAATCTTTGTGTTAACTCATTATTATAACCTAAATTGTAAGTTATAACAGTATACTAAATTTAAAACTTAAGTTATTAACTATATGTACAATTTAGATCACAAAAATTATTTATTTTTAATAATCAATAAGATAACTTTTAAGTATAAATTCTTTTTTATAAGTATTTTATAAGCTATATTGTTATTTAAGTATTGTTTTTATAAATATTCTATAAGTTAATATAAGTTAGTATTATTGTTTTATACACGCTTTTAAAATGAATTAAGTGAGATAAGTGCACTTAAATAGATTTAGCCTTTTATCAAAACAAAGAGGATGATTATCATCCTCTTTTATTATAGGTAATTTATTTTTAACTATTTTAGTTTTAATTAATTGTCAATTTAATTAAAACAATATTAGAAGAATTTTTACGGCAAACTTACCATCCGATTTAGATCACACTTTTTGTATTAGAAGCTTTTAACTCTCATAAAAGTGTGTT
>CALXNP010000076.1 GCA_944389785.1 uncultured Anaerobiospirillum sp.
AGGTAAACGAAACAAAATCCGTAACTTTGGGTTAATTAATCGAAACTATAGTTACGGAAATTGGGAAACTTATATTAAAACTTAAAACGATATGAAGTGATATTATTTGATGTAATTTTTGGCGGAGAGTAAGGGATTTGAACCCTTGAACCTAAAGATAGGTTATAGCATTTCGAGTGCTACACTTTCAACCACTCAGACAACTCTCCTTTAATTTTGCTAAATTATAGCATATTTTGTATTTTAATAGCGTAAATATCAATTAGATGTATGTTATATGTAAATAAGAGCTATAATACAACTGCAAAAAATAATATATTTATTAACATGAGGATAACTTTATGAAAAAGACATTATGTACTATAGCACTTGCAAGTTTACTTGCATTAGGTACTAGCGCATGTACTACTAATCATAATTATGGTACAGAACAAGCAAATAATAACTATAAAATATATTTAGATACAACTTTAAATGAACTTGAAGAAACTATTGAGCCTAAAGAGTACTATTTAGTTATTGATTTAAGAGATAAAAGTGATTATCAAAAAGGACATGTTAAGCATGCTATTAATATAGAAGCAAAAGACCTAGCAAATTATGTTGATCTTTTGCAACAAAGACGTGAGGATAATATTGTTGTATATGCAGATACTTTAGCTAATGCTAAAGATAAGGCTTTATTTTTAAGTAATAATATTAAAGATAAATTAATTTATGTAGCTAATGGTACTGATGAATATCAATATACATTATATAAGCAAAATAATGTGTTATGTTCTGATTTACTTGCAGCTCAAAATCAAGATATTTTAATTTTAGATGCTCGTGAAAAAGTTGATTATGATAAGGGTCATCTACAAGGGGCTGTTAATGTGCATGACGCTATTTTAACAGATGATTTAATTGCGAAAATTAAAAAATTAAGTAACAATGGTCAACGACCAATTTATACTCATTGTTATCGTGGTAATAATGGCAATAAGTTAGCTACAGCTTTAGTTCAATTAGGCTATACAGATGTAACTAACTCCATTGATGGTTCAAAAGAGTGTGTTTTTCCTGTTAAATAGGTTTTAGTATGCATATAGACTTAAATTTAGAGGCTAAAAAAGCAATAGTTTGTGTTGATGGTTTTGAAGCTTATGCTAGCTTTGAAATTTATGATAATAGCCTTGATATAAAAAGTACTCGTGTTCCTCAAGAGATAGGTGGCAGAGGTATTGCTAAAGATTTAGTTAAGGCTTGTTATGACTATGCTCTTGAGCATAATTTACATTGTCTTGCAACTTGCTCTTATGCTGTAGTTTTCTTAAAAAGAAATCCTCAATATCATGGAAGAGCAAGTGATTTTTATGTAGAGGGCAGCTGCTCAATTTAGCTTTTATTTAGGAGCTGATACAAGCTATATCTATCAATTTTTTGAGTTTTAGTATATGGTATAGCTTGTATATAGATAATTTGTTTTGGTTTTTCATATTTATCTAAACCTAAAAAAGCTTGATTTAAAAGATTGTCATCTATTTTACTAGTTAATACCAATACTGCTTTGTGTCCAAGCAATTTATCCTTTACCCCACAAATAGCAAATTCACAATTTAAATAAGGTTTGAGTTTTTGTTCAATTTGCTCAATTTGTAGTTTAATTCCGCCAGAATTAATTACATTATCAATGCGTCCAAGAATAACAAAATGCTGTTTATCTATAATTTGTGCTATATCATTAGTTATTAAGGTATCATCACAAACATCAAAAGCATCTATAATTAAGGTACCTTGTTTTGATAGACTAATATTAACATTATCTAAACATTGGTAATATGGGCTCTTGTCAGTACCATTAAGTGCTCTTAATGCAATATGTGATAAAGTTTCTGTCATACCATAACTTGAGTAAAATTGACCACTAGCATTCTGTAAATGTGCTACTAAATTATCATCTACACTGCCACCACCAATAATAGTATGCTCTACCTTGCACATAGTCTCATAACTTTGTTTATATTCAAGAGCACTTATAGCTTGCATTGGTGTTATAGCACTAAAAACAATGTTTTTATTTAAATTTAAATAAGGATTTTTACAAGGTTTAACTATATATAAATTTAAATTAGCTGCTAAAGCTCTAACTACCATCATTTTGCCAGCTATATAATTAACAGGCATACACAATAAAGCACTATCATGCTCTTTTAAAGATAGAAATTTAATAGTTTTTTTAGCACTATTGAGCATATATTGTTTTTTTACTAAATATTTTTTAGGTGTGCCCGTAGAACCAGAGGTCTTTACCTCAAGATAATCAGTATCATCTAAAAAATTAGCAATAAATTTAGCAACCTCTGTATAAAAGCTATCTATACCATAAGTAGTGCTAAATTTATCTATTAAATATGAGCTTTTACCATTAAAGCACAATTGCTTATATTCATACTGTTCATCATCTATAGCTAATTTAAGCATATAAATAATCCTTAAAATTAATAGAAGCTACTTTATCTTTATCAAAATAAAGCTCTTGACCATCAAGTCTTAAACAAAAATCTATATTGTTATGATAAAGCTGTCCTGTTCCTAAACCTTGAGGTATGTTTATATTTAAACTTGAAGCATATTGCGCTATTAAATTAAGACCTATATTTGATTCTAAAGCAGAGGTAATCCAATAGTGACAGTTATGAGCTAAAGCCAATTTTATCCATTCATTGCAAAATTTAATACCGCCATGTAAAGAAGGTTTAAGCACAATATAATTAGGTTTTAATACATCAAGCAGATACTCTTTTTGTTCATAACTAGTATTTAAAATAAGTTCTTCATCTAAAGCAATTGCTAGTGGACTATCTTTAATAAGTTTTTGCATATTTAAAATTTGTCCTGCTTTTATTGGTTGCTCAATAGAATGAATATCATATTGCTTTAATTGCTCTAAAACTGTCATGACATTACTCATATCAAAAGCACCATTAGCATCTACTCTAATTTGTAATGTTTTTTCATCAAAGTCAGAGCGAATTTTTTGTATTAAAGCAAGTTCTTGATTAAAGTCAATAGCTCCTATTTTGATTTTAATACACTTAAAGCCTTGCTCTATTTTTTTTATTAAACGTTCACGCATCAACTCATAGCTGCCCATCCAAACAAGACCATTAATAATGATAGCCTCATGTTTTTGAGTAAAATTTGTATTAAACATTATTAAATCTTGATGCTCAAGATGTAGTAAAGCATTTTCAAGTGCAAACAGCATTGAGGGATAATTACGCATAGCTTCATAATCAATATAGCCTTGTATTTGCAGTTTGTCGCAAAAATAGCGCAGCTTTTGCTCAAAATCATCAATATCATCAATGCTAAGCTTAGGTAAAGGGGCTGCTTCTCCTACACCAAATTTTCCATTACTATAAATTACAACATAGTAAACATCTCGGGTTTTATAAACACCACGTGATGTACCTGCATCAAACTTAAAGATTAAAGTTTTTTTTATAATATCAATTTTATCTATAGCCATAATTAAGATTAGATCCTAGTGTTTTATTTGGGCAAAACTTAACAAAAAAGGTGGCTTTTTAACCACCTTCTTACATAAGTAATTATTATGGACAACGAGGGCTCTTATTAAAATAAGGTTTTCTTTTTTCTAAAAAGGCTCTGCCACCTTCTTGAGCTTCATCGGTCATATAATAAAGCATGGTAGCATCACCTGCTAACTCTTGAATACCGCTTTGACCATCAAGTTCTGCATTAAGTCCTGCTTTAATCATACGTATAGCAATAGGACTATGTTCCATAATAGTCATAGCCCAATCAATAACTTCATCTTCTAGTTTATCAAAAGGTACTACTTTATTGACAAGGCCCATCTCTAAAGCTTCTTGTGCTGTGTATTTGCGGCATAAGTACCAAATTTCACGAGCTTTTTTCTGTCCTACTACACGAGCTAAATATGAGGAACCAAAGCCCGCATCAAATGAACCAACACGAGGTCCTGTTTGTCCAAAAATAGCATTTTCAGAAGCAATAGAGAGATCACAAACTACATGTAATACATGACCACCACCTATAGCGTAGCCATTAACCATAGCAATTACTACTTTTGGTATGGAGCGTATTTGTTTTTGTACATCTAAGATGTTGAGGCGAGGCACACCATTATCATCAATATAGCCTCCAATACCCTTAACATTCATGTCACCACCAGAGCAAAATGCTTTATCACCAGCACCAGTTAATACTATTACTCTGATTTTGCCATCTTCACGACAAATATTAAAAGCATCTATTAATTCTTTAACGGTTTGTGGAGTAAAGGCATTACGATAACGCTCACGATTAATTGTAATTTTACCAATACCCTCATAGAACTCAAATTTAATTTCGCTATATTCTTTAATTGTTTGCCAATTTACCATGTAGTTCTCCTTAACTAATTGCAGCAAAAAACTCTTTTAAAATTAAAATATCTTGATCTTTATCAATAAAGCATTCTAGTAAAGCTTTGTGTGGATCTTGTATAAAGTTACTAAAGTTTTGTTCAAAACTTAAATTATCATGACAATGATAATAATTGAAATCAAAACATTGACACAGATTGCAGGCTTTAGTTTTATGATCAGCAATAACAAAGTGTTTAGCATTATCAGATAAACTAAGACCTTTAATTGCGTAAAATATTTCACCACCTTGATTGTTTATAAGTATGATTTTTACATTATTTTTAATATTTTCTTGCCAAAGGGCACTCATATCATAAAAAAATGATAAATCACCTGTAACAATATAATTCATATTAGAGTTATCACAAGCGTAACCTAGTGCTGTTGAAATAGAGCCATCAATACCATTTACACCACGATTTGATTGTATAGTTACATTTTCTTTGGTACTAAAAAATTCAGCGTAACGTACAGTTGAGCTATTAGCTAAATGTATAACGCCTTTATCTACAGTTTCAAATAGATGTTTTAGTACATACATATGACTATAGTTAAAGTCATAATTGATGTAATTTGACATTTGTGTTTTTATGTTGCTTAAATCTGTATCATTGGCAGTATTAATTGCAGCTAAATCAGTTAAGATAGTATTTAAACTTTTATCTGTATTAACTTTATAGCGTAAATTCATAAATGTGTCTGCACATTTATGATCTAAACTTATTTGTATGTGAGGGCAATTTTGCTTGCGTAAAAAGAGTTTCAATCTTTTTGAGATAATATGTCCACCTAAAGAGACTATTACATCAAAATTTAAATTTGCAAGTTTACTTTCATTTAAAAGTATTAAATCAAGTACACCATTACAAGATAAGCCTTTTATATTTGCAATATGTTCATTGAAGATTACAAAGTTAGCTTCAAGTTTATTTTTTAGTTGAGTAACATCTATAGGGTATTGATTTTGACCTATAATCAACAATCTGCGTTTAGTGTTTTGTATAAAATTTAACGCATTGTCATAAGAGATGTAATCAAAAAAATTTGTAGGAATGTCTTGTTCTTTTAGTTCAAAACTAAAAAAAGGATCACTAATAGGCACATTTATATGTACAGGAGCAAATGGCTCAAGTTTAGCAAATGCTAAACACTCATTAACAATACGATTGCAATGCCAAATATTTTCTTTATCTTGAGCATTACTAATTTGAGGTAATTCAATCTGGCTTTTAACTAGGTTATTAAAGATAGGATGTTGTGGTAGTGTTTGCCCATCTAATTGATCTATCCAAGCTTTTGCTCTATCAGCACTGATTACAATAAGTGGTATTTTTTGATAATATGCTTCACTTATAGCACTGTGCATATTTAAGACTGCAGAGCCAGAAGTACAACATACTACAACGGGTGCTTTGTTTTTTAGTGCAAGACCACACGCAAAAAAAGCAGCACTTCTCTCATCAGTGATAGATTTGCAATTAAAAAAACTATCACCTGTAAAGTTATTTACAAGAGGAATATTACGAGAACCAGGACATATAATAATATCTTTGATGCCATGCTTTTTTAAAAGTATGGTTAAGATACTCACTGATAATTTATTAGATAGCATTATAAGATACTCTTTAAGGTATTTAGTTTATTAATAGTTTCTTCATACTCTAAATCTAACACGGATTTAGTTAAAATACCGCCACCTGCAAATAAATATGCAATATCTTGGTAAATATACATAGAGCGAAGATTAACATAAAGCTGTGAGTTCATGTTTTTGTTATCATAAAGCCCCAAAAAGCCTGAATAATAAAGTCTATCATAGAGCTCATTTTCATTTATAAATTTTAAAGCTTCTTGTTTAGGCATGCCACATACAGCAGGAGTTGGGTGTAAAGCGTTAATGGCTTCATAAAGATTAGTGTTAGGTTTGAGTTTATATTGCAAATCTGTACGTAAATGTACAACTGGTCCTGCTTCTTTAGTGTATGGCCCTTTTGAATTTTGCAAAGTAGCAATTTGATCTAATGTATTTTTTAGATAATCAGTAACTATTGTTTGTTCAGCTATGTCCTTTTGTGACCAATTGTAATTATTGGTTTCATTTTTTTTCATTGTACCAGCAAGAGACATAGTAGTGATAATGCCATTATTAATTTCACATAAAATTTCAGGACTTGCTCCAAACCATAAACCACTATAACTTGTATAAAGTATATATACAAAAGCATCTTTATATTTATTTATAGCTTTGACAAAAATAGACCCAATATCTAGATTTAATTTTTCTTGTTGATAACGTGATAATACAAGTTTACTAAAGCTATTGTTATTTAAAGCTTGTTTATAGGCTGCAAAAGCTTTGGTATAACGCTCTTTACTATCATCGTATTTAATTAAATTACAATGTTTATTAGCACTAACTGTTTTGATATTATCTGTATATTCATGTAAGCTTTGTTGATCTAAAAGCTTTGTATAAGCTAAAGCACAACATTTAAGATCTCTTTGAGTGTTAAATGGGCTTAAAACAAAATAGTTATTTGGGCTTAAGTTTGCTAAATTATCTATAGTAATTAATTTAGCATCAGTTACAGCAAAAATTTGTTGTGTATTTTTTTGCTTGAACACTACAAAGTCTTGTTGGCTTTGTATAAGGTTATTAATATCATTAGATAAAGTATCAGACATATTATGATCTTTTATTAACAATTTGATTATTTACTCTTACTACAGAAATGATTTTGTCATCTGCATCAAGAATTTGTATATCCCAAAGATGTAAGGTTTTTCCTACATGCATAGCTTTAGCATGGGCATATACTGTAGTTCCAAAAGCAGCAGCACGCAAATGATTAGCACTAACACTAGTCCCCAAGGGAAAATGCTTATCATCTAGCAAAGCCATAGAACCCATGCCTGCTAAAATTTCTGCCATAGCAATTGAGGCTCCTCCACACAAAAAACCAAGTGGCTGACAATTACTATTATTGACAGTCATTTGTGCTTTTAAATATTTTTCTTTTTGCTCTAAAATTTTGATACCAAGAGCATGAAACATATTAGAACTATAATACATACTACAAATCTTATTAAAATAAAAACAGTGCATTTTACCATAAACTTAGCTTACAATATGTGTTCAAGCATATAAGATTAGATAAAGTTTTTGTTATATGTGATTTATAGTCATTCATTTATAAAAATGATCTTGTAAATACATGCAATCAATATTATAATACTCCGCCATAACGCCTAATTTTGGTGTAATTTTATTTAAATAAAGTTAAATTAGAAAGCGGGGCATAATCTCCGCATAGGTTAGTTTTTTAGGAGACAATAATGGCCGTTCCACAGAACCATCAGTCCCGTTCACGTCGCGACAAGCGCCGTACACATGACGCCTTAACAGCTCGTCAGTTATCAGTAGATCCAACCACTAACGAGGTGCACATTCGTCACCACGTAACACCAAGTGGTTTCTACCGCGGTGTCAAAGTTGTTGATGTAAACGGTAGTCAAGAATAATTTTATATAAATTTAAAAATAGGGGTGCCAAGTAATTGTGTGCCCCTTTTATTTATTATGCAATACGATAATATTGTAATAGCTTTAGATGGTAATGGTGGTGATCAAGGCTCTAGTCAATTACCTCAAGCCATAAAGTTTGCTATAAAAAAAATAAATGCTCCTGTGCATTTTTTAATTTATGGCTCAAAAATACTTGAATATGAGCTTAAGAATTTAGGTATTCTAAAAAGCTATTACACTATTATTGAATGTAATAAAAATATTCCTCAAGATGCAACTATTAAAGAAGCTTTAAATTCATATCAAAACTCTTCAATGTATTTGTGCATACAAGCTTTAAAAAATAAACAATGTAATGCAGTTCTTTCAAGTGGTGGTACGGGGCCTTTAGTTGCTATAAGCCGGCATATTTTAGGTTGTTTATATAATCAGCGTCCAGCTTTATGTGCCATTATGCCAAATAGCACACAAGGTTTTGCTCTAATGTTAGATTTAGGAGCTAATGCAAGCTGCAAAGCTCAAGATTTGTATAGTTTTGCACTTTTAGGTAGTTGTTATTACAAAGCATTAAAACCTCAAGTACAAAGGCCTAGTATTGCTTTGTTAAATGTAGGTACAGAAAATAAAAAAGGAAATAATGTTATAAAAGAAGCTAAAAATTTAATTATCAATGATTCTAATTTAAATTATCAAGGCTTTGTTGAAGCTAATAAGATGCTAACTTCATGTTTTAATGTAATTGTTTCAGATGGCTTTAGTGGTAATATTGCATTAAAATCTGCAGAGGGTGTTGTTGGTTTTTTAAAAAATCAAAATAAACTAAAGCGTTTTTTCTTATATTTAGCAAAACCATCTTGGTTAGATGCAGGACAATATAATGGCTCTGTATTGCTTGGAGTTGATGGTGTTGTAGTAAAGTCACATGCAAGTTCACAATCAAAAGCTATAGCTTCAGCTATAGTCAATACTTATAGATTATGTAAAAATGAGATTTATAATAATTTTAAGCAAGAGCTAAAATTAAATATATAAAAGCAACTTAATGAATTAAATAAAAATTTTTTAAAAAACATATTAAACTTATTTTATATTTAGTAGAGTAGTTTTTTTTCAGCTCAAAATCCATTTTCTCATTGGATTAAACAATATGGTAAATATTATTTATAAATAGAGGATTAATTTTGTTAAGTACTTTTTAAAGTATAAAATAATTTTTAAATTTAAAAAGCTAGTTAAACAAAGAATTTTTGCCAATATATATGTACAAGACAGTAATATTTATAAAGATATATCCGACATTGAGCAGTAAATTTTTTTATTTTATCTCCCCTATAACCTAGATCCCTTAAATTAATATTAGGTATCAGTCTTAAATAGAAACATCTACTTAAACCACCTATTAATAAATT